>JBFJJW010000234.1:0-4697 GCA_041612095.1 Solimonas sp. | reverse complement strand
TCGGCACTGCGGCGTTCCGATTTGGCATTGGGTGCGGCGCCTTGCGGGGCACGATCATCGCGCTCGGCATCCTTGGCCCAAGGCGCACGATAGTGGTTCTTTTCCTTGAACAGCGCGATGCCGATCACGCCGACGTCATCCGGCCGATCAGTGCGCGCGGCGTAGGAGTCGCCCAGGTCGGTGAAGTAGAAGCGGGCCACGCGGTTCATGCTCTTGCGCCAGCCGTCGATCTGGGTCTCGCTGTAGGCGTCCAGCACATAGCCGCTCTGGCGCGGGTGTGCGGTTTCACCGGTGACGACGTTGACGCCATCCACGCTGGCAACGGCCAGCAGGCGTTGCGGCTGGCGGCTACGCACGCGCACCTCGTACTCCCGGCCCGGTTCGCCGGCCACGTACCAGCGGCCGTCGTGGCGATAGAGCGGCAGGCTCCTGCCGTTGCGGGCGTCCACCACCTCGACCTCGGCCATGCGCCCCGGAACATCATGGGAGGCGACGGCGGACCAGGACAGCAACGCGATGAGGCTGACTAAGGCGGCTTTGAACACGGTCGGCTCCGGTGATGGACCCCATAGATAACGCAGCGCAGCTTGCTATGGGGTTAACGCCGGGGCGAATTGTTTTCAGGTGTCCGGCTGGCGGTGCCGGCGGCGATGCAGGCTCCGCAGCATCCGCTGTGGAGAAGGCAGCGTGAAGACCGCCACGGCACCGAGACTCAGCAGCGCAACAAGCTGCATCGCGGTATCCAGCAGCGGGAACAGCAGTTCGGATTCGGACATGACGCCTCCTGGCGAGGGGCTGGGAAGGGCGCGGACTTCGTTGGCCGCTGGGCACAGGCCCGGCACCCGCGGGTGCCGGGCGCGAGCCGTCAGGGTGCTGCGACGATCACGGTGCCCGACATCATGGCGCCGTGTATGGCGCAGAGATAGTCATAGGTGCCGGGCTGATCAAAGCGTTTGCTGTAGGTGGCGCCCATCTTCATGCGCGCGCTCTTCTCTCCGGAGAACTCGATGATGTGATTGGAGCCGTCGTTGTTGGTCCAGGTCACGGTGGTGCCGGGCGTGATCGTGAGGATGGCCGGCTCGAACATCATGTCGACGATGGTCACGGCGGCGGTGCCGCTGGCCGCAGGTGCCGCCCTCGCGGCTGGCTCAGGTTCCGGCGACGGCTCCAGCAGGTCTTCAGAAAGCGCGCCGGGGGGCGGCGCCATCTCCGGGTCCGTCTCCGGGTCCATTTGCGGCTCCAGTTCCGTCGCCGGCGCGGGTGCTGGCGGTGCGGCGGGTTCCGGGGTACTGCCGTCTTCTGCCTTCATGGCCTCGCCTTCGGCCAGCACCTTGAGTTCCACGCGCCGATTGCGCTCGCGACCTTCGTCGGTGAGGTTGTCAGAAATCGGCTGTATTTCGCCGAAGCCACGCGCGGTCATGCGGTTAGCTGATACACCGGCGGACACTAAGTACTCCAGCACCGACTGCGCGCGCCGTTCCGATAGGGACTGGTTGTAGCGCTCACTGCCTTTGCTGTCGGTGTGGCCCTGAATCTCGACATCAATATCCGGCCGCAACAGCAGCGCGCTCGCCACCTGATCCAGCAGGGTCCTGGCATTGGCTGTCAGGCGGGATTGATTGAATTCGAAGTTCACGCCGTGCAGCACGAAGCGGTCACCCGCCTTGCAGCCTTCCAGCGTCACCGGCGTGCCGTCCGGTGGAAGTTCGCAGGGAGGCGGCGGTGGCGGCGCGGGCATCGGCATCACCGGTACCACGGTGACCGGCTCCGGCAGCGGCGCTACCGCAACCTCGCGCTTGCCGAAGGGAATGCGCAGACCGAGATTGAACTGGGCCTCCTCTACATCGGCGTCGTCGTCGATGTGATACAGCGCCTCGGCGCGCAGCGAGACGCTGCCACCGCGACCGAAGTCATAGCCCAGGCCGATGTTGTACAAGGTGCTGTCGCCGGCCATGGCGTCTGCATGCAGATACGGCCCGCCATCCCAGGGCATCAGGAACAGATTGAGCCCGAGTCCGCCGGCGAACAGATCCACATCCTCACCCTTGGGGCAGGTGCCGAGCAGGCCGCACAGCGGTGTACCGGGCTGCGTTTCGCCGTCGTACTGCAGGTACTGCGCGCGCAGCTCAAGCTCAAGATGGGCGCCCATGCGCTTGCCCAGAGCCAAGGCGCCGCCGACACCGTCCTCGCTCAGGCGCGCGTCGTCGGCCAGCACGTACGACAGCATCGGCGTCACATAGAGGCGGTCGTCAGCCTCTCCGGCCATCGCGGCGGGCGCCATCAGCGCGCCCAGCAGTGTGAAAGGCAGTACACGCCTGCCTGCGATGCGTTTGCTCATGTCTGCTTCCTGTAGCGATGGGTGGCCGACGACGCGTTACTGCGGGCTTCAGTAGAAATACTCGTCACGCGTCAGCGTGCCGTCCTTGTTGGCGTCTCGCGTGGCGAAGCGCTTGGCCATCTGCGAGCCGGGCGTGACCTCGGTGAGTTGCATCAGGCCGTCACCGTTGGTGTCGGTCCACTGACTCGTGGTGGATGGGGTCCCCGGCGGCGCGCCCACGGAGCCACTGCCCGGTGCATCGAGGCCATGACCCGGCAGCGTGCCGGTTCCTGCATAGGCGGCGCTCGAGGCCAGCAGCGCGATGGTCAACACAAGCTTGTTCATGTTCACATCTCCCGAACTACGATTGCGAAGAGAGTCCTTGCGGACCCGGACAGCGGCGCGCTGGCGCCGCACAGTTGATTAGGAACTCAGCGTGTCTGCGGCCTGCGGTTCTTGCGTATGCGCCACCACATCCAGACGCCGCTGATCGCCAGCCATAGCGCCGAGAAGCCGACGAAGTTGATGACCCAGGCCCCGACGCTGCCGAAGATGCGGCCGCTGTGGGCGTCCACCAGCACGTGCTCCAGCGACACGCTGGGCCGCGAGTACGGCAGCATGCGTTCACGCTCGGGCTCCGGAATGCTCTCCAGCGTGGACCAATGCACGCGCGCCGGGTCCACCGGGGTCCAGCTGTCGCCGGAGTCGGCGCTCTGGAATGCGTCGAGATCCTGCACGGCGATGGCGCCATCATCGGTGCTGCCTATGCGGCGCACATTGCTGATCGGCAGGATCGGCGAGCGCAGCTCGTCATAGCGCTGGCCGTCAGCCGTCAGCATCACCACGCCGCCGGCTGTGGCCACGAACAGCAGCGGCCGCTCCGGACTGCCACCGGCTACCACGCCCAGCGGCTCGGCGATGCGTTCCGACAGCGGCGCGGCGTCGAGCAGGGTGTAGTCGGCGGTGACGGCCAGCCAGCGCCCCGCCGCAGAGAAGCCGCTGGCCGGGGCCTCCGGGTGCAGGCCATACAGCGCCATCACCCAGCCCCAGTCGATGCGGACCGTGTCATAGCCCCAGGCCGCGCTTTGATTGATGACGAACCCACTTGCGCCGAGCCAACCCATGAAGAAGAACGCAAACAGGCCGACGCGCTTGTGCCATTCGCGCAGCACCGCCTGGATGTTGCGCTTGGGCCGGCTGGCGCCAGTGTTATGACGCCGGATCAGCGGCGCAGCGCGACTGCGCAGGCGCGCGGCAAATCCGCGCCGCGGCGGCGGCTCCATCGCCACATGCAACTCGCCCATCGTGGTCGCCGGGTTGTCGGCCATGTCAGGGCGCCAGCGTGTCGAGCAGCAGCGCCGTGCGCGCCATGCGCTGCATCAGCTTGACCGAATAGGTCGCGCCGGAGATGTTGTCCACCGTCCGGTCCAGGCCCGCGCCTGCGGCACGCGCGCCCAGCAGTTGCTTCAGGAACGAGGGCTCGCCGACCTGATCGCCGCGCGACTCCTTGTAGAACAGCACGCGCGCGGCCTCTATGGCGCCGTCGCTGACGATGAACCCGGAGGTGGTGGGCTGGTAGCCCTCCTTGCCGATGTCGTCGAATATCCACGCGGTGCGGCCGTTGGCGCGCCAGTAGCGCAGCCGCGCCTGCGGATATCGACGGCCGTAGATCGGCGTCAGTTGCGCCTGCTTGGTCTCGTCGAGATCCAGCGACTTGGCCGGCGGCAGCGTGGCACCGAAGGCTTCCGCAAGAAACGCCTCCCGGGTGATGAAGGTTCTGCATATCACCGGCGGGCACTCTTCGGCCGCTACCGGGAGCGGCGCGGCAGCGGCCAGGGCCAGTGACAGGGCGATCCAGGCGCGAAGCATCGGCAGGCTGCTTGGCTGTCGTGAGATCTGCATTTTGGTTATGGCGGGTTGGTTGACGGAGGCCCCGCACAGATCCCGCGCACGCGGCTCGGGATCTGTGCGGGTTTGGAACATCGGCGGCATCAGCGTGTGACGATGGCCCGGGTAAACGGCGCCAGTGCGTTGATCAGCTGGTTGCAGGCGGAGTACTTGATGTTGTTGCGCTCGCAGGCGTTGTAGGCTGCCTCCACCACGGCGTTGAACTGCGTCATGGTGATGCCCAGATCCGCATGCGCTGCACTCATGCTTGCGCCCTGGTACTCGTTGCCGCCGCCCAGAACCATCTGCTCCAACTGGGTGTTGAGCATGATCTGGCGTTCGACGTTGCCGAACTCCTTGAAGATGTGATTGATCCGGTTGTCGAGCATGATGTAGTAGAAGAGGCTCTCTACCCAGTTATGCACGCCCTCCGGCCCGCCGAACTTTGCGATCGACGCGGAATCCACGCCGAGGATAGGATCGGTTTTCTGCT
>JBFJJW010000233.1:0-4728 GCA_041612095.1 Solimonas sp. | reverse complement strand
TCGTTTCGCTCATGGTCCGTGCCGGAAAGCGTGGGAGGTGGGGAACGGCAGATTACAGCGCCGCACTTTTGCAAAGCCAGCATTGACCGCGTGACCGGCAAGCTTTGCAAAAGAGCCCGGTGCGGGCCAGGAAAGGCTCCGCACCGGGATCGGATACCGCAACGACTTAGAAGCTGAACTGCGCGCGGGCGGCGAGTACCTTGGGCTCGTCGACGCCAACGCTGGTGCCGGCTTTGCTCTCGGCCATGATGTAGTCGAGCATGAAGCGCACGTTCGGGTTGACGTACCAGTTCGCGCCGACCGTGAGCGCCTCGACTTCAGCGTCAGCAATGTCGTCGTTCTCGGCGAACTCGTAGCGTACCTTGAGTTCAAGCGCGCCGTTGCCGCCCTTGGGCTTGACCGACTTGAACACGCCGTTCTTGTACGGCTTGGACTCGCCGGTGACGTGCCAGCTGGCCTGCACATAGTAGGCGGTCGCGGTTTCGCTGCCGCCGCCGGTCAGATCGAGATCGCCGGTCATGTACTCGGCCTGGGCGTAGAACGGACCGGCCTTGCCGGCCAGCTCGCCACCGATGAAGGTGCCCTCGACAAACGCCGAAGACAGATTCAGGCTGCCGACGTTCCGTCCAGCGTACTGGACCGTGACGCGGTCGGTCTGGCCGCGGTTGAGGTTGTCAACCGAGCCGGATACGCCCAGATGCAGGGTCGTGCTGTCGGAGTTGACCGGCGCGAACGTGAAGCGCGCGCTCGACACGAGGCTCTCGCTGCTGTTCTGACCGGCGCCGTCGACCTTGCGGTTCTGGACGGCCAAGGCGTAGGTGAAGTTGTCCATGTCGCCCTTGTAGCCAGCACCCATCGAGAACTGCTCGCTGGGGAAGTTGGCCTGCACGTAAGGACGCTCCATGAAGGTGATTTCATTGGAGCTGGTCATTTCTTCCATGCCACGGTACGGCTTGAACTGACCCAGATACAGCTTGCCCGGGCCGACGCCGGTGGCGATGTACATGTCGCGCTCGCTGGGCGAGCTGGTGCTGCCGAAGTCCTCTTCAAACTTGTATTCCCAGCCGTAGGCCTTGCCCGAGAGGGTCAGGCGCGCACGGCGGAAGAAGACATCGCTGAAGTCGGCGCTGGAGGGGCCATTGTCGTCGCCGTCGATCAGGTTGCCGTCAAAGTGGATGCGGCCGCCGATCTTGGCTTCAAAGCGACCATCTTCCGACTTGATCGTGATGCCGCCCTTGGTTTCGGCCGGATCCGCGTGGGCAACGCCCGCCGCGCCAACGAATACCGCAAGGGCCCCGTACTTAAGCATGTTGTTCATACAAACTCCCAGTGGTTATTACTTTGAATCAGTGGTCAGTGGGAGCCCCCGCCGGGGCGGGGGCTCGAACAATCCGAAGCGGTGTTACTCGATGCCCAGGTCCTTCATGTACTTCTCGGCGAGCTTGGCCGGCAGCGGCACATAGCCGTCCTTGACCACCGCTTCCTGGCCTTGCTTGGAAAGCACCATCTTGAAGAACTCGCGCTCCATCGGCGGCAGCGGCTTGTTAGGTGCCTTGTTCACGTAGACGTAGAGCACGCGTGACAGCGGGTACTTGCCGTTGATGGCATTCTCTTCGTTGGCCTCGTAGGCGGTTTCACCGTCCTTCTTCGACAGCGGAATCGCACGTACGCCGGAGGTCTTGTAGCCCAGGCCGGAGTAGCCGATTGCGTTGAGGCCGGTGGACACCGACTGCACGACCGAAGCCGAGCCCGGCTGTTCGTTGACGTTGGTCTTGAAGTCACCCTTGCACAGCGCCTTTTCCTTGAAGTAGCCGTAGGTTCCGGAAACGGAGTTGCGGCCGTACAACTGGATCGGCCTGGACGCCCATTCGCCCTTGAGGCCTACATCACCCCAGCGGCTGACATCCTTGCCAGCGCCGCACTTGCGGGTGGCCGAGAAGATCGCGTCCACCTGCGGGATCGAGAGGCTCTGAACGGCGTTGTCCTTGTTCACGAATACGGCCAGCGCGTCGATGGCGACGCCGATGGCCGTGGGCTTGTAGCCATACTTCTGCTCGAAGGACTGGATTTCCTGATCCTTCATTTCGCGCGACATCGGGCCGAAGTTGGCCGTGCCTTCGGTCAGCGCCGGCGGGGCGGTAGACGAGCCCGCGCCCTGGATCTGGATGTTGACGTTCGGGTAGAGGCGCTTGTAGTCCTCGGCCCACAGGGTCATCAGGTTGTTCAGCGTGTCGGAACCCACGCTCGAAAAGTTTCCGGAAACGCCCGATGTCGCGGAGTAAGTCGGGAGATTCGGATCGACCTTTGCGGACGCCGCACCGGCGGTGAGACCCGCGGCTACGCCGAGCGCGGCAACAATCGCTGTCAGCTTCATCTTTGATCCTCTTGGTTCAGGAGTTATTCAGCGCCGCGAGTGTGTGCAACGACGGTGAAGAGCTTATGAACCTGGGATGACAGATTTGTGACACGCGCCCCCGGCGGCAGCTGTCGGCGGTCTGCGCCCCGTTCCCGCGCAAACCCATAAAATAAAACGAAAACAATCGCTTATTGCGTATGCCTGGGGCCTGATGCGCGTCGCGGATGGCCAGAGCGCTGGCGGCTGGGGTGGGAGCCGGTCGTCACAATGGCGGCTGCCCGAGATGGGGCCCGGCGGCCGGGCTTAATCGGCCTGCGGCGAGGTGCCGGCTTGGTGCGGTTCCAGAGGCTGGAGTCGGTGCCGGGGGAAATGGCAGGTGAACGTGCTGCCAACGCCGACTTCACTGTCGATCTCCAGGCGGCCGTCAAACGCTTCCAGCGCATGCTTGACGATGGACAGGCCAAGACCGGTGCCGCCGCTGGCGCGTGAACGGCCGACATCGACCCGGTAGAAGCGTTCGGTCAGTCGCAGCAAGTCCTTCGGGGCGATGCCGATGCCGGTGTCGCTGACCGCGAAATGGGCGCCCTCGGCGTCGTCCCGCCATCGCACCCGAATCGCGCCGCCGGCCGGGGTGTAGCGAACGGCATTGATGACCAGATTGGTAAAAATGCTGTGCAGCTCGGTTTCTCCGCCGACGACACCCAGTCTCGACTCCAGCTGCAGTTCAAAGCGGTGCTGCCCCTTGGACAGGGCCTTGGCCTCCTCGAGCACCTGCGCCGCCAGCCTGGGGACGTCCTGCAGGGCCTCGGGCATCTGGCTGCTGTCCGCCTCCAGCCTGGCCAGCTTGAGCATGTCGTTGATCAGGGTTTCCATGCGCAAGGCCTGGTTGCGCATCTCGGAGAGGGGAGTTTTCCAGGGCGACAGCACGCCTTGTCCCTGGGCGTCCATCTCCATCATGTCCAGATAGCCGCGCAGCACCGTCAAAGGTGTGCGTAACTCGTGCGAAGCGTTGGACACGAAATCGCGGCGTGCGGCCTCCAGCTGCAGGCGCTCGGAAACGTCTCGAACGATCAGCAGTTTCTGCTGATGACCATACGGAATCACCCGCAGCGAGAGCGTCTTGCTGCGATTGATCGGTGAGGACACCGTGACCTCAAGCTCGAAATCACCCGCGTCAAAATATGCGGTGAAGTCCGGATGGCGGATCAGATTGGGAATGCGAATGCCAATGTCCTGCGGCGAACGCAGTCCCAGCAGGGTCCGGGCGGCGGTATTGAACCAGGCGATCTCCCCGCGTTCGCCGAGGACCACGGCGCCATCGGGCAGGGCGGCCGTCGATGACTGGAACTCGGACACGATCGCCGCCAGCTTCTTCTTCTTCTTGCGGTTCTTGCGCTGCAGGTCCAGCAGCAGATCAAACACTTCGCCCCAGAGTCCGCCGGGTTCGGGCAGCTCATGGTGCTTGGGCCGCGCCAGCCACGCCCGCAGGTGAATGAGGTTGCGCATCTGTGCCAGCAGCAGCGCCAGCAGGGTCAACCCCGCGCCGAGCCAGGGCGCATCAAAGAAGGCACCGATCAGCGCACCCAGGGCCAGCAGCAGCGACAGCCGGATCAGGCCCTGCAGCCAGAAGCGTCGAGTGTCAGAGCGGCGCAATACCGATGCCAGCGAAGCCGGGTGCGGAGCGGCCGCGTCTGCCGTCGACGGCTCGCTCATGGCGGTCAGACCTTGTCGGAGAAGCGGTAACCCGAGCCGCGCACGGTCTGAATCATGTTGTCATACCCGAATGGTTCCAGAGCCTTGCGCAAGCGACGGATATGCACGTCTACCGTGCGTTCTTCGACGTAGACGTTCTGGCCCCAGACCCGGTCCAGCACCTGTTCCCGGGTATAGACCCGCTCCGGGTGGCTGACAAAGAAATGCAGCAGGCGATACTCGGTGGGGCCGAGCTTTACCGGAGAGCCCTTGGCGGTCACGCGCTGGCTGGCGGCGTCCACTTCCAGGCCGTTGATCGCCAGCCGTTCTTCTTCGCCGCCCGGCACCGCGCGGCGCATGACCGCTTGTATACGCGCGATCAGCTCCGGATAGGAGAACGGCTTGGACAGGTAGTCATCGCAGCCGATGTTGAGCCCGCGGACCTTGTCTTCTTCCTCGGCGCGGGCGGTGACCATGATCACCGGAATGTCGCGGCTGGTCGGCTGGCTCTTGAGCTCGCGGGTCAGCTCCACGCCGGAAGTGCCTGGCATCATCCAATCCATCAGGATCAGATCCGGTCGTTCGTCCGCCATGCGCAGCCGTGCTTCCTGCGCGTTGGCGGCTTCGGCAACGCGGAAATCAGCCCGGCCCAGCGCGAAACGCAGCATCTCGCGGATCGG
>JBFJJW010000232.1:0-4728 GCA_041612095.1 Solimonas sp. | reverse complement strand
GGCAGCGGAGCGCAAGTCCTCGATGCGCGAATTGGTGCAGGAGCCGATGAATACCTGATCAATCGCCAGGCCGCTCAATGGCTGCCCTGGTTCAAGGCCCATGTAGTTCAACGCCTTCCGCCAGTCCGCGCGCTGTTCTGTATTGCGGGCCGATTCAAGCGCGGGCACGCTGCCGGTGATCGGGGCCACCTGGTCGGGTTTGGTGCCCCAGGTCACCAGCGGCGCAATTGCGGTTGCATCAAGGGTGACCACGCGGTCGAAGTGTGCGCCGGGGTCGGAGTGCAGCGTCGCGTTCCAATGCGCGCTGGCGCGCTGCCATGCGGTGCCCTGAGGTGCGCGCGGTCGTTCGCCAACGTAGGCTTCCGTGATCGCGTCGTAGGCAATCAGCCCAGTGCGTGCCCCGGCTTCGATCGTCATATTGCACAGCGTAAAGCGACCCGCCATGTCGAGGCTGCGCACCGTCGAGCCGCAGTATTCAATGGCGTAGCCCGCGCCGCCGGCAATGCCCAGTGTGCTGATGATGTGCAGGGCCAGATCCTTGGCGGTCACGCCGTGCGGCAGTTTGCCATTGACCTCAATCCGAAGGTTTCTGCACTTCTGCTGCAGCAGGCACTGCGTCGCCAGCACGTGCTCCAGTTCCGAAGTGCCGATGCCTTGCGCCAGCGTGGCGAGCGCGCCGTGTGTCGAGGTGTGAGAGTCGCCGCAGACCACGGTCATGCCGGGCAGGCTGATGCCCTGCTCGGGGCCGACCACATGCACGATGCCCTGGCGTCGATCGGCAAGCTTGAACTGATCGATGCCATAGCGATCGCAGTTGTCATCCAGCGTCTGCACCTGCAGGCGCGCGGTGGCGTCGGCAATGCCGCTCATGCCCCGCGCCCGGTCGGTGGTCGGCACCTGATGATCCGCTACGGCGAACAGGCTCCCGGTTCGCCACAGCCCGCGTTGTTCCTTCTGCAGCCCGGCAAAGGCCTGGGCCGAGGTCACCTCATGCAGGATGACCCGATCGATGTAGAGCAGGGTGTCGCCGTCGGCGTCTTGGCTGACGACGTGTGCGTCCCAGAGCTTGTCGTAAAGCGTGCGGGGCGCGTTCATCGTCTCTCAGTGCCGCGCGAGGCGCGCGGTGTTGCGGGCCAGCCAGGGCAGGGCGCGACCACCGGTGGTGGTTCCCGTGAGTTCGCCTGCCAGCCGTGCGGCGAGCAACAGGGCATCGATATCAATGCCGGTGTCGTAGCCCATCAGCTCCAGCATCATCACCAGGTCTTCGGTGGCGACATTGCCGGTTGCGCCGGGGGCAAACGGGCATCCGCCCAAGCCGCCTATGGAGGCGTCGAAGCGGCGAATGCCCGCCTCCAGTGCTGCGTAGGCATTGGCCAGACCCATCGCCCGCGTGTCGTGAAAGTGGCAGGCGAGTACCCCGGCGCCATTTTCCGCGACCAGGCGCTGCATCAGACGCTTTACCTGTTCCGGATGTGCGGCACCGATGGTGTCGGCAATGACCACCTGACTGGCACCTGCGCTCAGCAACTGTGTGGTCAGCTGCGATACCCGCGCCGGGTCGGTCGCGCCCTGGAACGGGCATTCCCAGGCGGTGGCGACGTAGGCCTGCACCGCCACGCCGTCCGCCCGCCCCTGGGCCAGCACCTCGGCGCAGACGGCCATTGCGGCTGCGGTATCCATGCGGATGTTCTTCTGATTCATCGTGTCGCTGGCGGCAACCACCAGCGCCATCGACCGCACGCCCGCCTGCAGGGCCAGCTCATAGCCCTTGCGATTCGGGATCAGTGCCGTGAATTGAATGTCGCCCTGTGGCAGCTGTGCCGCCAGCGTGTCGGTGCCGGCCATGGCCGGTACCGCCTTCGGTGAAACAAAAGAACCGAACTCGATGTGTTTGAGCTTGGCCGCAACCAAGGCTTCAATCAGTTGCAGGCGCTGATCCGGCGTCAGCACCCGCGGCTGGTTCTGCAGGCCGTCGCGTGGCCCGACATCATTGACGATGACCTTATCTGCCATGAGCTTCAGCGCACCGTGTTCTGCGCGCGCAGCGCAGCGATGCGCTCGGGCGGCATGCCCAGCAAGGACTGCAGCACTTCATCGGTGTGCTGCCCGACCAGCGGTGGCGAGGAGTAGCTCTCCTCGTTGCTGCGTGAGAACTTCAATGGGCTGCCAGGTGCGCGCGTGGTCTGCCCGTTGGGGTGCTTGAGCTCCACCACCATATTGCGATGCAGAACCTGCGGATCGTTCAGCGCCTGGCCGAAGTTGTTTACCGGCGCGCAGGGGATGCGCTGCGCTTCCAGCTGCGCCAGCCAGTAGGCCTGGGTATTGGTCGCGAAGATCTCGCCGAGCTTGCCGTCGATGAACGCCTTGTCCGCCAGACGACCGGGCTGGGTGTCGTAGCGCGGCACATCGAACTCGGGCACCTGTACCACCTGCTTGAGGTTGTGCCAGAAGTTGTCGGTGATGACGGCGACGATGATGAAGCCGTCCTGCACGCGATAGCTGTTGTACGGCACATGCACGAAGTGCGAGTTGCCGATGGGGTGCGGGTTCTCTCCGGAGAGAAAGTGCATCGTCGCCATGTAGTTCAGCAACGAGATCTGGCAGTCGACCATCGAGATGTCCACGTCCTGGCCCTGGCCGGAGCGCTCACGTTCCAGCAGCGCAGCAAGAATGCCCATGACCGAAAAGGCGCCGCCGCCAAGATCGCCGATGGGGATGCCGGCGCGCACCGGGTTCTCGGGGTCAGTACCGGTGATCGACATGCCGCCGCCGACCGCCTGCGCCACCTGATCGAACGCCGGCCGCTTGTGGTTCGGGCCGTTGGAGCCGAAACCGGTGACCGAGCAGGTGATGATGCGCGGGTTGTGCGCGGACAGATGGGGATGATCGATCTTCAGACGCTCGGGCACGCCGGCGCCGAAGTTGTTGATGACCACATCACTTTGCTTGACCAGCGCGTAGAACAGCTGCAGGCCCTCATCGGACTTGAGGTCGATGCAGACACTGCGCTTGTTGCGGTTGAGGGTCAGGAAGTACGCGCCCATGCCATCGATGGAGTTCTTCGGGTCCTTGGCCAGCAGCTTGCGCGTGCCTTCGCCCTCCAGCGGCTCGACCTTGATCACGTCAGCGCCCAAGTCGGCGAGAATCATCGCGCCGTACGGTCCGGACAGCATATGTGTGAGGTCCAGTATGCGGACCCCCTGCAACGGCTTCTTCAGGCTCATGGCTGCACGTATTGCGGGGCCAGCACGTTGTCGCCGCCTTCCCATTCGAGCACGCCGAAGCTGTTGCACAGCTCGCGCTGCGACTTCTTGAACTGCCAGTAGCCGCACAGGCTGAAGTTGTCGTCGATCAGGGTCTCGCGACTATCCAGGGTCTCGGCCTTGCCGAAGAAGTGCTGGCGCGAGTAGCAGTAGCGGCCAAACGACATGCCGTTGCCGAATACATCCGGGCCATGGAACTGGTGATGGTTGGCATCACGCGAGCGCAGATAGGAAAACTTGCGATTGACGACGCCGCTGATCTCGACCTCAATGCGCGCGCGCACCAGATCAACCGGTGTGTAGTTGATGACCACCTGGTTGCTGCCTATGTGTTCCTGCTCGGGCGTGTACACCGCCATCTCGCCTTTCCAGCGGCCCTGATGCTTCACCGGCAACACAAACGGCTTCTTGGCGTTGACGCGCTCGCTGGCCAGATGCGCTTCGACGCGCGCATCCACCTCTGGGCCCTTCTCGCGGGTATTGATGTACAGGCCGTTGAACACCGCGACCAGGCAGTTGCCCTCGAACAGCTGCGAGGAATACACCTGCAGGCCGCGTTCCGGCACGATGTGGTTGACCGTTCGCAGCTGCACGTTCCAGCCCGGGCTGAAGTACTCGGAGTCCACCAGCGGGCCGAAGGGGCGGCCGGACCCGATGAAGTCCGGGCCGGTGTAGACGCGATCCTTGTCCGAGTCGATGACGCCGAAGGCGAATTCCGGAATCTGGAAGCGGCTGGTGAAGACATCGCTGCCATCAAAGTTGGTGTGCATGTAATACGTGGTGCGCCCGTTCTCGAACACGCTGGAGCGCGACACCCGATTGAACGCCACCTGCGAACCGTCCGGCTTGAACAGCGCCGGCATGCCGTGCCAGTCACCCGTGATCAGTTGTTGCCAGTTGCTGGGTTGGGCACTTGCCATGAGCGGGTTCGTCCTGAAAGGTTAAATGATATAAAACTATAACAATAAGTCTGAATATTGTCAGCGTGCCGCGCCTTGTCGCCTAGCGGACCGCGACGTGGGCGAAGCGCGTGCCGTCGGCAAGCAGTGCCCGCAGGGCCCTGGCCGCCTCCTCGTCCCCGGCTACATGCGCCTGTGCGAACGTGCGGACGAGCTGGGCCAGGTCGGCGCGTATGTCGCTATCCGGTCGCCGGGTGGGCCAGTCGAGGAAGGGGCGTCCCGTTGTACTGTCCTGCGGATAGGTCGCGGAGAAGTGATTGGCGCCGCGGATGATGGCGAGATAGCAATCCCCGTGGTCGCGCCTGAGGCCCTCGGTAAAAGTGCGCTTGAGGGGTCCGACCGGATCGGGCTCCTGCTGGCCGGCGTCGCCGTAGCGGAAGGCGCTGGCGGCAATCACGCCGTCTTCGCTGCCGCCCACTATCAGCGTCGGCAATGCATCCGGTAGCGGCAGCAGCGCATCAGCGGGGTAGCCCAGCGCGGTCGAGGCTTTGCTGTGCGCGCCATAG
>JBFJJW010000231.1:0-4771 GCA_041612095.1 Solimonas sp. | reverse complement strand
GGCACGCAATCATTCCGGGTATCTCACTTCCTCGCATGTTCAAACGCCGATCGCACGCCACCGACCAGACGGCCGGACCCAGCTGGCTGGAGCGACTGCCACGCGAGGCCGCAATGCTGGCGTGTCTGGGTCTGTCGCTGTTCCTGCTGGTCACCCTGGTCAGCTTCAATCCCAATGACCCCGGCTGGTCGTCCTCCGGCAGCGGCGAGCCCGAGCGCAATCTGGCCGGCAGCGCCGGCGCCTGGATCGCTGACGTGTTGCTGTCGCTCTGCGGTTACGTGGCCTTTCTGTTGCCCTGGGCGGTGCTGTTGATCGGCCTGCGCATCTTCCGGAATGCCGGCCCGGGTGCGGGTATGCCTCGGGCGGTCAGGGTAGCGGCCTGGCTCATTCTTCTGGCCAGCCTTGCCGCCCTGTGCGCCTTGCATGTGGGGGCGTCTCCCAACTGGGCCCCTCAGGGCAGCGGCGGCATTGCGGGCCAGGCGCTGGCGCAGGGGCTGGTCGCGGTACTCAGCGGCTTTGGCGCCAGTCTGCTGCTGCTGACCTTGGCCGTCGCGTCCGCACCGCTGGCGTTGACGTTCTCGTGGCTGAGCGTGCTCGATCATGTCGGGGGCTGGCTGCTGCGCCTGGGCGAGCGCCGCCGCTTGGCCGCAGCGCAGCGGCAATCGGACGCGCAGCCCGCCGCCGACGCAGCCGAGGATGCCGATGGCCCGCCCCAGAGCAAGGCCGGCGCCTTGTCGCTGCGTACACCGGTGGTGCCGGCGCCGCCGAGTTCGGAAACGTCCGGCAAGGACAAGCGCAAGCGCAAGGCGCCCAGCCTGCTGGGGGCCGAGGAAGAGCAGCTGGAACTGCTGCAGCCGGCGGCAGTCAGCGCCGCCAAGGACAAGCCGGCGCGTTCACGCAAGTCAGCGGCAATGGAGGTGCCGGCATTTGACGGTGACCCGCTGCCGCCGACCTCGATGCTGGATCCGGCGCGGCCCTCGGGCCGCCAGTACAGCGAGGATGAACTGGAACGGCTGTCGCGCGATGTCGAGCGCCACCTTGAGTCGTTCGGGGTGCGCGCCGAGGTTGTTGCCGCCACCCCCGGACCGGTTATCACGCGCTTTGAGCTGCAGCCCGCCCCTGGCGTCAAGGGCTCCCAGATCACCAATCTTTCGCGGGATCTTGCGCGCTCGCTGTCGGTTGCGAGCGTGCGTGTGATCGAGGTGATCGAGGGAAAATCCGTTATCGGCCTGGAGATCCCCAATCAGAAGCGCGAGATGGTGATGCTGCGTGAGATCGTGGAATCGTCCGCCTACCGGCATTCGAGCTCCTCGCTGACTATCGCGCTGGGCAAGGACATCGCCGGCCATCCGGTGGCCGTAGATCTGGCGAAAACCCCGCACCTGCTGGTGGCCGGCACGACCGGCTCCGGCAAGTCGGTGGCGATCAACGCGATGATACTTTCGATGCTGTTCAAGGCGACCGCCGAGCAGGTCCGGTTCATCTTCATCGATCCGAAGATGCTGGAGTTATCGGTATACGAAGGCATTCCGCATCTGCTGACTCCGGTGGTCACGGACATGAAGGATGCGGCCAACGCGCTGCGCTGGTGCGTTGCGGAGATGGAGCGGCGCTATCGCCTGATGTCGGCGCTGGGCGTGCGTAACCTGGCCGGCCTCAACAAGAAGATCACGGAGGCGGAAGAGGCGGGTGAGCCGCTGCGCGATCCGATGGCGACGGCACCCGAGCTGTTCGACGATGCGCCCGCGACTTCGATTCCCACCTTGACGTCCTTGCCGCAGATCGTGGTCATCATCGACGAGCTGGCGGACATGATGATGGTAGTCGGCAAGAAGGTCGAGGAACTGATCGCGCGCCTGGCGCAGAAGGCACGCGCAGCCGGCGTGCATCTGATCGTGGCCACGCAACGCCCCAGCGTCGACGTCATCACCGGCCTGATCAAGGCCAATATCCCGTCACGCCTTGCGTTCCAGGTCGCGTCGCGCATCGATTCGCGGACCATTCTTGACGAGATGGGCGCGGAGACGCTGCTTGGCCATGGTGACGGTTTGTTCCGGCCGATTGGTGCCAGTCGCCTGGACCGTGTTCACGGCGCTTTCGTGGATGACCATGAAGTCCACAAGGTCGTGGCCTACCTGAAGCAGGTGGGGCAGCCGAACTACATTGCCGACATTTGCGCGGACGAGACGCCGGCCGGCGCTGACGGCGTGGCGGGCGAAGACGCGGAAGCCGATCCCCTGTACGACCAGGCTGTTGCACTGGTGCTTGAAACCCGCAAGGCCAGCGTCAGCTGGGTGCAGCGCCGCTTGAAGATCGGCTACAACCGCGCCGCACGCATGGTCGAGCAGATGGAGGCGACAGGTATCGTCGGCCCCAGTGGGCCGGGCGGCAACCGCGATATCCTCGCGCCCGGCGGGCGTGGTGAATAGCGCTGAGCGCGCCGCGCCGCTGCTGCGAGGCTGCAGCTGTGGCACCGGGTCGTGTTCACAACCGGTTCAGTAGCTAACCGCACACTCACGCTCCCATTTCGAACCTTGCGTACTTCAATGCCGATAATCTGCCGAGCACTCCTCACACTCTGTTTCGGGTTGTTGGCGTTGCCCGCGCTGGCGGACGATGCCAACGCCACGCTACAGCGCTTTGTCGGTGGCGTGCAGAGTCTCACCGCCAGATTCGAGCAGCTCCAGCTGGACGAAGAGGGTGAGGTGCTGGCCCGTCGCAGTGGCAGCTTTGAGCTGCAGCGCCCGGGACGCTTCCGCTGGGCCTACGACCAACCCTACGAGCAGCTGATGGTCTGTGATGGCCAACGCATCTGGAACTACGAACCCGATCTTGCGCAGGTTACCGTGCGCGACGCGGCGGAAGTCCTCAAGGGAACGCCGGCCGCGCTGCTGGCCCAGGGGGGTGGCATGCTGAACGAGAACTTCGTGGTGGAGTCGGGTGGACGTGATCAGCGCGCTGATCTCGTTCGATTGAAGCCGAAGGCCGCTGACGCCGACTTCCGCATGATCGAGCTCTGGCTGCTGGACGGTGTGCCACAGCGGATGCGCTTCCTGGATACCCTGGGAGGCACCAGCGACATCCGCTTCAGCGCGGTGCGCACCGGGGTGAAGATTGATCCGCAGCGGTTCAGGTTTCAGCCGCCCAAGGGCGCTGAAGTGATCGACACCGACGCGACCGCGCGATGACGTCGGAAGCGGTCAGCTGATGTGGCCGTGAATCCGCGCAACCGGGCACTGTCGCAGCCGTTGGCGGAGCGTATGCGGCCGCGAACGCTGGATGAGGTGGCGGGTCAGGGCCACTTGCTGGCCACCGGTGCGCCACTGCGCAGCCTGCTGGAAGCCGGAACGATTCCCTCCATGGTGCTCTGGGGGCCGCCGGGCGTCGGCAAGACCACGCTGGCGCGCCTGCTGGCGGGCCACAGCGATGCGCAGTTTCTTACGCTGTCCGCGGTACTGGCGGGCGTCAAGGAGATACGCGAAGCGGTGGCCCTCGCCCAAGCCGAGGCGCAAGGGCTCAGCCCGCGCCGGACCGTGCTGTTCGTCGATGAGGTCCATCGCTTCAACAAGAGTCAGCAGGATGCACTGCTGCCGCATGTCGAGGACGGTACGCTGATTCTGATCGGCGCGACGACCGAGAACCCATCCTTCGAACTCAATGCCGCGCTGTTGTCACGTATGCGCGTATTCGTACTCCGGGCGCTGGATGCGGCTGCCGTGCTGGCGTTGCTGCGACGGGCGTTGGCCGACAGCGAGCGTGGATTGGGTGTCGCTGCCGAAACGCTGCCGGAGAGTTGGCTGCAGCGTATTGCCGAAGCAGCCGACGGCGACGCGCGCCGCGCCTTGATCTTGCTGGAGACTGCGGTGGAGCTGGCGCGTGCCGAGCCGGTGCGCGACGATGCGCTGCTGGAGCGGCTGATCGGTCGCGGCCTGCGTCGCTTCGACAAGCAGGGCGAGAATTTCTATGACCAGATCTCGGCGCTGCACAAGTCCGTGCGCGGCAGTGATCCGGACGCTGCGCTGTATTGGCTGTCGCGCATGCTCGATGGCGGCGTCGACCCGCGCTATGTAGCGCGTCGCGTTGTACGCATGGCGGTGGAGGACATCGGCCTGGCCGATCCGCGGGCACAGCGGATGTGTCTGGATGCCTGGGAGACTTACGAGCGCCTGGGCAGCCCGGAAGGCGAGCTGGCGATTGCTCAGGCGGTGCTGTATCTGGCCTGCGCGCCCAAGAGCAACGCGGCCTACAGCGCCTACAAGGCGGCGCGTAAACTGGTCGAGGATACCGGCACGCTGGAGGTGCCCCTGCATCTGCGCAACGCGCCCACCCGAATGATGAAGGACCTCGACTATGGTCGCGACTATCGCTATGACCACGACGAGGCAGATGGTGTAGCCGAGGGCCAGCAGTACTGGCCGGAGCGCTTGCTCGGTACCGAGCTGTATCAGCCGGTGTCGCGCGGGCTTGAGATCAAGATCGCCGAGAAACTGCAGCAGTTGCGGGCGCTGCGCAAGCCGGAGTCGAAGCCGAGATGAACATGTGGTTGGCGGTGGGCATGGGCGGAGCGCTGGGTTCGATGCTGCGTTTCGCATTGGTTCGGGTTACCACACAGGCCTTCGGTGGCGCTTTCCCTTACGGCACCTTGGCCGTCAACGTCGCCGGCAGCTTTGCTGCAGGGCTGCTCTACGTGGTGCTGATGGAGCGCTTTGCCGCTTCGGAGGTCTGGCGCGGCCTGCTGCTGATCGGCTTGCTCGGCGGATTCACCACATTC
>JBFJJW010000230.1:0-4773 GCA_041612095.1 Solimonas sp. | reverse complement strand
GGCTTTTCGACATAACGAAGGATCCTATGGATAGCGAATAATCGGCGCGCACCGTCACCGAACAGCTCGCAATGCGCGTTGCAGAGGGCGGATGGTAGCACTAATGAATTTGAGTAGAACACGGGATTTCCCCCAGTGGCCGCCGCGATTTGGGCCGCCTCGCGAACGCTCGTCACCATTGCACGCAGCTCGCAGTTTGCGCTAGCGCAGGTGACTCGGACTTGCCTTGAGCGCATGGGTCGGCTAGACATCATGTGGCCTTGAATATTGAGGAAACCTGAATGACCAAACACCTTTGCGCTGCGGCCCTCGTTGCCGCCCTGGCTGGCTGCGCCCAGCAACCCGTCAGCACGACCGCAGACGCTGCGCCGGCCGCTGTGACTGCACCGTCGCCGTCGGCGGCCCTGCAGCAGCTGTTCGCCGACTATTGGGAGGCCTCGCTGGCACTGAGTCCGCTGACGGCAACCTTTGTCGGCGACCCGCGCTACAACGATCAGCTGCCCAATACGCTCAGCGCGTCATACCGGAGTCAGGAGACCGCCTTTCAGCAGCACTGGCTGCAGCGCGCCCAGGCCATCGACTTGCAGCCGCTCAACACTCAGGAGCGCCTCAGCGTCGAGATCCTGAAACGCGATCTGAGCATCAAACTGGAAGGCAATCGCTTTCCGGGGCATCTGATACCGCTGAATCAGTTCTACAGCACCCCCAACCTGATGGCCCAGTTGGGGTCGGGCACATCAGCCCAGCCGTTTGCCACCGTGCAGGACTACGAAAACTGGCTGCAGCGCGCCAGCCGGATTCCGGCCCTGTTTGCCCAGATGGAGGCGAACATGCGTGAGGGAATGACCGCCGGCGTCGTGCAGCCGCGGGTTCTGATGGAAAAGGTGGTTCCGCAGCTGGACGCGCTGATCGATGCCGATCCGGCGCAGACCCTGTTCTATCGGCCGGTTGCCAATTTCCCCGACACCGTGCCGGAAAGCGAGCGCGAGCGCCTGCGCACCGCGTATCGCCTGCTGATACAGCAGCAGTTGATGCCGGCCTACACTGCGCTGCGTGATTTTGTGCGCGACGAGTACCTGCCGCAAAGCCGCGTCAGCGTTGGGCTGGACGCACTGCCGGACGGCGCCGCCTGGTACGCCTACAACGTGCGCAGGATTACGACCACCGAGCTGACGCCGGCCGAGATCCACAGGATTGGCCTGGATGAGGTGCAGCGGATTCATGCGGAGATGCGCAAGGTCATCGCCGAACTGGGCTTCAAGGGCGATCTGCAAGCGTTCTTCAAGTTTCTGGGCACCGACCCCCGGTTCAAGTGGAGCAGTGAGGCCGAGTTGCTGGATGGCTACAACGGGCTGCGCGCACGTGTAGAGGAAGGGGCACAGAGACTGTTCTCGCTAACCCCCAAGGCCGGCTTTGAGATCCGCCCGGTGGAAGCGTTCCGCGCCAAGTCCGCCGCAGGCGGCTCCTATCAACGTCCGAGCGAGGACGGTTCGCGGCCGGGCATTTTCTACGTCAATACCTATGACCTGCCTTCGCGCAAAACCTGGGACATGGAGGACCTGTTCCTGCACGAGGCGATCCCCGGCCACCATTTCCAGCTGGCCATCCAGCAGGAACTCACCGGCATACCCGCGTTTCGCCGCTTCGGCAGCTTTACCGCCTTTACCGAGGGCTGGGGCCTGTATGCGGAATCGCTGGGGCGTGACCTCGGGGTCTATACCGATCCCTACCAGTACTTCGGCTATCTGCAGAACGAGTTGTGGCGTGCGATTCGCCTGGTGGTCGACACCGGCCTGCACAGCAAGCAATGGACCCGGCAACAGGTCATCGACTACATGCTCGCCAATTCGGCCGAGAGCGAGACCCAAGCCATTGCCGAGGCCGAGCGCTACATGGCCATCCCCGGCCAGGCCCTCGCCTACAAGCTGGGTGAGCTCCGGATCCAGTCGTTGCGGGCGCGCGCCCAAGAGGTCCTCGGACCTCGATTCGATATCAAGGCCTTTCATACAGAAGTACTCAAGGATGGCGCGGTGCCGCTGGATGTGCTCGAGGACAAGATCGAACGCTGGATCCGCTCGCAGCAAGCGTGAGCTGACTCCGCTGTGTGCAGGCTCGGTCCGCTAGCATGACGGCATGCCACAACCGAGCCTGTTCACCAGCCCCGCCTATCTGGAGCCCCTGGCAGAGAGCGGTTGCGTGGGCGCGGCGGTCGGCTGGGAACCGCTGGCGTTGCCCGGCACCTATCTGAAGTCGCATTCATGGGGCGAGTTCGTGTTCGATCAGGCATTCGCCAATGCGTATGCCCAGCACGGCTATGATTACTACCCGAAGCTCAGCGTCTGCACGCCGTTCACGCCGGTGCCCGCTTCAAGGGTTGCAGATCGAGAGGCTGCAGCACGGCTTGTCGCCATGGCGCAGACACTCGGTGCCACTGGCGTTCATGCACTATTCCTGCCACGGCATGAGGCCGAGATGCTGGAGTCCGAGGGCTGGCTGCATCGCCAGCAACCGCGCTACGTCTGGCACAACCGCGGCTACGATGAATTCGAGCATTTTCTGACTGCACTTGCCGCCAAACGCCGCAAAAACATCCGTCGCGAGCGGCGTCTGGTCAAGGAAGCGGGCTACCACATTGAATGGCGCGCAGCTGCAGATCTGAGCGTCGTCGAGTGGCAGCGCGTTTTCGCCCTCTATACCGCGACCTACCATGCCCGAGGCCAATCGCCATACCTGAATCTGGCGTGCCTGCAGCAATGGGCGCGCCGGTTGCCGCTGGCGTTCTGGTTCTGCCTGGCGTACCGGCACGGCGAGTGCGTGGCAATGGCTTACTACTTCGAGGATGGCGATCGATTATGCGGGCGGCACTGGGGGGCCGATGGCGCGCATGACCTGCTGCATTTCGAGCTGTGCTGCTACCAGGGCATGGAACGCACGATCCAACGCGGCCTGCGGCTGCTGGATGCCGGCGTGCAGGGAGAACACAAGCTGCTGCGGGGTTTTGACGCGGAGCTGAGTCACTCGGCGCACTGGTTCGCGCACCCGGGATTCCGCTCGGCCATCGCGCAGTATCTGACGCGCGAACGCCAGGCGATCGCCGATGAAGTGTCGGCGCTCGGCGTGCATAGCGGCTATCGCCACGTCACGCCGGAGATTGATTAGCCCCTACCAGCGCAACAGGATCGAACCCCAGGTCATGCCGCCGCCCACGCCCTGCAACAGCACGCGTTGACCTGGCTGGATGCGGCCGTCGCGCACGGCAGCATCCAGCGCCAGTGGCACCGAGGCTGCGGACGTATTGCCGTGCCGCGCGACGGTCGTGACCACGCGCTCGCGCGGCAGCCGAATCTTGTCCGCGATTGCATTGATGATCCGCATGTTGGCCTGATGCGGGATGTACCAGTCGAGTTCTGCCGCAGTCAGTTGGTTGTGCTCCAGCGCCTCGCGCGCGCATTCGTCGAGCGCTCGTACCGCGAGTTTGAACACGGCCTGACCGTCCATCTCCAGATAGGGATTGCCACGCAGCTTGCCTTCGGCGATACCGCCCGGAACGCGCAGGATGTGCGCCAGACTGCCGTCCGCATGCAGATGACTCGAGCAGATGCCGGGTGTCTCGCTAGCCTTCAGCACCACGGCGCCTGCCCCGTCGCCAAACAGCACACAGGTGCGGCGATCACTCCAGTCCAGCAGGCGCGAGAACACTTCAGCGCCGACCACCAGCGCGCACTGGTGCTGGCCACTGGCGATGAACTTGTCGGCGGTGGCTACCGCGTAGATGAAGCCGGTACATACCGCCTGCACATCAAACGCCGCACCGCGTTTGACGCCCAACTTCGCCTGCAGAAGACAGGCGGTGGACGGAAACACCATGTCCGGCGTTGTTGTGGCAACCACGATCAGATCGATGTCATCGGCTGTTACCCCGGCCGCCTGCATCGCGGCCTGCGCCGCCCTGAACGCCAGATCGCTGGTCATTTCGCCGTCAGCGGCAACATGACGCGCTTCGATGCCGGTCCGCGACACAATCCACTCGTCTGAAGTGTCGATACGCGACTGCAGTTCGTGGTTCGTCACCACGCGCTCGGGCAGATAGCTGCCGGTCCCTGAGATTCTGGAATGCGTCATAGCCGGCGCAGCTTACCGCAAGCGCGGCCGCCGGCCTCGCCCGATTTCAGTAGTGTGGCGGCACTTCGTCGGCCGGCCCGCCCTTCAACGCGCCTTCAGACTCGGCGCCGCGCGCAAGGCGCTCGGCAAGCTGCCGGCAGATCAGCTCCAGGCGTTCTATCTGCGCCTGCTGCGCTGTCACCACATCGTTGAGCACCCTCAAGGTGTCTTCCTGGAAGGACAGCTTGGTTTCCAACTCGATCAGACGGTCTTCGTTCATGAAGCCGATCTTAAGTCAGGCCACGGAGGTCGACTACGAAAAAGCGGGCCATGCGGCCCGCTTCTATACCGACCTCAGCGATCAGGTCACGCTCAGTGGCGGCAGTGGCGATCGTGTCGGTCATGCCGGCGGTCGTGCCGATCGTGGCGACGGTCATGCCGGTCGTAGTAATCGCGCCGATCGCTGACACGGTAAACCCTCACGGGCTCGCGGTAGTAGTGCTCGCGATAAACCACCCGTGGGCGCGGCTCGTAGTAGTGCACGACGCGGGGCGGCGGCGCGTAGTGGTAAGTCTGAGCGGCTGGACGATAGTGGCGGTCGTGATTGCTGTCGGCCATCTCCGCGCCGACCACTGCACCGAACAAGGCTCCGATCGCGGCACCGGTATGTCC
>JBFJJW010000229.1:0-4790 GCA_041612095.1 Solimonas sp. | reverse complement strand
CGGCCGAGAAATTCATTGGGATGATTGGTGCAGTCGCCGGCGGCGACGATGTCGGGATCCGAGGTCTGCGCGTACTCGTTGACGACGATGCCGTTGTCCACGACCAGACCGGCCTCCTGAGCCACTTCGGTATTGGCAATCAGGCCGATGCCGACGACGACGAAGTCCGCTTCAACGGTGGTGCCATCCGCGAGCTTGACCGCCGTGACCGGCGAGCCTTCGAAACCCGCCAGCTGCGCGCCGGTACGCAGATCGACCCCGGCCTCGCGGTGCGCACGTTCAAAGAAGCTGGAGACTTCAGGCACCGTCACCCGCGCCAGTACCCGTGGCAGACCTTCCAGCACCGTGACCTTCAGGCCCAGCTTGATTGCGACCGCCGCAACTTCAAGGCCGATGAAGCCACCACCGACGATGACCATGCGCCTGCCGGGCTCACACTGCGCGCGAATATTGTTGACGTCGGCAATGGTGCGCAGCGGGAAGACATTGGGCGCGTCCGCGCCGGGCACGGTCAGCGGCCGCGCGCGGCCGCCGGTAGCCAGCACCAGCTTGTCGTAGGTCTGGGTCGTGCCATCGGCCAGATGCAGCGTCTTGGCGCTGCGGTCGATCCGCGCCACCCGCGCATTGCCGCGAAACTCGATGTTGACCTTTTCCATCTGCGCCGGCTGCATCGTGTACAGACCGGATTCCTGCACCGTGCCGGCCAGATAGGCCTTGGACAGCGGCGGGCGCTTGTAGGGCGGCTGCGGCTCCTCGCCCAGTATCAGTATGCGGCCGGCGTAACCCAGCTTGCGCAGCTCGGCAGCGGATTCCCCACCGGCCTGGCCGGCACCAACAACAACCACGGTGGATGCAGCAGACAGCTCGCTCATGGATTCAGGACTGAAAGTGTGGGCGGATACGGTGATCACCACGGGGCAGTTTCACCGGGGCTGCATTGTAGAAGCATCCCGCAGGCGAGGAACAAGCAACCAGGCGCAGCACCTCGCGCGGCTCACTGCGCATACGGCTTCAACGGCGGCTCTTCACTGACCAGATGCAGGTTGGGCGCACCATTGGCAATGCTCATCGGCAGGATCGTGAAGGCCTCGCCCAGCGCGGTCGTCGAGAAGGTCTGGTCCGGGACCAGCGAGATCAGGCCGCAGAGCCCGGCCCCGCCCGCGCGTTCGATATTGGTCGGCCCAGGATGGCTGATGGCATCCAGCGCCAGTTCAAATGACACGCGATCGGTCAGGCCGATCGTCAGGTGATCCACAAAGCGGCCAGGGCAGACATCCTGGATCAGGATGTTGCTGACCTTGGGATTATCTAGGCCGAACTCGAGTGCGGCCGTTGGAACCGGCATCGCCGGCTGCACCAGTTCATCAAACAGCGTGTAGAGGTTGGTGTAGTCGATGTCGCCCGGCGTTTCATCGCCTTCATTGACCACGCGAATGAAGTTGGAACCTTCGGCAAACTGGAACGTCGCCGCCGGCAGGCCCAGCGTGCCGGTCAGTACACCGGTGACGGGATTGTCGCTGCTGGCAATCAAGGTGCCGTGATTGGGGCCCGCCTGCAGCACGAAGTCTTCCACTGCGTCACGGGCCGAGGGCCACCACTTCAAGGCCCAGCGCGGCATCGACGCGCCCTGGCTATGACCGATCATTGCCACCTTGCGGCCGCTCTCGGCGTGGATGCGACGCAGCGCATGCACCACGTACTCGGCCGAGATCTGCTGATCGCCCAGGCCGCGGTCCGGATAGGTGACGGTGCACACGTCAAAACCGCGCTCGATCAGCAGCGGCTTGTAGGTCCAGTTGTATTGCTCCTGCCCGTAGGTGCCGGTGCCATGCACCAGCAGCACGGGGGATTTGTCCGGGTGCGCAAACGGCGTGCATTCCAAGGCCGCGTCGAGCAGCATCGGATCGGTTTCCAGCTTGGGCTCACCCGCATGGTCAGATCCGGCAGTGTCGCCATCCGATCCACAGGCCGCGAGCACGCCGCCCGCGAGCAACAGCGCTACCCGGCTCGCAGCCACGACCCATCGACGTAGTCCCTGCATTGATGCTCCCCTCTTCCACGACCGGACTGCAGCTTGGCCGCATCCGCGCGCGCCGGCCTCAACCGTTCAGATGAACTCGCGCCCGGACTATTCGCCTCGGTAGCGCACCCAGTTCTTCTCGGTCTCGTGCAGGCAGACTTCATACAGCGTGTCGGGAAAGCGCGGCTGCAGCACCTTCCAGAACAGTACCGCGAGATTCTCGACGGTCGGGTTGATACCGCGGCACAGCTCCGAATCATGATTCAGATGGCGGTGATCGACATCATCCAGCAACAGTTCGCGTACGGCATCCCGAACCTCGGTGAGGTTCACCACCACGCCGGTCTTCGGGTCGATGGGCCCGCGCAGGGTCACTTCCAGCACGTAGTTATGCCCATGGCCATAGTCATGCGCACAGGGGCCGAACAGCTCGCGGTTCTCCTGCTCGCTGAGGCCATCCGACCACAGTCGATGGGCCGCGCAGAACGTCTCGCGGCGGGTCAGGTAAACGATGGGTCCGGTCTTAGTCGTCATTGCAGTGAATCTCGACAATGGTGCCGGTCACGGGGCCGGACAGTTCGCGGTTCAGCAGGAACTCCACTGTGGGGGCGATGGCCTGCGGCTGGGTTTTGGGGGTAAGGCCCAAAGCCTCCACCATTGCCGTGCGCATCATGCCCGGCGCCACCGCGTTGACACGGATGCCGTAAGGCTTGCCCTCCAGCGCCAGGGCCTCGGTCAGGCCCACCACCGCATGCTTGGAGGTGGCGTATGCGCCGAAGCCCGAGAAGCGCTGCATGCCGCGCAGACCGCCGAGCGAGGACACGTTGACGATATCGCCCTGCACGCCCCGCTCGCGCCACAGCCGCATCGCCGCATAGCACGCATGAAAGGTGCCGGAGACATTGATCGCCATGACCTCGGCAAAACGTGCCGGCGTCAGCTCATCCCAGATTTCGCCACGGCCCAGAACGGCGGCGCAGCAGACCAGACCGTCGGGCTGGTCATCGTGGATTGCGGCCGCGACCGCAGCGGCGTCGCTGACATCCAGCGTATAGCAGCGGGCTGCCGCGCCCAACTCGGCGGCCAGCGTCTCCAGCAGATCGCTGCGGCGCCCCGCCAGCGCAACGCTGCCGCCGTGCGCGACGACCCGCCGCGCAACAGCAGCGCCCAGGCCGGAGCCACCGCCGGTGATGAATATCCGGCGTTGGGCGGCCTGGGGCGGCGGGGATATTTCGGGAGCGCTACGGGTACCGGCAGCTTGCGTGTTCTGATTGACCGTCATGGGCCCATCTTAACGCCATGACCGGTGCGCCCGCCGCCAAGGTCTACAGATAGCTGACGCCGGTCAGCGTCTGCGAACGTGCCCACAGCTGCGCGGCGAGGTCCGTATCCCGCGCCTTGGCGCGGCAGTCCACTGCCTTGGGGTAACCCCGGAATTGCATGAAGCCGCGCGGGCCGTAGTAGTCGCCGTTGCGCACGTCCGCTGCGGTTGCGGCATACAGACTGGGCAAGGTGCCCATGTCCGCTGGCTGCGCCAGCAGGCTGTTGCCGATCTGCATCAGCACCTTGCCTACCGCACTGCGCGTGAAGGCGGTGCCATTGAAGCCCAGATTGGTGGCGGCATAGCCCGGATGCGCGGCTACGGCAATCGCCGGCAGTCCGGCTTTCTCAAAGCGGCGTGCCAGCTCGAAGGTAAACAGCAGATTGGCGAGCTTGCTGCGGCCGTAGGCTTCCCAGTCGTTGTAGCGGCCGCGCTCCCAGTTGAGGTCATCGACATCAAAGCCCTTGGCGGCGCGATGGGCCTGGCTGGAAACGGTCATGACCCGCGCGGCCGGTGCCGCACGCAGGCTGTCCATCAGCAGCCCGGTCAGCGCGAAGTGACCGAGATGATTGGTCCCCATCTGCATCTCGAAGCCATCCACCGTGCGCTCCAGCGGCAGCGCCATGACGCCGGCGTTGTTGCACAGCAGGTCCAGCCGCGAGTGGCGTGCCTGAAAGGCCTGGGCAAACTCGCGTACCGATGCGAGGCTGGCCAGATCCAGCGTCATCAACTCCACCTTGGCCTGCGGTGCTCGCCGCTGCACTTCCGCCAGCGCCGGTGCCGCGCGCGCCGGATTGCGGCAGGCCATGATGACCTGCGCGCCGGCAGCGCCCAGCTCAGCAGCCGTCTCCAGGCCGAGGCCGCTGCTGGCACCGGTCACTACCGCGATTTTGCCCTGCTGCGACGGGATATCCGCCGTGGTCCATTTATCTTTCATGATCTCTCCCTTGTGATGTGGCGGGCCGCGCATTCGTGCGCGCGACTCCTGTGCTCAACGACGCTGAAGAGCGCTGGCAATTTCCTCCAGGCTCTTGGGGTCGTCGATGGTTGCCGGCGCAGTGTAGGGCTTGCCGTCGGCGATCGCGCGCATCGTCGCCCGCAGCACCTTGCCGGAGCGGGTCTTGGGCAGGCGCTGGACCACCACGGCCTGCTTGAACGCCGCCACCGCACCGATCTGCGCGCGCACGCGTTCGATCAAGTCCTTGACGATGTCCGCCTCGGCGCGCTGCACGCCGGACTTCAGCACCACCAGTCCCACCGGCACCTGCCCCTTCAGCGCATCGGCCACGCCGATCACCGCGCATTCGGCCACATCCGGATGCCCGCACAGCACCTCTTCCATGGCGCCGGTGGACAAACGATGGCCGGCGACATTGATGATGTCGTCTATGCGCGACATCACCCACCAGTAGCCATCCGCATCCACGTAGCCGGCATCACCCGCCAGGT
>JBFJJW010000228.1:0-4826 GCA_041612095.1 Solimonas sp. | reverse complement strand
TGGATGTGGGCTGCGGCGAAGGCTGGTTGTGCCGCGCACTGAATGCGCTGGGCATTCGTTGTGTGGGCGTAGATGCGTCTGCACCGTTGATCAACGCGGCACGCACGGCTGACGGTGCCGGTGATTACCGCCTGCTGGCCTACGACCAGCTCGGCACGCATGTACTAGCAGGC
This sequence comes from Solimonas sp., assembly GCA_041612095.1. Taxonomy (GTDB): domain Bacteria; phylum Pseudomonadota; class Gammaproteobacteria; order Nevskiales; family Nevskiaceae; genus Solimonas. Next base: position 4,653 of record JBFJJW010000228.1, on the reverse strand, counting down.
GCGCCGTTTGATGGCGTGATCTGCAACTTCTCGCTGCTGGATCAAGACCTGGTGCCCACGCTGCAAGCGCTGCGCCGCCAGGTGCACGCGGATGGCGCGCTGCTGATACAGACCGTACATCCGTGGGTGGCCTGCGGCCCCGCGCCTTACGCATGCGGATGGCGCGTGGAAACCTTTGCCGACTTTGGTGGCGACTACCGCGCAGAGATGCCGTGGTACTTTCACACGCTGGAATCCTGGATCAGCGCGTTTGACGCCGCCGGCTGGCGGCTGATGACGCTGCAGGAACCGTTACACCCGCTGACCGCGCAACCGGCATCACTGCTGATGACGGCGCTACCGGCCTGAAGCCGCACCGGAACCCCTCGCGCCACGTGCGGTCACTAGGCGGAGTGCTGCATCCCTACATGCTTATGGAGCTTCTATGAAACTTGCACAGATTGGCCTTGCGGCCCTGACGCTGTTCGCAGCCTCTGCTCATGCAGATGACGCGCTGAAGGCAGCGATTGCCGGCCCGCAGCGCACCGAAGCCTATGCGGCGCGCGATACCTACCGCCACCCCTATGAAACCCTGAGCTTCTTCGGCATCCGCCCGGACATGACCGTGGTGGAGCTGGCGCCGGGCGGCGGCTGGTACACCGAGATACTGGCACCGTATCTGAAGGATCACGGCAAGCTGTATGCGGCGCATTATCCGGCCGACAGCAGCTCCGACTACTACAGGAAGTCGCGCGCGAGCTTTGAAGCCAAACTCAAGGCCGACCCCACCCACTACGGCAAGGTGGAGATCACCAGCTTCAATCCGCCGGATGCGCTGAACATCGCGCCAGCGGGCAGCGCCGATCTGGTTGTGACATTCCGCAACGTGCACAACTGGTACATGCGCGGTGGCGGTGACGCCAAGCTGGATGCCGCCTTTGGCGCGGTCTACACCGCGCTCAAACCCGGCGGTGTATTTGGCGTGGTGGATCATCGGCTGCCGGCCACACGGCCGGCGGCAGATCAGGAAGACAGCGGCTACATGCTGGAATCCGTGATCATTGCAGCGGCAGAGCGCGCTGGCCTCAAGCTGGTGGAGAAATCCGAGATCAATGCCAACCCCAAGGATACGGCCGACCACCCCAAGGGGGTCTGGACCCTGCCGCCGTCCCTGCGGGGGGATGAAGCCGATCAGGCCAAGTACAAGGCGATAGGCGAAAGCGACCGCATGACGCTGAAGTTCGTGAAACCCGCCAAAAGCTGAGCGCGCCCTGCTTTAATGACGCTGCGCCGGGACGACCCGGCGCAGCGGCAGGCCTGAACGGGGACGACCCCATCTTTCCGAAGCGGTGCGGAGACGGACGATGAGCTGGTTGATCCTGTTTGTAGCGGGACTGTTCGAGATCGGCTGGGCCGTGGGGCTGAAGCTCAGCGACAACTTCAGCAAGCCGCTGCCCACGCTGTTCACCGTGGTTTGCCTGATCGCCAGCATGGTCCTGCTCGGCCTGGCCATGCGCACGCTGCCGCTCGGCACCGCTTACGCCGTATGGACCGGCATCGGCGCGGTAGGCACGGTCCTCATCGGCATGGCCTGGTTTGGCGACCCGTTCACCTATGTCCGCGTCATTTGCATCGCGATGATTGTCGGCGGCATCCTTGGCCTCAAGCTCAGCGCCTGAAGTCCGCATATGAAATGGCTTGTCCCCCTGTGGTGTCTTTTGACGGTGGCGGCATACACCGGCTGCAAACCCAGCAAGCCGGTCGAGCCCATCGTGCTGCCACAAGCTCCTGCGCAGGCAGGTACCCGCGATTCCGGATTGGCCGCGCTGCCGCAGCCGGCCATCGTGATCGACCACCCGGTGAACTATCAGTGCACGGACTTCGAGTTCGAGGCGCGCTACGACGAGAACGAGGTCGTGCTGCTGATCGGCAACGATGCCCGGGTGTTGAAGCACGTTGCCGCCGAAACCGGTGCGCGTTACGAAGGCGAGGGCGCGGTGCTGGTGGTCAGTGAGTCCGAGGCGCTGCTGGAGCTGGACGGCCAGACCTACGCGCATTGCCGGGAGCAGGCGCTCGCCGCTGCGCCGCCGGCGGCTCCCCCGTTTTCGGCGCGCGGCCGTGCCCCCGACTGGTCGCTGGAGATCGTTCCGGGGGATCGCATGGTGCTGCGCACGAATCAGGACAAGACCCGTGTCGAGACACTGGCGCCGCCGGCACTGGAAGACGAGGGAGCCATCGTCTACCACGCTCGCACCGCCGCGCATGAGCTCTCGGTACGGATAGAGCCGACTCCCTGCACAGACGCGCAGAGCGGCGAGCTGTACGCGGCAACGGCCGTGGTGCGCTGGAACGGGCAAGACCTGCGCGGTTGCGGCGGCACACTTGCGATGGCGCGCAGCGGCGACGGCTAGTCGAGCAGCGGCGACTCCGAGCGCGGCTGCCAGCGGTACAGCGCCAGGTCTACGCGCTCACGCTCGAATTTCACGCCTTCGTGCTGCAGGTGTTTTTTTTGTTCCTTGTGCCCGCGGCTGCCCTCCGGAATCGAGATGCGCCCCTGGGCATTGATGACCCGGAACCACGGCAACTCCATCCCGGGCGGCACATTGGCGAGCGCTTGTGCGGTCAGGCGCGGCTGTTTGGGGTAGCCGGCCTCGGCCGCAATCTGGCCATAGGTGGCAACCTTGCCTAGCGGTATGCGCCGGATGGTGGCCCAGATGCGCTCGAACGATTCCTGCTGCTTGCCCATGCCCGCAAGCATGCCGCAGCAGGGCCGGATTGTCTGCCCGGCGGCGCCCCGGCGTGATGGGCTTCCTTGCCCGCGCCGCTTCCGGTTTTTCCCCCAACCACGTGGTGGCCCCTCGGCCTCTACTCTGGCAGGTTCAGGCGGCGACCGAAAACAGCATGCCCGGCGTGATCTCCGGCAGGCGCAGGCTCCACAGGCTGCTGTAGCCGGCCAGCTGCAGCGTCGCCAGCGAGGCACTCAGTAGCGCATCTGCATACGAGCGCCCGAAGCGGTTGCGGCAGCGGCGCTCATCTCGCCAGGTCAGCCACTGGTCGCTATCGCCCTCGCAGATGCGCAGACGGTAGTCGCCGGATTCGGTACGGCTCAGAAACAGGCTGCAGCAACCGCCGCGTTCCGGGTGCACCAGCAGATCGCCGCTGAGCAGCAGCTCGTGGTCATCAATCCACTCGCAGAAGCGGCTGTGCGAGGCCATGGCGGGAAAGGGTGTGGTGTCCATGCCCCTGTTTCGGCGCCGGGGCGGGGTTCTGATTCGGACAGCGGCCCGCCCGCGTGTAGGACATTTGCTCGTCGGCTGTCAGCCGTATCGGGGCTCAGTCCGGGGCGCGCGCGCTGTCGCCCACGACCGCGGCCTCGTCCGGCCGCGGTTGCGGCGCCGGATCAAATCCCAGCTGCGCCGGGGCCTGCGCCCGGTCCAGGCGCGCCAGCGGGTAACGCTGCTCATCCAGTCGCAGGGTCAGCGGCGTGGTTTGGCCGCTGGGCTGTTCCAGCGCGGCGGCGAGATCGATTTCGGTGATGGCCTGGCCCCGATGCTCGATGCGGGCCAGCAGCCAGTCCAGCTCGGCGTCGCTCACGGCGGCCGGTCCGTGCTCGGTCACCAGCACCACCGACCCCTCCTCATCCAGCAGCGCTCGGTGTATCTGTCGAACGGCCTGGCCGGTGTGGGTCTGCAGGCCCTGGGCATCGGTGGTGCGCTGAAGGATGTACGGGGTATAGGCGAGGTCCACATACCCACGCTGCGGGCCATTCTGGAAGTACCAGCGGCCATGCTCGTCGGCGGCGTAGTTGCGATTGAGGGTGTCGATGATCTGCGGACGGGAAATAACCTGGCCGCGGATCAGCCAGCGACCGCGGTGGTCCAGCCCCAGCCAGCCAAAAAGCGCCGGCACATTGGGCCAGCGTTCCAGCGCGCGGTGAACCCAGTCTTCCATCGCGCGTCTCAGCCTGCCGGGGCATCGACCACGGCCAGCGTCACCGTGGCCTTGGCCTGCAGTTCACGCCGGTCCGGATAGACCCCCCATACCGAGGCCTCCACCACGCTAATCCGGCGCCCCGGCTTCAGCACCTCCGCCTCGCAGCGATATCTGGGCGCGCGCCCGGGACGCAGGAGGTTGATCTTGAATTCCACGGTTAATACCGCCTGACCGGCTTCCAGCAGGGTGGTCGCGGCAGCGCCCGCGCTGTGATCGGCCAGCGTCGCCGAGACGCCGGCATGCAGCAGGCCATGGTGTTGCGTCAGCTGCGGTGCCAGCTCCAGTTCGGCGATGATGCGGCCCGGCGCGCATTCGACGACCTTCGCGCCAAGCGTGCGCATGAACGGCGCGGCTTCGTAGATGCGTTGCGCTTCTTCCAGGGACTGCATGTGCTTCAACCCAGACGCAAGATGCCTTCAGACACGGTAACCGCGTAGCCGCCGACACGCACTGCGGTGACCTTGCCGCCGGCGCGATCAACGCTGATGTGCAACTGGCTGGGGCGGCCCATTTCCACGCCTTGATGGATCAACCAGCGATGGGTGCCGTCTTCACCTTGCTCCATGCCCAGCGCACCGGCCAGCGCGACCGCAGCGGCACCCGTTGCGGGGTCTTCGGCAATACCCAGATCCGGCGCAAACATGCGCGCGCGCAATTCGCCCGGCTCGTAGCCGTGGGCAT
>JBFJJW010000227.1:0-4868 GCA_041612095.1 Solimonas sp. | reverse complement strand
GACGTGGGCCTGGCCACCGTCTATCGCGTGCTGACCCAGTTCGAGGCAGCGGGGCTGGTGCGTCGGCACAACTTTGAGGGCGGGCACGCGGTATTCGAGCTGGAACGCGGCCACCATCACGATCACATGGTCTGCCTCGACACTGGCAAGGTGATTGAGTTTGTCAGCGAAGAGATCGAGAAACTGCAGCGTGAGATCGCCGACAAGCACGGCTACATCGTCGAGGATCACAGCCTGGTGCTGCACGTGCGCCCCAAGAGCCGGCCTTCGGGGTCACGCCGCTGAGATGACCCGCTCAGCCGCTGGTTGAGGCGCGCTCCAGCAGGTCGCGCGCGTGGGCCAGCGCCGCGTCGGAAATCTTGACGCCGCCCTGCATGCGCGCGAGCTCCTCAACACGGCTGGCGGCGCTCATCGGCTCCACGCGCGTATAGGTCTGCCCAGCACGAATTTCCTTGCGTATGGCGTAATGCGCGTGACCTTGCGCGGCGACCTGTGCGAGATGGGTCACGCTCAGCACCTGATGCGAACCGCCCAGCTTGCGCAACTGCTGTCCGACGATTTCCGCCACGCCGCCGCTGATGCCGGCGTCCACCTCATCGAAGATCATGGTCGTCGCGCCGTCCTGGGACAGCGTAGCCACCTGAATTGCGAGCGAGACGCGGGATAGCTCGCCGCCCGAGGCAACCTTGGCCAGCGCACGCGGCGGCTGGCCGGGGTTGGCTGAAAAATCGAAGCGCACCTCGTCACTGCCGCTGGCGCGAACCTGATCGTCGTCAAGGTGTTCAACTACAGTGACGAACTGCGCGTTCGGCATGCCCAACTGGCGCACCAGTTCGGTGGTCAGCGTATCGAAGCGCTGCGCCGCCTTGCGCCGTTCAGCCGACAAGACCTTGGCAGCCGCACGGTAGTGACTCAGCGCCTGCTGCTTCTGCTTCTCTAGCGCATCGAGGCGGCCGGCTGCATGCTCGGACTCATCCAGCTGCGCTTGCAGCGCCAGCAGACGGGTGCCCAGCTCAGCCGGCTTGATGCGGTGCTTGCGCGCCAGTTCGTGGACGGCGGTCATGCGTTGTTCGGCCAACGCCAGGCGTTCAGGGTCGAGGTCCAGACGTTCAAGCACATGGCGCAGGCTGTCAGCGGCTTCCCGTACCTGTTCCTGCGCGCCATTGACGCAATCCAGTGCAGCGCGGAACGCATCGTCGATCGGCACCAGCGATTCCAGGGTGCCGCCAATCGTCGCCAGTTGGTCGTAGAGACTGCCGTCGCCACCGTAGAGTTGTTCTTGGGCGCTGCCGCCGTCCTGCAGCAAGCGTTCGGCGTGCGTCAGCTTGCGGTGTTCCGCTTCCAACTGTGCCAGCTCACCGTCAGCCAGATTCAGTGCCTCCAACTCGCCGAGCTGGAAGCGCAGAAACTCAAGCTGGGTCGGGTCGCGTTCGCCGCCGGCCTGCAGGCGTTCAATCAGACGCTGGGCCTCTGCGTATTGATGCGCAGCTTCACGGACCTTGGCCAGTTGCGGCGGGTAGCTGCCGTAGTCGTCCAGCAGACGTCGCTGCACGTCCGCACGCAGCAGCGTCTGGCTTTCGGACTGACCAAAAATCTCGATCAGATATTCACCCAGCTCCCGCAGTTGTCCAGCATTGACTGCTGCGCCGTTGACATAGGCACGGGTACGGCCTTCCGCGTAGACCACGCGGCGTATCAACAGCAGCAGGGGATCATCGGCGTCGGCGAGATCGTGTTCATGTAGCCAGTTAGCGGCGACAGCGCCTGCCTGCAGCTCAAAGCTGGCACTGATTTCGGCCTTTTCCTGCCCGGCACGAACCAGCGCGGCATCGGCGCGCGTGCCCATGGCCAGGCCGATGGCGTCGATCAGGATTGATTTACCGGCGCCGGTCTCGCCGGTGAGCACGGTAAAGCCGGTGTTGAACTCCAGATCCAGGCTATCAATGATCGCCAGATTGCGAATGGTCAGGTGCTTGAGCATGTTCAGCGCGTGGCCGGCTCCGCGCCGGGGCCACGACCCCAATGAAGTTTGTTACGCAAGATATTGAAGTAACTGTATGTTTTAGGGTGGATCAGGCTCAGTCTGGCATCGGCGCAACGGACTTCCAGGCAGTCTCCCGGCAACAGCCGTTGGCTGGTCTGGCCATCGCAGGTGGCGGTTGCCTCGGTATTGCCGCTTCCGCGCAGAACGATGCCGACGCGCTGGCGGGCACTGACCACGATCGGGCGGTCGGACAGCGTATGCGGGCAGATCGGGACCAGACTGATCGCTTCCAGTGCGGGATGCAGCACCGGTCCGCCGCCCGACAGCGCGTAGGCGGTTGAGCCGGTAGGCGAGGAGACGATGAAGCCATCGGCACGGTGCTGCGAGATGAACTCGTCATCCAGCCAGGTCTCGAACTCCAGCATGCGGATCGAGGCCTGGTTGCGTACCACGACGTCGTTGACCGCAAGGGTAGGAGGCGTCGCCACGCCTTCGCGCAGGATCCGTGCCGACAGCAGCAGGCGTTCCTCCCGGACATGCTCGCCGGCAAACACCTTGGCCAGGGTCTCGCGCATGTCCTCGGGGCGTACGTCGACCATGAAGCCCAGGCGCCCCTGATGCACGCCCAATATGGGTACACCCGCCGGCGCCATGTCGCGCGCAACGGACAGCAGCGTGCCGTCGCCGCCGACGGCGACCACCAGATCACAGGCGGCCGCCAGCTGAGCGCGCGATCCACGCTCGATACCGGGCGGGCTGCGCGCCAGTTCCGCACTTTCGTTCTCGATCAGCACCCGCCGTCGCAGGCCGCCGAGTTCGTTGCAAAGTGCAAGCAACGCCGGTGCAACCTGGGGGTCGCGACGTTTGCCGATGACGCCAACGGTCTGGAAGGAGCTCATGGAAATGCGAAATGGAATCGCGCGAACTTAGCATGAACACGCGCTTCCGCAAGGGCTGGCCGCGTTCGGCGTCGCGGCTATTGAAATCGCGACGGAAGTGCTTCACGTTTAGCGTATGTCCGAAGCTCTTGACGCCCGCGCCGCCGAACTGCTGAAACTGCTCGTGGAGCGGTATATCCATGATGGCCAGCCGGTCGGCTCGCGCACGCTGTCGCGCATGGTCACACTGGGCCTGTCGGCGGCCACGATCCGCAATGTTATGGCTGATCTTGACGAGCTGGGCTTTGTCGCCTCACCCCATACCTCGGCTGGGCGCATTCCCACCAATCGGGGGTATCGCTACTTTGTGGACTCGCTGCTGGCACCCGAGCCCTTGACCGACGAGCAGCAGTCGAAGATGGCCGAGGAGCTGTTGCCGGGCCATCGCTCGCAGGCGGATATGGTGGCGGCGGCCTCCAACCTGCTGTCACAGCTGTCGCGCATGGCCGGGGTCGTCACGATTCCACGGCGCAATCTGGCGGTGCTGCGGCGTATCGAGTTTCTGCCACTGTCCGGGAATCGGGTACTGGCGATCCTGGTGGTGAATCAGCACGAGGTCCAGAACCGCGTCATCCCGACCGAACGACCCTACGGCGCCGACGAACTGGAGCGCTACGCGACCCTGATCAACGAGCAATTTGCCGGCCGCGACCTCGTGAGCCTGCGCCAGCAGTTGGCGCAGGAAACCGCTGATGCACAGTCGCGCGTCAATCTGATGCTGCGCGACGCCGCTGCCATGGCCGAGCAGGCAATGCGCGGCTCGGAGCAGGGCGACTACGTCGTAGCCGGTCAGCCGAATCTGATGGGCTTCCAGGAAATGGGTGATGTGCAGCGGCTGCGCGGGCTGTTCGAGGCGCTGGATCGCAAGCGCGACCTGCTACAGCTGTTCGACCAGTGCCTGGGCGCTGACGGAGTACAGATCTTTATCGGCGACGAATCCGGCTATCGGGTGCTGGATGAGTGCAGCGTGGTCAGCTCGCCGTACTACGTCGATGGGCAGGTGGCCGGAGTTCTGGGGGTCATCGGCCCCACGCGCATGGCCTATCACCGGATCATCCCGCTGGTCCGCGAAACGGCCCGCATGTTGTCCGCGGGCTTGAAAAACAGCGGCTGAACCCTCAGTTGGACGTGAGCAACGCCGGCAACGCCCGGCGCTGCCGGGTATCATTCGCGCCCGCAGCCGGCCAGGGACCGGCTCTGCGTTCCATCAGACAGACTCAAGACCAATGACCGACACCCCGGAAAACACGCCCCCCGTCGAGGACGTGCCAGTAGACGAGCTGGCCGCCGTTCAGGCACAGCTGGCCGAGGCCGAAGCCCGTGCCGCCGCCGCCAAGGATGCGCAGCTACGCGCGATTGCCGAGCTTGAGAATACCCGCCGGCGCTTCGAGCGCGACGCTGTCAACAACCTCAAGTACGCCGGTGAAAAACTGCTGGGCGAGCTGCTGGCCGTTGCCGACAGCCTTGAACTTGGCCTCAAGGCCGCGGCCTCTGCCGATGCGCAGACGCAGGCGCTGGCCGAGGGCATGCAACTTACCTGGCGCCAGCTGATTGGCGTTCTGGAAAAGAACGGGGTCAAGCAGATCGACCCGCAGGGCCAACCGTTCAATCCGGACCTGCATCAGGCGATGTCGGTAGCCGAATCGGCCGAGGTGGCGGCCAATCATGTGATCGCGGTGATGCAGAAGGGCTACACCCTGCATGAACGACTGCTGCGACCGGCAATGGTCGTGGTGTCGCGCGCGCCTGCGGCCGGCACCTGAGTCAGCGGTGATTCAACCCCTTAACCCTTGAAACGACGGCTCGCGCCACGATAAAGGCGTCAAGTCAAAAAGCATTCGGAGTTCCTCATGGCAAGAATTATCGGTATCGATCTCGGCACGACCAACAGCTGCGTCGCAATCATGGACGGCAACAGCGTCAAGGTCATCGAGAACTCGGAAGGT
>JBFJJW010000226.1:0-4872 GCA_041612095.1 Solimonas sp. | reverse complement strand
CGGGCAGCGTGTACCCAAGGTAAGCAATCAAGTTGTATAGCGAGTCGCGCGTGAGCACCTCGCCAGTGATGGCGTTGTGCATGATGTACTGGCGGCCGCGTTCCACCGCCGTCTTCCACTCGCCGCAGGTCTTTGGCCGCGGCTTGGCGGAGTAGATCGGCGGCAATCCCTTGGAGACCAGAATGGCGTTCTGCTCAGCCTGGTTCTCGAACAGCGCCGGCGTCTCGCAAATCTCGAACGGGTCGTTGTACCAGACAGCGTAGCTGGGGTTGTTCAGGGCGCTGCCAGCGATTAGCTCGCGCGGGTCAATCGGCAGCGCGGCGCTGTCCGGCTGGTCTTCGCAGTACACCGCCGCGTAGTTGCGCCCGCCGTTGGCTTCCAGGTCACCGAGCAACGGCGGCTCAACCGCCCCCGACGTCGGGTCAGGCAGGCCATCCGGTTGGGTTACTGCGGCTGGAGTACTGTAATCCTCTGCACAGGCACTCAAGCCCAAGGCCACGGCCAGCACCAGCCACAGCGTCGCTATCGTTCGCACAGTCCACATTTGTCTCGGCTCTCCGCTCGCACGGCCTGCCCGCTTTCTGCAGCGGCTTGGGCCAGATTGCGCACGGCAAGGGTTGCCGCACCATGGCAGCGACTATCCGCTCCACTTCCGCACGCGAACATGGCACTCCGCGCCAATCTCGTTATCATTTCAGGCCACGTTATGATGGGCGCACCGAACGAGCCGCCGGCTCTCTATGAAGAACGAAGATCTCAACAAGCCCACCGTTGCCATTAGCTACGTGCTGCTCTCACTGGAGCTGGCGGCTGAGCGCGGCCTGCCGCGTGAAGCGCTGCTGAAAGACCTGAACATCAGCGCGCGCCAGTTGCAGCAAGCCGACGCGCGCGTGCCGTTTCTGGACTACGGGCGCCTGTGCGCGCGCATCCTGCGCCTGAGTGGCGACGCGGCGCTGGGTTACGAGTTTGGCCTGCGCAGCACGCTGACCGTGCATGGCTTTATGGGTCTCGGTCTGCTTGCACAGCGCAGCGTGCGCGAAAGCGTGGCCTTCGCCACCGAGTTTGCCCCGCGCGTACGTTCACCCGGTTTCAACCTGCGCCATTTTGTAAGCGGTGGCGACGCGGTGATTGATCTTGCCGCCACGGTGCAGTACGGCCCCTTGCACCAGTATGCAATCGACATGCAGATCGTCTCCGTGTTCGGCATGCTCGCGCAGGTACTTGCCCGCGAAGAAATCACCCTCTGGCTCGACTGCGCTGAGCCCGCGCACTTTGCCCGCTACCGCGAGCGGCTACCAATCACGCGCTTTGCCATGGGCGCCAACCAGGTGCGCTTTGCCGCCAGCCTGCTTGAGCGCCCGCTGGCCACCGCGAACACCGTCACCGCAGAACTCGTGCGCCAGCAATGCGAGCGCGACTCCTTGATGCTCAACGTAGCCGATGAATTCCCGGTGCACGTACGCGCCCTACTCGCCAGCCAGGACACCGGCTACCCCGCACTCGATGAAGCTGCCAAGCGCCTGCACCTTTCCGCGCGCACGCTGAAACGCCGCCTGCAGGATCACGGCGTCAGCTTTCAGCAACTGGTCAACGAAGCGCGCCAACGCGACGGCGTGCGCCTGCTCAAGGAAACGTCTCTGTCGATTGAGCAGATTGCCGAGCGGCTCGGCTATTCGGAAGCATCCAACTTCGTGCGGGCGTTTCGCCGGATGACGGGGCGGACGCCGAGTCAGGTGCGGGGGGCGAGCATGCCCGGGGATCGCTCTTCCCTTCGCAATGCGCGGCAATCCCAGCCTAGTTGACGCTGCTGCCCTTGTGCGCGGCGCGCGAGATGGCAACAGTCGCGCGCTAGACTTCCAACGCACTTCATCCTCGCACGTACATTAGCTTTATCACATGAGACTCTTTGACACTGACCGCCCGCGAGAACGTTAGTCTCAGGTCAACCAGATTCTTGGCATTCCCTAACTCGTTCACCTCTGCCCGTACAAACCGCCCGTCGCCATAGTCGGTAAAAGTTAAGGTGCTGAACGTCTCTTTTGACATCAGAAGTGACTGTCCAATTGGCAAGGGCGCCTCATAGACCTCTATGTCGTTGAAGTCGCATATGTACCCGACACCTCGATCATCGCGGCGCCCGACCTGTAGATCGTCTGGGCGCTTGTTATCGGCACCAAAGTCCGCATGCTGCCATTCCCACACCCAATCGGGTCGGGTTGGGTTTTCCAGCAGCAGAATAGGCGTTCCGCCATTTGCAACAATGACTCTTGATTCGACCTGCAGCGCCTTCCAGTAGGCATCAGCATCCCGAACTGAGATTTCCTTGATGTCCGCTCGGCGAAGTACGTCGTTAAGGATGACGATAGCCACCTGTTGGGCCATAGCACAAGAGTAGTACGACTCCTCATTAGAGGCGCGCTGCTCAATCTGCATTTCTGTCAGCTCGCCGCGACGAACCCGCGTAATGGTGAGCGTGAAGTCTTCCAAGTTCTCGAGCGACCGTCTTATCTGGAACAGATGCACAGGGAAATACCCCCTCTGTGTACTGAACCCAAACATTGACGCGTGGCGCCCGATCTCCAGAAGTCGATTTGAGTCAATCGGCTGTGTAGCAAGCGCCCTATTACGTAAATCCTCCAATGCCCGGCTTGCGGCCCGAAGTCCCGCCTTCACATAATCGATGGCAGCAGGAACCTGCGCTTCAGGCCTGACGCGTTCCTTCATCAGGTCGATGTGCTCAACCGAAAGGCCAGGCTGCTCATCCATCCGAGCGAGCCAGCTGATCAAGCGGCTGCGAACAATGTCGACACTGCGGTATTGATCGAATCGGGAGTCGAACCAGACGTCCAGCTGTCGTAGCAACGCCCTGGGCACACTCCAAGCTGAATTAGTCAACACAGCCAGCAGCTCCAACTGAGACTCTTGGAGCGATTCCAAATCGTCGGCACCGCCAAACGAGTACACGCGCGAACTGACCATGTTGGGTCTGCGCATATCCTTCACGCCTTCAACGAAGCGATCCAGCCGGCCCACATAGCCTCCATACCGTTCGCCGGATGCGGCGAATTGGCGCATCTTTGCGACCAAGTACTCGGGAGGGGAGAGGTTACGGAGCGAATCGACAGCCTGACCGCCCTGCTTCCACTGCTTGCCCGTCAAGAGTCCAGCGGCGATTTCAAACGCCAATGAACAACTGGCAGCTACTGGAGCTAAGTCGCGAACCCAGTCGAGCATTATTTCGACGGTCAATAAGCGCACATCGGTCCAGTAATTTTTCAGGGCGGCCTGGAAGACGCCTCGCTGCAGAATCGGTCTCCATTGCTCTTGCGACTCTGCATCGTCAGTTTCCAGCCCAAACTTGTCGCGGAAGGCAGGCCATGTCAATTCAAGATCGTCGACAGTAATGAACGCCACTCTGCCGTAGAGATGGTGGGGCTCGCGATCGAAATCTAACGTGTCCCACCACTTGCTTAGTACGTCCGCCAACCACTCTGCAGCCGCCTGATCGCCGCGCAGAACTGCTGCGAGTAGCATTCCTGCCGTCTCGTCAATGTGCTTCACGTTCAGGCGGGCCAGCCCCGGTAACGCTGTCCAGTCCAGCGCTTGTGTGTCTCGATTGTGCCGCGGCTTATAGGGCCGCCCGCTTTCCCATCCGGCTACAAATGTCGAGAGAATCTCGTCGTAGACGCGATTGAGCGGTGGCCTCAGCGCTACCATCTGGGCGTGGCTGTGCTCAATGATCCCCTGCTCTTCTATCCTGAAGGCCCACCAGTTGCTGAGCTGGTACATCATAAGCGGCGGCATCCGCAGCAGGTGTTCTCGGATATCGACCGGTGACGCGCGAAGCTCTTCGCTATCAAGGTGTTGTAGTAGGTGGCACAAACGGCGCAGTGGTCGTGTATCTCTCACCATGCCTTCAATAGCGGCCTGGAAGACGCCTCGATAGATTTCGCTCCAGCTCTCGTGCAATGAGCGACCGAATAGCTTCTCCGAATTTGGACACAGCGCCCAGCTGCCTTGATCCCCAGACTCGGTCTTATCGAGGCAGGCCGCCAGCAGCAATCCATGCAAGTCGATCAGCATGCTGTAGGCGCGCTCAAATCCTTCGTTGTCCGCCATAGCCGCCGCACTTCGCGCGTCGGCAGCCAACTCGCCAAGGATAGCTTCCACCCGAATGCCATATCTTTCTCTGGATGTCGGACGCATCACCACCGCCCAGCGCATGAGTAAGCGCTGCCAGCGCGAGAACTCGGGGCCGTGCGTCACGCTCGCGAGCGGCACTTCGCTTTCGTAGACCGTACCAGGACCAATAGGCAGAACGAGTAGCGGCCAAGACTTTTCGGGACCTGACGCTTTGGGCTTCTCCGACAGACGTGAGGTCAGTGCCTTGCCATACCACGATTCGACAACCAGCCTTAGAAGCCATAGGCGAACATCCACCAAGCGAGCCTGTGCTCGCAGATGCAGCTTGCCTTGGAGAACCCCATCACTGAAGCCAAAGTTGCCGATCAGGAGACGCGGTCCTTCCGGGGCTTCGTCATCGCCATATGGCGGCAGCGTAGACCAGATCTCTCTCCCTTTGCTCGCAAACACCACAGATGAGTGCAATCGCTGTACCTCCCTGGGCAGCGCCACATTGACTGCGTAGCGCTGGACAACCTTAGCCTGTACCTCTGGGCGCAGAAACTCGACAGTCCGAAACAGAAAGAACGACGTGAGCACGGAGTTGAGGACGAACCAAGCGGTGTCGATCGCCGTCCAGCCAGGAAGCCAATTCGCTCCCCACGTACTCAACATCAGATACTGGACACCCATCACGACGACCAAGGCCAGCGACGACAGGCCAGCTACAAGTCCTCCTGAATCGAGCAT
>JBFJJW010000225.1:0-4896 GCA_041612095.1 Solimonas sp. | reverse complement strand
TGCCGATCGGCATCTGGTAGACCTCATGCAGCACGCCGTCGATCCGGAAGCGCACCTGTGCGGCCTCGCGGCGTGGTTCCAGATGGATGTCGCTGGCGCGTTGATCGAACGCGTACTGCAGCAGCCAATCGACGATGGCGACGACGTGCTGGTCGTTGGCATCCAGCTTGCCGCTGCGGCCCAGCTCGGTGAGCTGCTCCAGATTCTGCAAACCGCCGACAGGCGAGCGCTTGCGTTCGCTCTCGGCGGACTTCACCGAGCGCGCCAGCGCATAGAACTCGATCAGGTAGCGATCGATATCCAGCGGGTTGGCCATCACGCGACTGATTTTCTGCTTCACCAGGCGCGACAGGTCCGCTTCCCACTCGCGGGTGTAGGGGTCTGCCACCGCCACTACCAACTCGGTCGCCGTGACCCGCACCGGCAGGATGCGCGCGCGCGCTGCGTAGGCATACGGAACCAGGGCGGTAATGCGCGTGACTTCCAGATTCAGCGGGTCTATGCGCAGGTATGGCATGCCGACACGAAGGGCGAGCCATTGGCACAGGCGTTCCAGCGTGAGCTTGCGGCCCGGGGATTTCGGATCGTCCCATTCGCGATCAGCAATCAGCAGCAGCGGATGCTTGACCTGATTGCCGGAGCGAATCTGGGTTTCACGCACCTGCGATGCGTTCAGCAAGCCGTCCTCATGCAAGGCGCCGAGCAGCTCGGAGAGTTCCAGCCGATCGGGTGCGCCGGCCTTGATGTAAGCCCCATTTTCCATGGCGCTACGTTAGCATCGCCCACATTCTTGTGTGAGCGGATGACATCACGATGCAGGCCCAGGGTCCGGAAGCGGCATATGACTACCTCATCATCGGCGGGGGATCGGCCGGCTGCGTGCTGGCGAATCGCCTGAGCGCGGATGGGCAGCATCAGGTGTGTCTGCTGGAGGCCGGCCCCGCCGACGACAGTCTGATGATCCGCATGCCGAGCGGCGTCGTGCCGTTGATGCGCTATGACACCTACAACTGGCAGTTCTGGACCGTGCCGCAGCCGCAGCTGGGCGATCGGCCCCTGTACTGGCCGCGCGGCAAGACCTTGGGCGGCGGATCGTCGATCAACGCCCAGGTCTATATCCGCGGTCATCGCTGGGACTACGACCATTGGGCGGAGCTGGGGAATCCCGGCTGGAGTTACGAAGACGTGCTCCCGTACTTCCGGAAACTTGAGAACTTCGAGCCGGCGGCTGACGGCGCCGCCGACCGATATCACGGCATGGGCGGGCCGCTGAACGCCACCACGCTGCGCCACACCAATCCAATGTCGGCCGTATTTCTGGAGGCGGCGCGTCAGGCGGGGTATCAGCAGAACCCCGATTTCAATGGCGCCGAGCAGGAAGGGTTCGGCTTCTATCATGTGGCCCAGAAAGGGGGCGAGCGTTGCAGCAACGCGCGCGCCTATCTGCGCCCTGCGGAGGCGCGCAGCAACCTGCGGGTACGCACTGGCGTGCGCGTCACCAAGCTGCTGTTTGACGGCAAGCGCGCGGTGGGCGTGCGCTACTACCTCGATGGTGTCTACCGCGAGATCTACGCCCGTCGCGAGGTGATACTGGCCGCTGGTGCCATCGGCTCGCCACAGCTGTTGCAGCTTTCTGGCGTGGGTCCGGCGCAGCATCTGCGAGAACACGCCATTGCGCTGGTCCATGACCTGCCGGGCGTCGGCGAGAATCTTCAGGATCACCTCGACGTCATCGTATCGGTGAAGTCGCGTACGTCACTGGGCTTGTCGTTCCGCCCGCTGGCGTTGCTGCGTTCGCTATGGGCCTTGCTGCTCTACATCGTCGCGCGTCGCGGTGAGCTCACCAGCAACATCGCCGAGGCAGGGGGCTTCCTGAAGAGCGATCCTCAGCAGCCAATCCCGGATCTGCAGATGCATTTTGGTGCGCTGGTGAACTCCAGACATGGCCTGGATCTCAGGCCCGTATTCAGGCACTACGGATACTCGCTGATGACCTGCGATCTGCGGCCGCTGTCACGCGGCACGGTGCGTCTTGCGACTGCCGACCCGCTGGCCTCGCCCCGCATAGACCCCTGCCATTTCGCCGATGAGCGTGATCTGGACAAGCTGGTGGTCGCGGTCAAGAAGGCGCGCGAGCTGCTGGGACAGCCGGCGTTTGCGCCCCATGCCAAGCTTGAGCTGGAGCCGTCACCATCGGTACGGACTGACGCCGAGTTGCGGGAGTGGGTGCGGGGGCATGCGGAGACGATCTATCACCCGGTTGGCACCTGCCGCATGGGCAATGACGCGCTCGCCGTCGTCGATGCGCGCCTGCGCGTGCACGGCATGGCGAGCCTGCGGGTGGTCGACGCATCGGTAATGCCGACCCTGGTAGGTGGCAACACCAACACGCCGACGACGATGATTGCCGAGAAGGCGGCCGATATGATTCTTGAGGACGCGCGCGCAGCGCCCTGAAACTGCAGGAGACACGCCCATGAGACTCAGCGTCAGAACCACGCTCGGCTTCGCCGCTGTGATGGCCTTGAGCGC
This sequence comes from Solimonas sp., assembly GCA_041612095.1. Classification (GTDB taxonomy): domain Bacteria; phylum Pseudomonadota; class Gammaproteobacteria; order Nevskiales; family Nevskiaceae; genus Solimonas. The sequence goes on along the minus strand of JBFJJW010000225.1, from coordinate 2,364 downwards.
ATGCGCGGTCCCGCTGTGGCTGCAGGGCTCCGAGCGGCTGGAGGCGGTGGAGCTGGGGGCGGCCACCATCTGCCCGAGTGAAGGGCCGGACGCCTGGATCGAGGTGCTGGACAATGTCGAGGCAGTGCGCGACTGGCAGCAGCGGCACGGCCCGGATCTGTTGAAGGAACCGGAAGGCCCGGGGCGGCGCTATGCGCTGGTCGGCATGGGGCAGCGCACGACGGGGGGCTATGGCCTCGCGGTCAGTCGTGCGGCGCATCTGGCCGCCGGTGTGCTGCGCCTGCAGGCGACATTTGTGGCGCCCGCTGCCGGCGGCATGCGCACGCAGATCCTGACCAGCCCCTGCGCCCTGGTTCGGCTGCCCAAGGGCCAGTGGAACGCGATCGCAGTCTATGACCAGACCGGGCGTGAGCGCGCGGTCGTGGCCCATCCGTGAGCGGGTGGCCGATGGCCGCGCCTCTGTCCCTGAGCGGCCGCGGCGGCTAAGCTTCGGGCTTCATCGACCGCCAACGCAAAGACTGAAAAGATGCTTCATCGCTTACCGGCGCCGCTGCACGGGACCATCATTTCCCTGTTGATCGTCATCAACACGCTGGTCTGGGCAGTGCCGCTCTACACGACCTTCGTATTCAAGCTGCTGGCACCCAAGGGCGTGCTGCGTGACGGCGTGTCGCGCGTGGCGGCCTGGCTTGCGCAGAACTGGGCCATGTGCAACGTGTTCCTGTCCTGGGCCTGCATGCGCATTCGCTGGGACGTGCGTGTCCACGCCAAGCTGAACCCGAAGGGAAAATATCTCGTCTGCTGCAATCACCAGACCTGGAACGACATCTTTGTGCTGATGACTGCGTTCGGACGCAAGGCGCCGTTCTTCAAGTTCTTCATCAAGCAGGAACTGATCTGGGTACCGATACTCGGGCTGGCGTGGTGGGGGCTCGACTACCCGTTCATGAAGCGCTACACACGCGAGCAGATCGAGAGGAACCCGGCGCTAAAGGGCAAGGATCTCGAGACGACCCGCGCCGCGTGCGAGAAGTATCGTACGCAGCCGGTGCTGATCCTGAACTTCCTGGAAGGCACGCGCTTCACCAAGGCCAAGCATCTGGCGCAGCAGTCACCTTATCGGCATCTGCTCAAACCCAAGTCCGGAGGCTTTGCGTTTGCGCTGTCGGCCATGGACGGACAGCTGGACTCGCTGCTGGACGTCACCATCGTCTATCCAGATGGCGCCAAAGGCTTCTGGGACTTTCTCTGCGGCCGCATGCGTCACGTGGTGGTCGAGGTGCGCGAACTGCAGCTGCCCGCTGGCGTCCAGGTTGACGGATACGAGAACGATGCCCAGGTGCGCGCGAGCTTTCAGCGCTGGGTTGCGGAGCTGTGGTCGCAGAAGGATCGTCGCATAGGCGAGATCCTGATCCAGGCCGGAGCGTCTGCCGACGCCCGCGGTGCGTCCCCTCAGTCGCGGTAGAACTGCTGCTGGAACTTCAGCGGAATCGGCGCGCCGGCGCCCTCGGGGCTTACGCTGAGCTCCAGCGTCAGGAACTCGCCGTCCAGAACCTCAAATGGTGCCAGCAGGTAGTGAACTTCCGATTCGCGTACGGCGCGCAGCTGCAGTTTCTCGACCTGACCGATCAGGCTGCGGGCCTGCCCGCTTGCGGTCGCCGCAACTGGCTGATAGCGGCCCTCCGCATCGCGTCGCTGCGCATTCAGCACCAGCAAGGCCTCGCCGCGGGTGCGCTTGACGTTGAAGCTCCGCGCGACTTCGGGGGTCAGTTGGGTGCTATTGATGGCGCTGTAGTGGATGCGATAGTCGCCCTGGTCTATGTACTGTTCGGCCCGCACCGACAGGCTCAATAGCAGAAGCAGCAGTGCACCGAAGCGATAGGTCATGACGTGTGCTCGGGTTGGGGTGCCTTCAGCATGTAGAGCGCGAGTTCGCTGAAGAGGTTGGGAGCCAGACGGATGCGCAGGCCTTCGCGGTGCGAACGATCAAGCAGGCGTCGATCAGTCACGCTCCATCCGCGTGAACGGCACAGCGCCTCGAAGTCGTCGGCCGTGCACAGGTGGATATTGGGCGTGTCGTACCAGCGATCGGGCAATGCCGGGGTCACGGGCATATGGCCCAGGGCCAGTGCGGCACGCACGCGCCAGTGGCCGAAGTTGGGAAAGGTGACGATGCCGGTGCGGCCAACGCGCAGAATCTCTGCAATCGCCTGGTCCGGCCGCTGCAGCGCCTGCAGCGCCTGTGTCATCACCACATAGTCGAAGGACTGGGTCTCGAACTCGCGCAAGCCGTCGTCGATATCGGCGTGGATGACGTTGACGCCCGGTTCTATGCAGCGGGCGACGTTGTCGGGATCGATCTCC
>JBFJJW010000224.1:0-4900 GCA_041612095.1 Solimonas sp. | reverse complement strand
AGCGGCTTGCCGCTGTCGTCGCGCTCGTGGCGATGGAAGAATGCGAAGAGGCGATCTCCAGCGCGTGGGAAGAAGAACATCTCCTCGTAGTACCGAGGATCGACCGTTGCGGCAAAGTCCCGGAGCATCTGATCGGTGCCGGGCGCAAACGCATCCTCCACCTGCGAGGACAATGGCGACGACCAGTCAGCAATTTCCTCGGAGAATACCGAGGCCACGCCGGTCAGGATGACGGCGTAGAGCAGCAAGCCGAGGCATACCGCGGACCAGCCGTGTATCGCCAACAGTGTCTTGGTGCGGTCCTGGCTCAATGGAATCATGTAGAGGCCCTCAAGGCAGGGCTGTTATCAGGTGGGCTGCGATTGCAGCGGTGTGCAGGGCGGTGAGGCTGCCTATCACTGCCCAGGAACGACCCAGTCTGCGGTCGAGACAGGCGTAGAAAAACAGCACGGCCCAGATCAACGGGAAAAGCACGATCGGCAGCACAATGTTGTCAATCTGCGCAGCGCCTTTCGGCAGCCAGAGCGCGCCACCGCACATCACCAGCGCCGCGGCGACCAGCACCATGGGGCCGGCGAGAACGACGCGCGAAACCGCCGCAGCGGTCACAGCTGCCACTCCAGGATGGCGCCGAAGCTGCGGGGCTCTCCGTAGCGACTGGCGACGCGGTCGCCCGAGACCAGGGCCCCCTGCGCATTGGGGTCATCGCCCAGGTTGCGTCCGTAGACCGCGATGCTGAATCCGGCGGGCAGTTGGTAGCCGATCCTGGCGTTGACCAGCGTGCGCGCAGCGGCGCGCGAACCGGGATCGTTGTCGGGGTCGCTGTAGACGGCGCCGATCCGATGAATCGAGATCTGGCCGCTGATGCGCTTCCATTCGCGGAGTGTCAGCCCCAGGCCGGCCGTGTGTCGTGGTGAGTAGGGAAATTCGTTGCCGGCGTAGTCTTCGCCGTCATTGACGAACTCGTCGAACTCGCTGCGCAGCAGACCCAGCGTCAGGAACACGTCGAATGGCGCATCGAAGCGCCACAGCGCTTCAGATTCCATCCCGTAGTAATGAGATCTGCCGGCATTCTCGGTGGTCGTTTCAAACCCCGAGGTTTCGCCGATGGTCACCTGCTGGTCGCGCCAGCGGGTATAGAACAGGTTGGCGTTGACGCTCAGGCGCTGTGCCAGCCAGCGCGTACGGGCAGAAAGTTCAAGGGTTTTGGTCGTTTCCGGATCAAACGGACTGACTGCGCCGCCAAAGAACGAGACGCTGGTTCCGCCCGAGCGATACCCCTCCTGGTAGGTGAGTGCCCAGGCGTCACGGCTGCGACTGAACCAGGTCAATCCCAGCTTGGGCAGCACATCAGTGAAGCGCGTGCGATTGGACGCCTCGTAATCCGGAGGGACATAGCTGGGGACCAGCGTTGCCAGCAGGTCACTGATCGCGTCCGGTAGCGGCACACCGGTGGGCGCCCCTTCGGCAACGCCCGGTATCGGCGCGGTCAGCGTTAGCTGCAGGTCGCTGGCGTCGTGTCGCTGCGCGCGCTCGCGGTTCCATCTCAGGCCGGCGGTCAGGCGCCAGGCCTCGGCGAAGTCCCAGTCACCCTCTGCAAACGCTGCCAGCGTGCGGGTCTGGCTGTCTGAGTTGATGTAGCCGTCCAGCAATACCGCTCCGCCAGCAGTGGCGACGTCGTAGCCCACCGTGCGGGTCGCCTTGTCGGCGTTGGCGAGGTAGATGCCGGCTACGACCGCGAGGCGATCGCCGCGGTAGTTCAGCCGCAGTTCCTGGCTGAAGATGGACTCATCCACGGTGTTGTCTGAATAGCCGCCTGCGGATGCCGAACGGTCGTAATCAATGGTGTAGAGATTGCGGAAGTCCGACCAGCCACTGACGGCGTCGAGACGCCAGCCGTCGCCGAATGCATAGTGCTGCTCCAGGCTGTGCAACGCCGAGTGGGAATCCTCGGTGCCGCGGACGTTGGATGTTTCGGTACGCTCGCCGCCCGAGCTGTCGTGCAAGGGGTCTCCGTACTCGTTGTTGGCCTCGGTGTAGCCGTACTGCATGCGGTAGCCGCTCAGCTGGGCAGGGGTCCACGCCAGCTTTGCGCGTAAATTGCGCGTGATCTCCCGACCGGCATCATCTTCGCCACGGGTGGTGTTGGTGATGTCGCCATTGTCGTAGCGGTCCTGCGCAGCAATGCGGAAGCGCAGCGTATCTCCGAGCGGACCGCCGCCCGCAACGGCGTAGTCGTGACCACCCCGGCTCATCAAGGCAGCACGCATACGCGCATCCCAGTACGGTGTGGGCTCACGCGAACGCAGCACCACCGAGCCGGCGAGGCTGTTGCGCCCTTGGTTGGTCGACTGCGCACCACGCAGTACCTCAACCTGCTCCAGGTCCCAGGCTGACAGCGGCCCGGCGAAACTCGCGGCCCGGCTGGGCAGGGCAACGCCGTCGAGATAGACGCTGATGGTGTCGCCCTCGCCACCGATGCCGCCCTGTGGCACGCCCCGTATCGCCAGCTCCCGATCTCCGGCCGCGGAGATGACGTTGGCGAATTGCGTCGCCACATCCTTCATCGTCGCATCGCTGCCGGCCTGCAGATCCTGGCGCGTGGCGATGCCGACGCTGCTGGCGGTTTCGTTCAGGCTGCGTCCCAGCTTCTCGCCGGTGACAACCACGATTTCCAGCAGCTGCGGTGCAATGGCAGGGTCAAGTTGGTCCTCCGGTAGCTCGGCCGCATGCACCGGAATGCCAGGCAAGACGGCCCCTTCCGGTTGCGGCGCCGCATCAGCAGGCTGTGCGGCCGGATTCTGTGCCAGCGCAACATCGGGCGCGAGACTGAAGGCCAATACGGCCAGCGACACCAGCACCCATGCGGGTCGCGCCGGTTCAGTGCCGGGTTTGCGCAGGTGCCAGGCACCCCAGATCAGCGCTGCCATCGCCAGTTGCGCCAGCCAGGTCAGCAGCGTGCGCGCGGTATCCCCCGTTTCAATGAGGATCAGCAATTGGGCTGTGGCGGCCAGCACGCTCAGCAGGACCCATTCAAGGCCGGCACCGTTACCGGGGCTGGATCGGCGGGCCGCGATCCAGCAGGCGCTGACGGTCGCCATCAGCAACCAGGAAAGCCAGACCATGAGCGCTGGAGGTCCCTACCGCTATGGCGCGCGAACGCGAGAGCCGACGACATTTCCTTCCCCGATTTGCGCCGGACCCACGAAGACGCGGAGGGCGGCTAAACGAACTGTTTATCAAATGATAGTGATTATCATAAACACAAACAAGCCGTCCGGCAGGATGGATGGGGGGACTCGCAGATCGCGGCACAATACCGGCGCTGCTGCGGTAATCGGCGCCCGGGCGCGGGCCGCCCGGCAGGCCAGGGGCGCGCGCCTGTACCTGCGTCGGTTTGTAGGGCGGCAGATTCGGGTGGCGCGAGGCCCCCGGTGCGGCTCAGATCGAGCCCGTAGTCTGGCGTTGCGCTTGCCGCTGGCGGCCGCGACTGCGCAGCCAGTTGAGCATGGCGAAGCTGGAACCGGGGAACGCGCTGCCGAACTTGGCCATCAGGCCGCGTGACGGCGGCAGCGTGATTTCCAGCGGCGCCTTCGGCAAGGCGCGTTCAAACACCGCGCGCGCAATATCCTCCACCGTAAGCGGTGAGGCACTGCCGGAGAACGTCATCGCCGCTTCCTCGCGGTTGACCTGCTGGTCGAGCATGGGCGTCTGCACGGCATCCGGACAGATGGCGGTGACCTTGATGTTCTTCTCGCGCAGCTCGAAGGCCGCGGCCAGCGTGTAGCCGCGTACCGCGAACTTGGAGGCGGAGTACAGCGCCAGGCCCGGAACAGGCGCGACACCGGCGAGCGAGGCGATGTTGATGATGTGGCCGTGCCCCTGTTCGAGCATCACGCGCACGGCGGCCTGGGTGCCGAAGATGACGCCCTTGCTGTTGACGTCCAGCTGCAGGTGCACGTCCTCGGCGCTGAAGGCGTGGATGTAGCCCGGGCGGATCACGCCGGCGACGTTCATCAGCACATCCAGCCGCTGCCAGCGCTGGCGCACCGCCTCGATGACGGCCTGCCACTGCTGGGGGTCGCGTACGTCGAGCCGTTCGATCACGAGCCGATCATCACCAGCCAGCGCGCGCACTGGTTCCATGGCCGCGGTGTTGACGTCGGCGGCGCAGACGCGCGCACCGCGCTGCAGCAGTTCGCGCACCAGATGCGCGCCGATGCCTGAGGCTGCGCCGGTGACGACGTGAATCTGTCCCTGCAGGAGGAGGCTCATGCGGCCGCCCTGGTTGCAGACGGACGCTGCGGTTCACCGAAATGCAGCTCGCCCACCGTGAACGTCGGCGCGGTGCGCGGGAACAGCCAGTAGGCTGTGGACTCCGAGGACGGCGCGACATTCGGCAGGCGTTCGTCGCGTGGGTGCGGGCCGGCAATGGCTTTTTCCTGCACCATGGAAATGTACTGATCCACCGCGTATTCCTGGGTGTTGCCGTTGAGCACGACTTCCGCGCCGGTCACGCGCGCGTACTCGGCCACGCCCGGCACCCGTGAGTACTGGGGTGCGTAGGCATCAATGCTGACGCCGTTCTCGCTGGTGACCTTGAGGCCCTCCGGCGTGTGCACGACGATGGAGTGATTGCCTTCGGTGTGGCCCTTGGTGCGAATCAGGGCAACGCCCTCGCCGAGCATCACGTCGTTGTCCAGCAGCATGACGCGCTCCATCGGCACATCCTTGATGCCGCCGGGGCAGTACCACTGGTTCTGCCAGGGGATCAGCGCATGCGCACTGTCCCACTCCTCGCGCATCACCAGCAGCTTGGCGTTGGGAAACAGCGCGGCAGTGCCGCCGGCGCCCAGCCAGCGGGTGACGTTCTGGGTATGCAGGTGGTCATAGGTGATGT
>JBFJJW010000223.1:0-4900 GCA_041612095.1 Solimonas sp. | reverse complement strand
CGCGTCCTCCAGCGCATGAAACACGCGCGCACCTGCAGCGCTGAAGCCGGTGTCGCGGGTCAGCACCCAGTTTTCACGCTCCGGCAACGGCCGCCCCAGCGATTGCCAGGTCTTGCGACCCATCAGCACGGTCTTGCCTACAGTACTGCGCTTGAAGTGCTTCAAGTCGTTCGGCAGACGCCACGGCAGATCGCCCTTGCGGCCGATCAGACCATTCCGGTCCATGGCAACGATGAAAGACAGGGTGCTCACGTAGGGGCCTCGGCTGAGAACGCGGCCGCTGGGGCCATTCGCGCCATTGTCGCCTGCGCTCGCACTCGCAGGCTACGGGTGCCACACCGCTTGCCGCACGCGGCCTCAACATCTCAGGGCACCGGCACACAGCCGGTGGCACCGTCCGCGGACGGCAGCATGCCAGCGCACAGCAGCTCGGTTGGCGCCGCATCCATGGTCGCCGCCACCCGCGCGGCCGTGCGGATCTCGGCGGCCATGCGCCCATAGTCGACCTTGTCCAGATGCTGGTTGTTGGCGAATGACAGCATCGAGTTGGGGCCGGTGATATAGGCTGCGTTTGGCACTCCGCGGGCGTTGAGGCCACTGCCGACTCCGAAGTAGATGACGCCGATCGGGCGCAGCACGAAGGTGCGGCGCAGGTCTTCAGCCACGACCGCGTTCTTCATCATCAGCTGGACCGCGTTCTGCGAGCCGTAGTAGGCACCCGGCTCGAACTCGCCGGTAGGATGGAAGCCGCTGGCGTCGTCGACCCATTCCTGCTGGCCCAGATGCTCCATGGTCACCGAGCCAACGGCCTTGGCAATCAGCTCCGGGTGCCGCTTGATGAAGCCGGCGGTATCACCCTCGACGCCGTTGTGAAAATGACCCGGCGTCAGCACAAAGACCATCGTGCGCTGACGGCAGGCGATAGGCAGCGAGGAAAAGTACTGCGCAAGCGCCATGACTCCCAGCGTGCCGTTCTCCTGTGAGGCGCTGGTGCCATCGGTGTGTGAGTTGAAGATCAGGATCTCGTCGGGATTGCTGCCCGGCAGCGTCGCGATGATGTCGTCGGTGAACTCCCCCGGATACTTGTCGACGACCAGCTCCAGCCGCGCCTGGGCACCGGCGGCGATACGTGCCTTGATGCGATCACCGGTCGCGCGGTCCACATACAGCGTCGGCACACCCTGGCTGCCGGCCGGCGAGGTCAGAAACGGCGTGTACTGTCCTGCGGCGTTCTCGGCAGATGCCTGGTAGGAAATGATGGCGCCGGCCGCACCTACCGCTGCCGCGCTGGTCAGCGAGGTCATCTCCTGTGGCGTCAGGAAGGACACCGAGGCACGGCGATAGGGAGTCACCGGTGTCAGCGTGAAGTCCGGGTCGTGCACATAGGTCGCGGTTGAATAGAACAGGGCCGCGGTAAGCGGCAGCATGTCTTCTTCAAGGAACGCGATCTTGCCGTTGAAGCTGCCGGCCAGAAAATCGGTGGGCAGCCCCAGGCCCGCGTTGGCCAGATCGGCGACGATGCCCCCTTCCGGCGTCGAGCCTGAATAGGGGTAGTAGGACGACACCGGGTAAGGCGTCTCGACGCCATTATCGATCAGCGTCAAAGACCACTTGCGGTGATGCCACCACTCGATTGGCAGCGGATCGCGCTGCACCTCAAGTCCATAGCTGGCGAGGTTTGAGGCCATGAAGTCATGCCACTGCCGCAACGCGGGGCTGCCGGTAAAGCGTGGCCCGAGATTGACCATTCGTGTCTGCCATTGCCGCAGCAGATCCTCACTGGGCAATCGTTCGGCCGCAATCTGAGCCGCGTTCAGCAGGTCGCCACCCGCCGGGCAGCTGATCGGACCCGGCGGCAATCCGGGGCCGGGGCCCGGTCCGGGGCCGGGCGTGCCGGCATCGAGCGTGTCCGAAGATCCGCAGCCCGCCAGCGTGACGCCTGCGAATACCGCGATGCCGAGCATCAGCTGTCTGATCCCTCGCAACTCCCCCATCTCACCTCTCCTCTTGCGCACTGCTGTCGTTATGCGCCAGGTATACCGCCATGGGCGTCGCGTGCGATTGAACTTACCGGCTACATCCGCCTCGGTCGCTACCGCAAACCTGCACCCGCACCCGCGCCGGGTCGCCCACCAGGCTGGGCTGTACCGAGTAGTACGTTCGCAGCACCCGGCAGAAATGTGCGGCATCGGAAAAGCCGATCGTGGCCGCCACCTCCGCCACGGTACGGTCGCTACCCAGGAGCTCGATGGCCTTGCTCATCTTCGACCAGCGCAGGTAACTCCGTATCGAGACGCCCAGCTCGCGGCTGAACAGATGCGTCAGGCGCCCGGCGGACAGGTGACAGAGTTCGCCCAATTGACGCATATCGGCACGGGCCGGAAGTTCGCGCCGTAACCACTCAGCCACGCGCACCACGCGAGCGTCTACCGCGGGCGCGCCATCGAGACCAGGGAAGAAGTGCTGCAGCAGGCCGTCGGCCGTGGCGCGACTGTGGCGGCAGTCGTTACCCGGCGCCAGTGTCTCGACAACAGCGGCAACGGCCACCGCGTCGAGCTGCGAGCGCAGGTTCAGCAGTGGACGCCCGGCAAGCACCTGATCTCGCAGGTAGCGCGAGCCCGGGTGCGCGGGGTCCAGACTCAGACTGTAGAAGCCGGCCTTCTCGGCCACCACGTCGCGCTCGACCTGCGGCCCTACCAGCACCGCACGCGTACGCAACGGCGGCCGCCCGGATACGGTCACGGTCAGCGTGCCCAGCGCACCAATCAGCAAGGTGCAGGTCGGACGGCGGGTACGGCCACCGGTGAACCCGCGCGAAGACCAGACGATGCGATCGTCGAACAGGAACAGGGCTGCGGGAGGGTCGTCAACCGCCGGTGCCGCCATGGCCGTACTAGACCGCCACTGCCGCCTTGATATGCGGGTGCGGATCGTAAGCCGTCAGGCTGAAGTCCTCGAACCGGAAGGCGAACAAGTCCTGCACCTGCGGATTCAGCGTCATCTGCGGCAACGCCCGTGGCGTGCGCGTCAATTGCAGGCGCGCCTGTTCAAGATGATTGCTGTAGAGATGGCAGTCACCGCCGGTCCAGATGAATTCGCCCGGCTTGAGTCCAGTTACCTGGGCGACCATCAGCGTCAGCAGCGCGTAGGAGGCGATATTGAACGGCACACCAAGGAAGATGTCGGCACTGCGCTGATACAGCTGGCAGGACAGATGCCCATTGGCCACATAGAACTGGAACAGCGCATGACACGGCATCAGCGCCATTTGATCAAGTTCGGCGACATTCCACGCCGAGACAATCAGGCGGCGCGAGTCCGGGCTGCCTTTGATCTGGTCCAGCACCAGCTGTATCTGGTCGACATGACGGCCGTCGGGAGTCGGCCAGGCCCGCCATTGCTTGCCGTAGACGGGACCCAGCTCGCCATTGGCGTCCGCCCACTCATCCCAGATACCGACCCCGTGCTCCCTGAGATAGGCGATGTTGGTATCGCCCTTCAGAAACCACAGCAGCTCGTGGATGATGGATTTGGTATGCAGCTTCTTGGTCGTCAGCAGCGGGAAGCCATCGAGCAGATTGAAGCGCATCTGGTGACCGAACACCGACAGGGTGCCGGTGCCGGTGCGATCAGACTTCTCGGCCCCGTGCTCAAGTACCCGCTGCATCAAATCAAGATATTGGCGCACTAGACGTTCACCTTAAACCCGAGATCGACATCCGAAGCGGCCTGCCCGCCACGTATACCCCAATTGTCGGCCGGGACTTCGCGCAATACCACCCGCACGTCCTGCGCAGGAATGCCCAGCGCCGCCAGTCGCCGGACCATCGCCTGATAACAGGCGCGCTTGGCCTCCAGCGAACGGCCAGGAAACAAATCCACTTCCACCAGCGTGTAGTGCTCGCTGCACGAGGGCATCACCGCAAAATCATCGGCAGCAAAGACCTGAAGGCGCAGACAGCGGTCGTGCTCAGGAATCTTCAGCCCCTCGACCAGCGCGGCGTGCACGGCATCGATCAGCGCGCGTCGTGCCGCCGCCGGCCATTGCCTGCGCACCGAGATCAGCGTGGACGGCATCAGCGCTTCCGGTAGGCCAGCACCATCAGGGCCAGGCCGGCCAGCCACATCGGCGCGCTCAGCTGCATGCCCATCGTGATCCAGCTGCTGCCGTAGAGATAGCCGATGTGCGCGTCCGGCAAACGGACAAACTCGACCATCGTGCGGAACACGCCGTAACCAAGGAGAAACAGCCCGGAGACCGCCATGCGCGGCCGCGGCTTGGCCGCAAACCACCACAGGATCAGGAACAGCACCAGACCTTCAAGCAGCGCCTCATAGAGCATGGACGGATGACGCGGCAGCGGCCCGCCGTCGCGAAACACCATGCCCCAGGGCAGGGTCGTCGGTGCACCCCACAGCTCGCCATTGATGAAATTGCCGATGCGGCCGGTCAGCAGACCCAGCGGCACCATCGGCGCCGCGAAATCGCTGATCTCGAAGAAGCGCAGCTTGTGCACGCGCCCAAACCACGCCATCGCCACCAGCACGCCGATCAGGCCACCGTGAAAGGACATGCCGCCCTGCCAGATCCGAAAGATCATGAAGGGGTCGGCAAGAAACGGTTGCAGGTTGTAGAACAGCGTATAGCCGATGCGCCCACCCAGGATGACTCCGAGCACGCCATAAAACAGCAAGTCGGACACGCGCTCCTGCGGCCACTGATACTGGGGATGACGCGCGCGACGCGTGCCGAACCACCAGAAGCCGAGGAATCCGAGCAGGTACATGAGGCCGTACCAGTGCACGGCCAGCGGTCCGAGCTTTAGCGCGACCGGGTCGATATTGGGATGAACGAGCATGGGGCCGATTGTAGCTTCCCAGGCGCCGGACCGGCGCCGCG
>JBFJJW010000222.1:0-5008 GCA_041612095.1 Solimonas sp. | reverse complement strand
CGAGGAAGAACTGGGTGTCGATATCTTCGTGCGCAACGGCAAGCACCTCTCAGAGATCACACCGGCGGGACAACGCATCCTCGAATGCACCCAGCGCCTGCTGTACGAAGTCGAGAACAACAACCATGTTGCCGACGAGTTTCACGACTCCAACCGTGGCGACCTGTCGATCGCAACGACCCACACCCAGGCCCGCTACGCGCTACCGCCGATTATTCACCCGTTCCGCAAGCGCTATCCGAAGGTATCGCTGCATCTGCATCAGGGATCGCCGCCCCAGATCGCAAAGATGGTGGCCGAGGGCCAGTCGGACTTTGCCATCGCCACCGAAGCGATGCACCACTTCGAAACTCTGGTGATGCTGCCCTGCTATCACTGGAACCGCTGCGTACTGGTGAAGCCCGACCATCCGCTGGCCAAGATCAGGAAGCTCAGCCTGGAGCAGATTGCCCAGCACCCGATCATTACCTATACCTTTGGCTTCACCGGCCGCTCCAAGCTGGATCAGGCGTTTGCCGCCCATGGGCTCAGACCGGATGTGGTCCTGACCGCTGTCGACGCCGACGTCATCAAGGCCTACGTCCGCCTGGGACTGGGCATCGGCATCACCGCAACGATGGCCTACGATGCACAAGCAGACAAGGACCTGATCTGCCTCAGCGCCGACCACCTGTTCGAAGCCAGCACGACCCACATCGGCTTTCGCCGCAGCATGTTCCTGCGTGGCTACATGTACGAGTTCCTGGAGCTGTTCGCACCCCACCTCAAGCGCGAACAGGTCGACGAGATTGCATCCATCGCGGACGCCGCGGAAAGGCGACAACGGACCCAAGAGCTGTTCCCGCAGCTGACCGGTGGAGTGCGCTGAGCAGGCAGCTCTATAACCGCGAGTTCTGTACTTAGACCCCCGTGGTGCTGTCAGCCGGCATGCACAGGCTGCTAACCTTCGCACCCCTGCTGCAGCGGCCACCCCATGTACCGTTACGACGCCTACGATCAGCAACTGGTTGACCAGAGAGTCAGCCAGTTCCGCGACCAGACCCAGCGCTTCCTCGCCGGCCAGTTGCCGGATGAGGAGTTCCGCGCGCTACGCCTGCGCAACGGACTCTACATCCAGCGATTTGCGCCGATGCTGCGCATTTCGATTCCGTATGGCCTGCTGTCTGCTCGGCAGGTGCGCATGCTGGCGCACATTGCGCGCACCTACGACAAGGATTACGGCCACTTCACCACGCGCCAGAACATTCAGTTCAATTGGCCGAAACTGGAACAGGTTCCGGACATCCTTGCAGACCTCGCGAGCGTGCAGATGCACGCGATCCAGACCTCGGGCAACTGCATTCGCAACGTCACCTCTGATCATCTCGCGGGCGCTGCGCGCGACGAGCTGGTTGATCCACGTCCGTACTGCGAAATCACCCGGCAGTGGGCAACCTTTCATCCCGAGTTCAACTGGCTGCCGCGCAAGTTCAAGATCGCGTTCTCGGCCACCACCTCGGATCGCGCAGCCACGCGTGTGCACGATATCGGCGTGCATCTGGTGCGCAACGCCAGCGGCGAGCTCGGCTACAGCATCTTCGTCGGCGGCGGCCTCGGCCGCATGCCGATGCTGGGGCACCAGATACGCGAGTTCCTGCCGGAGCTGGATCTGCTGTCCTACCTGGAAGCCATACTCAGGATCTACAACCGCCTAGGCCGACGCGACAATATTCACCGTGCGCGAATCAAGGTTCTGGTCAAGGCGCTGGGTCCGCAGAAATTTGCCGAACTGGTCGAAGCCGAATGGGCGCAGATCAAGGACGGCAACCTGAAGCTGCAGACGGGTGATCTGGATCGGATGCGCGCCTGTTTCGATCAACACGGCTACCGCGCGGATGCGGCAGCAGACCCGCATTTTGCGCGCGCCGTGGCTGGCGATGGCGCATTCGCTGCGTTCGTCAAGCGCAACGTCAAGGATCACCGCGTCGACGGATACAAGGCGGTATTCGTATCACTGAAAGCGCCCGGTGTCGCACCGGGCGATATCACGTCCGAGCAGATGGAGCTGGTGGCAGACCTTGCCGAGCGCTACAGCTTCGGCGAAGTGCGCGTCACGCATGATCAGAATCTGGTGCTGGCCGAGGTAGCTCAGGCCGACGTCCACGCTGTCTGGGAAGCCCTGCGCAGCAAGGGGCTGGCCACGCCCAACATCGGTCTGCTGACCGACTTGATCTGCTGCCCTGGCCTGGATTTCTGCTCGCTGGCCAATGCCGGCTCGATCGGGGTGGCGGAGGACATCGGCGAACGCTTCGAGCAGCTGGACTATCTGTATGACATCGGCGAAATCAAGCTGAAGATGTCGGGTTGCATGAACGGCTGCGGCCACCACAGCGTCGGTCATATCGGCATCCTTGGTGTCGATAAGAAAGGCGAAGAGTGGTATCAGGTGACCCTGGGTGGTTCTGCCGAGAACGATGCCAGCCTGGGTGATCGCACGGGCCCATCGTTCGCCCGCAACGAAATTGCAGGCGCCGTGGAAACCATTGTGAAGGTCTATCTGGAGCAACGCGAATCTGACGATGAGTGCCTGCTCGACTGCTACCGCCGCGTCGGCATGGAGCCATTCAAGGCGCGTCTGTATCCCCAGGAAGCCATCGCATGAGCGTCCTGATTCGCGATCAGAATGTCGTTGCGGACACGGTCATCACCCTCGCGGATGAGGACGCATTGCCGTCGGACGGCGCCGTGCTGGTGTCGTGGGACCGCTGGCAGACCGAACGCGAGCACTTGCTGGCCACCAAACTCAGTGTCGGCGTGCAGATCCCCAATACCCTGGATCTGGCCGATTCAGCGCCGACGCTGCTGGATCGCCCCTTGATTGCGCTGAGCTTCCCGGCATTTGGTGATGGTCGCGCCTACAGCCAGGCCCGGCTACTGCGCGACCGCTATCGCTACAGGGGTGAAATCCGTGCCTGCGGTCAGGCTGTGGTCCGCGATCAGCTGCAAGGCATGTGGCGCAGCGGCATTAACAGCTTTGCCTTGCGCCCAGATCAAGACCCCGCTGCCTGCCTGCAGGCGTTCGCTGACTTCAGCGCGGCCTATCAACCCGCGACAGACGAGCTGGTTCCGGTGTTCGTGCGGCGACGTGGCCACGCAGCACCTGCGGGCTAAGCCTGGGCGCTGATGCGCTGCACGCCGTTCATGTACGGCCGCAGCGCAAGCGGCACCTCTATGCTCCCGTCTGCAAGCTGATAGTTCTCCAGGATGGCGACCAAGGTCCGGCCCACCGCCAGACCGCTGCCATTGAGCGTGTGCACCAGCTCGGGCTTCTTGCTCTCGGGGTTGCGGTAGCGCGCCAACATGCGCCGGGCCTGGAAGTCCTCGCAATTCGAGCAGGACGAAATTTCCCGATAGCGTTGCTGGCTGGGCAGCCACACCTCCAGGTCATAGGTCTTGCTGGCACCAAAGCCCATATCGCCAGCGCAAAGCGCCAGCACACGATACGGCAGCTCCAGCTTCTGCAGGATCGCTTCGGCATGGCCGGTCAGCGCTTCTAGAGCCGCGTAAGAATCGGCCGGATCCACGACTTGCACCAGCTCGACCTTGTCGAACTGATGCTGGCGAATCATGCCGCGCGTATCACGCCCCGCGGAGCCTGCCTCCGAACGAAAGCACGGGGTATGCGCCACCCACTTCTTCGGCAGTGCTTCATGCGCCAGAATTTCATCGCGCACGAGGTTGGTCAGCGGCACTTCCGCGGTTGGAATCAGCCGCCAGTCCTGCTCGCCGTTGACCGCGAACAGATCATCACCAAACTTCGGCAACTGCCCGGTGCCGCGCAGACTGTCAGCGTTGACGATGTAGGGTACGTACATCTCCTCGTAGCCATGCTCCTGCGTGTGCACGTCGAGCATGAACTGCGCGAGTGCTCGGTGCAGCCGCGCCAGACCGCCACGCAACACGGTAAAGCGCGCACCCGTGAGCTTTGCCGCGACCGCAAAGTCCATCTGCCCGAGCGCTTCGCCCAGGTCTGCATGATCCTTGGGGGCCCCAATTTCTCGCGGCTGCCCCCATCGACGGACTTCAACGTTGTCGTCTTCGTCCTTGCCTTCCGGCACGCTGGGATGCGGAAGGTTCGGCAGCTCCAGCAACAGCGCCTCAAACTCTGCCTGCAAGGCGGCCAACGCCTGCTCGTTGTCACCGAGCTGCCGCTTCAGTGCATCCATGCTTTCCAGAATCGGCGCCACCGGCTCGCCCTGAGCCTTGGCCTGGCCAATGCGCTTGGAGCCCGCATTGCGTTCCGCCTGCAACTGTTCAGTCTGTGTCTGCAGCTGCTTGCGTCGCGACTCCAAAGACTGGAATTGCTCCAGATTGAATGCAAAGCCGCGGCGTGCGAGCTGCTGCGCCACCCAGTCGGGCTGGGCCCGCAGGACTTTAGGATCGAGCATCGGAGCGATTCAATTTGAGTAACGAAAGAGCCCTATTGTAAAGCGCGCATCAGATCCATTGCCGGCCGATCCACAGGCCCAAGGCGCAAGCCGCAAGGCTCAGCAGCAGATTCAGCGCCGCGTTCGCGGCCGCCACGCCGGTGCCGCCCACTTCCAGTAGCCTCAGCGTCTCCACCGAGAATGCCGAGAACGTGGTGAATCCGCCGAGCAAACCGATCAGCAGCAAGCCGCGCCAGGCATCCGAAGCGGCAAAGCGCTCCATCAGCACCACGTAGAGCAGCCCTGCAGCAAAGCTACCGGCGACGTTGACGGCCAAGGTGCCGTAAGGGAAAGCGCCGCCGAAGGTCTGTGTGGCCGCCCGAACCAACGCAAATCTCAGCATCGAACCCAGTGCACCGCCCATGCCCACCGCCAACCACATGTTCATCTCGGCTTCGACTCCAGCTTGCGCAGCGCCCGCAACTGCTGCAGTTTCTCGGCGATCTTGATCTCAAGCCCGCGCGACACCGGCTGATACAGCTCGGTACCGAGCAAGCGCTCCGGCCAGTACTGCTGGCCCGCGGCTACACCATCTGCCTCGT
>JBFJJW010000221.1:0-5019 GCA_041612095.1 Solimonas sp. | reverse complement strand
CCCGTACTGGTCGCCGGAGTCGGCATGATTCCCTTCGCCAAACCCGGCGCGTCGGCGCCGTATCACCTCATGGGCGCCCAAGCCGCACGGCTGGCACTGGATGATGCCGGCCTCGACTACGCACTAATCCAGCAAGCCTACGTCGGTTACGTCTATGGCGACTCTACCTGCGGCCAGCGTGCGCTCTACGAGATCGGGATGAGCGGCATCCCGATGGTCAACGTCAATAACAACTGCTCTACCGGGTCAAGCGCGCTATTCCTTGCCCGTCAGGCTGTCGCCAGCGGCCTGGTCGATTGCGTGATCGCGCTTGGCTTTGAGCAAATGAAGCCGGGAGCACTGGTCACCCAGTTCGATGATCGCCCGAGCCCGTTTGAGCGCTTCGATACCCTCGCCGACGAACTCGTCGGCGAGCCTGAGATTCCGCTTGCGATCCGCTACTTCGGTGGTGCGGGACTGGCACACATGCGGCAGTACGGCACTCAGTTGTCAACGTTCGCAAAGATCCGGGCCAAGGCTAGCCGCCACGCTGCCAATAATCCCCTAGCGCTGTTCCGCAAGCCTGTTACCGAGGAGGAAGTGCTGGCCTCGCCTGCAATATGGCCCGGCGTCATGACGCGGCTGATGGCCTGCCCGCCTACCTGCGGCGGTGCCGCAGCCGTGCTCTGCAGCGAGGAATATGCGCGCCGTCATGGTCTTCGCCGCGATGTACGCATCCTGGCGCAGGCGATGACTACCGACTCTCCCGCCACCTTCGAGTCGCGTGACATGCGCGAGTTGGTTGGCTACAGCATGACGCGCCAGGCAGCGCAGGCGGTGTACGCGGCGGCAGGGATAGGGCCGGATGATCTCGACGTCGTTGAGTTGCACGACTGCTTCGCGCACAACGAGCTGATCACTTACGAAGGGCTCGGACTCTGTGCAGAAGGCGACGCCGAGCGGTTTGTCTGCGATGCCGACAATACCTACGGCGGGCGCGTAGTCACCAACCCTTCGGGCGGTCTGCTGTCCAAAGGACATCCGCTCGGTGCGACCGGACTGGCACAGTGCACCGAACTGGTTCTACAACTTCGCGGCAACGCTGATGCACGCCAGATCAAAGGTGCCCGCCTCGGTCTGCAGCACAACCTCGGCCTTGGCGGAGCCTGTGTCGTAACGCTCTACGAACGCGTCTGAACCGATCGAACTAGCCGACCGCTTTAGGTTTAAAGGCGCGATGGAACCCGCGGTAGGGCTGCGCATTCTTGTGCTCCAGCAGCGGGAAGGCCTTGGCGCCCAGGCTGGAACCGCCATCAATCTTGACGCAGGCACCCGTGATGAACGCGGCGCCCTGCGACAGCAGGAATACGATGGCACTGCTGACTTCGGCCTCCTCGGCCATGCGCTTGAGCGGTGCTAGGCCCGAGAGCTTGGGAATCACTTCCTTGGCAAAACTGGGGTCGTAGTGGTCCATGCCGCTGGAGGCCACATATCCTGGCGCCACGGCATTGACGCGCACCCCAGAGACACCCCACTCGATGGCGGCGGTCTCGGTGAAGTTGAGCATGCCGGCGCGCGCTGCACCGCTATGGCCCATGCCGGGCATGCCCCCCCACATGTCGGCAATCATGTTCACGATCGCCCCGCCATGCTTCTTCATGCACTGCGTGTAGAGTTCGCGCGCCACCAGAAAGCCGCCGGTAAGATTGTTCGCCACCACGGCGTCCCAGCCCTTCTTGCTGATCATCGCCAGCGGCATCGGATACTGACCGCCGGCGTTGTTGACCAGGCCATGGATCTGGCCATGCGCGGCCAGCATCTGCTTGACGTTGTCGCGCACCGCCTCCTCGTCACGGATGTCGAAGGCGTACGACACGGCGCTGCCACCGTCTTCAATGATCTCGGCGACCGTCTGATCCAGCTTCTCCTGCTTACGGCCAGTAATGATGAGCTTGGCGCCCAGCGCGGCCAGTTCGTGCGCGGTACAGCGCCCGATGCCGGAGCCGCCTCCGGTCACGACGATGGTTTGCCCCTGAAAGGACTGCGCTGCAAAAACGGACTGGTAACCCATGTTCCCACTCTCCACAAAAGACGAAGGCCGGGAATCCCGGCCTTCGTCGTACACGCAATAGCGCTTCAGACCTTCGCGGTCAGTTCCGGCACGACGGTGAACAGGTCACCTACCAGGCCAAAGTCTGCAATCTCGAAGATCGGGGCTTCCGGATCCTTGTTGATGGCAACGATGGTGCGCGCATCCTTGATGCCGGCCAGATGCTGAATCGCGCCGGAGATGCCGATCGCGAAGTACAGCTCGGGGGCAATGATCTTGCCGGTCTGGCCGACCTGCATGTCATTCGGCACATAGCCGGAGTCCACGGCAGCACGCGAAGCGCCGACACCGGCACCAATCTTGTCGGCGAAATCAAAGATGACCTTGAAGTTCTCCGATGAACCCAGGGCGCGGCCGCCCGACACCACGCGATTGGCCGACTGCAGGTCCGGTCGTTCCGACTTCTGCGCTTCCAGCTTCACGTAGCGGGTGTGTGTAGGCAGCGCGGCCGAGACAGTCACCGTTTCCACCGCCGCACTGCCACCTTCGGCGACCGCAGTGAACGAGGCGCTGCGTACGGTGGCGACCACCGTGCCGGCAGGGGCTTCCACCGTGGTGATGGCATTGCCGGCGTAGGTCGGGCGGTCGAAGCTGGTGGCGCTGTGCACCGCCATGACATCCGAAACCTGCACCACGTCAAGCTTGGCAGCAACGCGCGGCGCCAGATCCTTGCCGAAGGTTGTCCCCGGCAGCAGCACATGGCTGTAACCCTTGGCCAGTTCCACTACCTGGGGCGCCAGCACGGCCGACACCGGATGGGCGTTGGCGGCGTTGTTGACCACCAGCACCTTGGCCACGCCATCGAGCTTGGCAGCCTGGGCCGCGACGGCCGCGCCATCGGCGGCAAACACCGCAACATGAACTTCACCGCCAATCTGCGCAGCGGCGGCCAGGGTCTTGGCAACCGAGGCGTTGAGCTTGCCGTCAGCATGTTCTGCAATCAGAAGTATCTTGCTCATTAGAGGAGTCCCTTAGCCTTGAGTGCGGCAACCAGTTCATCGGCAGTCTTGACCATGACGCCCTTGGAGCGCCCGGCCGGTGCCGCGGTCTTGGTGGTCTTGAGGCCCGCCACCGGGGTCACGCCGAGATCCGCAAAGCTGATCGCCTCAATCGGCTTCTTCTTCGCCTTCATGATGTCCGGCAGCTTCAGGTAGCGCGGTTCGTTGAGGCGCAGATCGGCGGTGATGACGGCCGGCAGATCGATCTCCAGCGTCTCAAGACCCGCGTCCACTTCTCGCGTCACGGTGGCCTTGTCGCCGTCGAACTCGACCTTGGAGGCTGACGTCGCCTGCGCAATATCCAGCAGCGCGGCCAGCATCTGCCCGGTCTGGTTGGCGTCGTCGTCGATTGCCTGCTTGCCGGCGAAGAACACCTTGGCCTCTTCCTTCTTCATGACCGCAGCAAACGCCTTGGCAGCGGTCAGCGGCTGTACTTCACCCGCTTCCTTGATGTGGATCGCGCGATCCGCACCGAAGGCCAGCGCCGAGCGCAGCGTCTCTTCGTTCTTGTCGCCACCAATGGTGACGGCAACGATCTCGGTGATCTTGCCTTTCTCCCTCTGGCGGACCGCCTCTTCCATCGCGATCTCGTCGAAAGGATTCATCGAATGCTTGACGCCGTCGGTGACGACACCCGAACCATCCGACTTCACCTGTATGCGGACGTTATAGTCCACCACGCGTTTGACACTCACCAATGCTTTCATCGATTGACTCTCGGTTACACGCAAAAATCGGGATTGACCAACTTACATGTTGGCGTAATTGGGGCCGCCGCCACCTTCCGGCGCAACCCAGGTGATGTTCTGTGCCGGATCCTTGATGTCGCAGGTCTTGCAGTGCACGCAATTCTGAGCGTTGATCTGGAAGCGCTGCGCATCTCCTTCGCCCACCACCTCATAGACGCCTGCCGGGCAGTAGCGCTGCGCCGGCTCGGCATACAGCGGCAGGTTCTTGGCGATCGGAATGCTCTTGTCCTTCAGCACGAGATGAACCGGCTGGTCCTCCTCGTGATTGGTGCTCGACAGGAACACCGACGACAGCTTGTCGAACGACAGCTTGCCGTCCGGCTTGGGGTACTCGATCTTGGTTGAGTCCTTGGCCAGCTTCAGCGACTCGTGGTCGCGCTTGAGGTCATGGAAGGTCCACGGGAACTTGCCGCCGAACCAGTTCTGTTCCAGGTAATTGATCGCACCGCCAATCAGCGCGCCGAACTTGTGCAGGAACACACCGAAGTTGCGCGACTTGTACAGCTCCTCGTAGAGCCAGCTGGCCTTGAACTTCTCGCTGTAGGCGGTCAGCTCGTCGCCACCTTCGCGGCCAGCCAGCACTGCCTCGGCCGCAGCCTCGGCCGCCAGCATGCCGCTCTTCATCGCGGTGTGGCTGCCCTTGATCTTGGCGTAGTTCAGCGTGCCGGCATCGTCGCCGATCAGTACACCGCCCGGGAACGTCAGCTGCGGCAGTGAATTGAGGCCACCCTTGACCAGCGCGCGCGCGCCGTAGGAAGTGCGGGTGCCGCCCTCAAGGTACTGCGCAACGACCGGGTGGTGCTTGAAGCGCTGGAACTCGTCGAACGGTGACAGGTACGGGTTGGTGTACGAGAGGTCGACGATAAGGCCGACCACCACCTGGTTGTTCTCGAAGTGGTACAGGAACGCGCCGCCCATCGCATCGGTACCGAGCAGATCGAGCGGCCAGCCGGCGCCATGCACGACCAGACCCGGCTTGTGCTTGTCCGCGGGAACCGTCCAGACCTCCTTGAGGCCGATACCGTAGTGCTGCGGGTCGGCGTTCTTGTCGAGGCCATACTGGGCAATCAGCTGCTTGCCGATGTGGCCACGGCAGCCTTCGGCAAACAGCGTGTACTTGGCGCGCAGCTCCATGCCAGGCGCGAAATCGGCCTTGTGCTCGCCCTTGATGTCGATGCCCATG
>JBFJJW010000220.1:0-5025 GCA_041612095.1 Solimonas sp. | reverse complement strand
GCCCACCCGCTGGGCGAGGCCCGCATTCTGGTCGTCGAAACCGAGGGCAGCGCCTAGTGACCGGAACATGGGGCCCCGATGGCCGGCATCGGCGGCATCGCACACGCGAAGTTTTCCGTAATCAGCGTGGGGCGCTCGGTGCCCTGTTCGGTCCCGTTCGAGGATCCGGATGGCATCCGCATCAAGGCCAACCTGGTACCGGGCAAGGGGCATCTCGCCCGAGGCGCGAGGCAACGCGATAGGTCAGGAGTCAGATATGAGAAAGCTGTTGCTGGTGGTCGCCGTGCTGGCGGCGGCGTGGGCGTATGACCGCTTCGAGCACCCCGGTGCCGAGGTCGCCCTCCTTGAAGCGCCGGACGTCGCCACTACCGCAACGGACAATGCGGCCCTGCGTGACGCACGCGCGTCGCGCGCGGACGGCGTGCAGGTGCAGGGTTCCGGACGGGTGGTGGCTTTGCTTCCGGATGACAACAAGGGCAGCCGTCATCAGCGCTTCATCGTCGAGGTTGATCCCGGCTTCACGGTATTGCTGGCGCACAACATCGATCTGGCGCCGCGGGTCGCGCAGTTGGCGATGGGCGATCGCGTCAGCTTCTACGGTGAGTATGTCTGGAACGAGAAGGGCGGCGTGGTCCACTGGACGCACCACGATCCCGGCGGTCGTCACGTAGACGGCTGGATTCAACGCGAAGGCCAGATCTACCAGTAGCCCGCGCACTCGGACGGATCAAGCGCGGCCTCGCGCGGGTATTCCGTGCCTAGCGCTTGCGCCACGCCACCTTCGCGGCATACAGGCAGGCGCCGCCGAACGCCAGCATCAGCAGCGTCATCAGCACCCAGAACAACCAGCGTTGAAAGATGTCAGCGCCCCCCCAAACCACCGCATACACCGGCGACTCGGCATCCCCCGACATCAGCCGCAGTTCCGGCAGATTGCCTGTGCGATCCCCTGGCAGCTCGCGCGTCAGCGAGGACATGCCGGAGGACTTCGTGATCTTGGGGATGGCGAGTCCGCTGATTTGCCGCTGATAGGCTTGCATCGCTTCGGCGCGGCTCATGCCGGCATAGGGATCGCCGGCCGGGTCGGGCGGCGTTGATGGTGCCGTGTCGCCCAGCGTAAGCATGCACGACCACAGCCGCAGCCTTTGCGCGCGTATGCCGGCGCCATACGCCTCCGCCGAGCAGTTCACCGTGCTGACGATCACGCCAGGCGGTCTATCGCCTCCGCCGAGGTAGGCGCGGGTGTCCAGCATCAATGCGGAGCCTGGCGCCATCAGCAGGTAGGCAAAAGGAAACAGCGCGCAGGGCACTCCGAAGGCGATCAGGAAGATCGCAAGTCCCTTGAACAGCGCAGGTCGCATCAAACCGGTCCCCTACGTTGGCGTGGCCAGTATAGACGGCGTCAAAGCCGATACGCACAGAGTGGACGGCGGAGCCGTGATGCCCGACCAGGGCGTCGGTTGGCGGGCGCGGCGCAGCTAGGTTCACGGCGCAGGCCTTGCCGGAGGGCAACGGGGCAACCCGCATCCTGGATGGGCCGGAGGCTCGCTTCGCCGGTGCAGTGACGCACCCGGAGGACGGTGAGGTCTGGGAGGGGATGCGCCCGTGACGGCCAAGCCCTCCACCGGTATCGTGTCGCTGCACCGCGTCGTGAGTTGAGTACTGTCATGAATCTGAAAGAGACCTTTGCAGTCGTCCGACCAGACCTGAAGGTTGAATCGCTTGCCGTAACGCCGCAGATCTACTCGGAGCTGGACGAGCGCTATGGCGGCTTCAAGGGCCATATGCTGGTGTCCAGCTATTGCTTCGACAAGAACTGGGGGGTGTGGGAGCGACATCCTGCGGGCGATGAGATCGTGGTGCTGCTGTCAGGCGCTGCGCGCATGGTGCTGCACACCGAGACGGGCGAGTCGGTCACGGAACTGAAGGCACCGGGCGCGTTCATCGTGATTCCACAGAACGTCTGGCATACGGCCTGGATCGATGCGCCGACCCAGATGCTGTTCATCACGCCCGGCGAGGGCACTGAGAACCGCACGGACATCTGAGGTGGCAACCCAGCGGTGTAGCATGGCCGCACGTACTTTCCGGATAGCGCTCCCGTGCTTCGTATCGAACCGCTGAACCATCGTGATCCCGCGGTCGCCCGCTGCATACACGCGGTGCTGGTCAGCGCGCACGCGCAGGAAGTGGACCTGCTGCAACTGGATGGCAGCGCGCTCAGTGAGCGCACCGCCGACGACATTCAGCGCAGCAACGAGTATTTTCTCGGCGCGTATCAGGGTGAGACATTGGCAGGCGCGGTCAGCATCGGTCCGGACGACGAACCGAAACAGCTCACCATTGCTTCATTGAGCGTGAATGCCGAGCATCAACGCCGGGGCATCGGCCGCTTGCTGGTGAGCGAGGCGCTGCGGCGCGGAAACGGTGCGGCTTTCAGTGTGGTGAGCGCAGCGGCCAACGCGCCCGCGCTCGCGCTTTACCGTGGCCTTGGCTTTCAGGAATATCGGCGCGGTGTGGCGGAAACGGGGGGGCTGGAGATGGTCAAGCTGCGCTACCTGTGATGGGTTTGATGCCTTGCGCTGTCAGCGCGCTTCGCCTTCGGAGTTTTCATTGCAGCGACGATTAGGTGCGCCCACTGGTTTGAGCGCTGGGATTCGCGCCTGCTCACGGCGCGAGCCGCCGCGATTGGATTGATTCCTGGATTGAAATGGCGCTGAACTGCGTAAGGAAGACTGTGCGGGAGGCGAGATGTCGTACAAGACGGTAGTCAGCGCACTCGCCATAGCACTGACCTTCTATGCGTTCTATCCCTACATACTGGGCATACTCAGGGGCGCGATTAAGCCGCACGTATTCTCATGGGTGATCTGGGGGTCGACCACCTTCGTGGTCGCGTTTGCGCAAGGCGAAGCCGACGGCGGCGCGGGCGCGTGGGCCGTCGGCGTATCGGGCGCGATCAGCCTGGTCATCGCCGCGCTTGCCTATGCCAAGCGAGCCGATGTCGGCATCACCGCGGGCGACTGGGTATTCTTTCTGGCGGCGATGTCCTCGCTGCCGGTCTGGTATCTGACCGCCGATCCGCTTGGCGCCGTCATTGTGCTGACGGTTGTCGATCTGCTGGGCTTTGGCCCGACGCTGCGTAAGGTGCACGCGTCACCGTATTCCGAATCCGCCGGATTCTTTGCGTTGTTCCTGGTGCGCAATCTGCTGGTCATTGTGGCGCTGGAGAGCTACTCGGCGGCCACCGTGCTGTATCCGGCGCTGGTCGCGCTGGGATGCGCAGGAATCATCGCGGTCATTCTCTTGCGCCGGCGTAGGATGGGCCCAGAACTGGCATCCTAGGCTGCAGGTTCATTCAAGCCGTGACAGGTGAGGGCCCCCAATGAGAGTCTGGATCGCAGTCGCGGTACTGATGCTGACCTGGGCGCAAGCTACTGCTGCGATCGGCGCTGACACGCCCTGGACGGTGATCGACGTTCACGGCCATGCGGGACCTTCGAGTTGGCGGGGCACCGGCACGCCGGAGCAGGCCGAGAATGCCGCGCATCTCAAGGACGTATTGGCCGAAATGGATGCCAACGCCGTTCGTCTGATGGTTATCAGCGGGCCGATGGCGTTTGTCGAGCATTGGAAAAAAGTTGCACCGCAGCGCTTCATTGCCTCGGCGATGCTGCCCTGCGAGAACGGCCGCGCGCCTCTGGGTGGGCGCGAGTGCTTCTCCAGCGGCCAGTCGCTACCTGATCTGGCGTGGCTGCGGGCGCAGTACGCGGCAGGGCAGCTCGGCGCCTTGGGCGAGATCACGACGCAGTACGCCGGGATGTCACCGGCTGACCCGGCCCTGGATCCCTATTACGCCCTGGCTGCGGAATTCGGCGTGCCGGCTGGCGTACACACGGGCCTCTCGTATCCGGGCACGCCCTACAACTGCTGCCCCAACTTCCGCGCCAACCTCGGTCGCCCCTTGCTTCTGGAGGAGGTGCTCATCCGCCACCCCAAGCTGCCGATCTACGCCATGCACGGCGGGGTGCCATATGTGGAGGAGATGATTGCGATGCTGTCGCTGTATCCGCAGCTGCATGTCGATATATCCGCAATCAACTTCGTGCAGCCGATGCCGGTGTTTCACGCCTATCTGCGGCGCCTGATCGAACTGGGTTTCGAGAAACGCATCCTGTTCGGTTCGGACGGCTTTCCAATGGCGGCCGCGATCGCATCCATACGTGATGCCGAGTTCCTGAGCGAATCACAGAAGCGGGACATACTGTGCGGCAACGCCGCGCGCCTGTTCAGGCTGGACGCAGACTTGCTCTGCGCCCGCTGAGTGCGGGCGGATTCAGGCCCGCACGCGATGTGGCCGGATGCCGCTACCGCACCGTAGCGCGCGCCCGCGCGATCGCCGCGCGCACCTGCGATGGGGCGGTGGCGCCGTAGTGATTGCGCGCGTTCAGTGAGCCTTCGAGCGTGATGTGGGCGAATACGTCGTCAGCGATCAGCGCCGAGAACTGACGCAGCTCGTCCAGCGGCAAGGCGGCGAGCTCACATTCCTTGCTGGCGGCATAGGCCACCGCGCTACCCACCGCATGATGCGCGTCGCGGAACGGCAAGCCCTTGTTCACCAGATAGTCGGCCAGGTCGGTGGCAGTGGAGAAGCCCTTGGCTGCAGCCGCGCGGCAGTTCTCGCGGCGCACGCCTATGTGCGGAATCATTTCGGCATAGACCTGCAAGCAGATCGATACCGTATCCACCGTGTCGAATACCGGTGGTTTGTCTTCCTGGTTGTCGCGGTTATAGGCCAGCGGCTGGCCCTTCATCAGCACCAACAGCGCATTCAGATTGCCGATGACGCGCCCGGTCTTGCCGCGCACCAACTCTGGCACGTCCGGGTTCTTCTTCTGCGGCATGATCGACGAGCCGGTGCAAAACCGATCTGGCAAATCCACGAACGCGAACATCGGCGTTGCCCACAGGATCAGCTCTTCGCTCCAGCGCGACAGGTGCACCAGGATCAGGCTGGCAGCGGCG
>JBFJJW010000219.1:0-5085 GCA_041612095.1 Solimonas sp. | reverse complement strand
CCGCCGCCAGCCACCTGAGCTTTGAGGAGGCGCGCACGCTCGCAGCGCGCCGTCAGCTGCCGCTGCTGCTCGATTTCCACGCACCCTGGTGCTACTCCTGCTACTACATGGCCACCCACGTGCTGACCGGCGCGGAATGGGAGCAGGTCCAGCAGCGTGCAGTCGTCGTGCAGGTCGATGCCGATGCCCCCGAGGGTGCAGCACTGAAGGCGCGCTATGGCATCAAGGCGCTGCCGAGTTATCTGGTGCTGGATGCCGAGGGCGAGGAACTGGGCCGCATCCTCGCCGAGAAGACGCGCGCCGAGTTCTACCCCGAGATCAACGCCATTCTTGATCGCGGCCAGTCGATGAAGGCGCTGGCGGCCGAGGTAGGCGACGGCTCCGCTGCAGCGGTCGCCGGCGCGCGCACCGTGCTGCGGGCCTATCTCGCCCGCTACGATGCCGAGGGCGGCTTGCGCTGGGTTTCGGCGTTGCCGGATGCGGCCGCCAAGGCTGTGAAGCTCGACGCAGAAGCCACCTTGCTGGTCGAACGCTTGCGATTCATGCAGGCCGCACAAGCTCAGGATGTTGCCGCCGCGCTCGAAAGCGGCCAGCGCGTGCTGGCGGGCGACCTCGGCTGCGAGCGCGCCTATGAACTGGACCGCTACCTTGCTGTCGTCGAGCAGCAGGCCGATGCCCGCTCGCGGCTGGCGGCGCAGCGCGCGCCCATGGAGACGCTGATTGCCAGTGGCGTGTTCAGCGCGCAGCCCTGTGCCGACCAGCGTTCGATCATTCTGACCGGTGTGGATTTGTACGGCGCGCTGGCGGATGGCAAGGCGCAGCAGGCTCTGCTGACGCGTGCGATTGAGGATCTGACACAGCGGCTGGACGGCGCCCACGGCCAGGACCGCAATCTCGACGACAACCTGCGCGTCTACACGGCGCAGCTTGCGGAGTTGACCGGCGACTACCGCGCATTGGATGCCCTGATGCCCAGGCTGATCGCCGCCTGGCCCGAGGATTACGTGTACGCCTACCGCCACGGCCGCAGCCTGCTTGCGCGCGCAGATGCCGCAGCCGCGCTGCCGTATCTGGAGCAGGCGGCGGCGAAGGCCTACGGCATCAACCGTCTGAACGTGGCGCAACAGCGGGTGGCCGCGCTGCAGGCGCTGGAGCGCGAACCCGAGGCCCGGCGCGTGGTTGCCGAGGCCCTGAAGGCCAATGGGCCGTGGTTCCCTGAGGAAGCCGCCAAGCTCAAGGCCCTTCTCAAGGGCTGAAGGGCGCGCGTTGCGCGTACGGTCTGCACGCCGCGCCGGGACCGGGTATAAAGCCCGCCCGGCGCATGCTTGGCGCCGTCCGCTTCCGAGCGCACCCACCGATGACCACTGAGCCCGACACCACCGCCCGTCTGCTGATTGCCTGCCCGGACCGGCCCGGCATCGTCTCTGCGGTCACCACGTTTCTGTTCCAGCACGGCGTCAACATCACCGAACTGGATCAGCACTCCACCGACCCCGAAGGCGGGCGCTTCTTTCTGCGGCTGGAGTTCCAGACCCCGCATCTGGACCTGAGTCGCGATGCGCTGGCCAATGCGTTTCGCGAGGCCGTGGCCCAACGCTTCGCGATGGACTGGCACATCAGTTACGCGGCTGATCGGCTGCGCATGGCAGTGTTGGTCTCCAGGCATGATCATGCCTTGATGGAACTGCTGTGGCGCTGGCAGCGCGGCGAGCTGCGCGTGGATATTCCACTGGTGATTTCCAACCACGCCGATCTGCGCGAGGCGGTCGAGCGCTTCGGCGTGCGTTTCGAGCATGTATCGATCGATGCTGCGACCCACGCGCAGGCCGAGCAGCAGATGCTGCAGCTGCTGCATGGGCAGACCGATCTGATCGTGCTGGCGCGCTACATGCGCGTGCTGTCCGCGGAGTTTGTTGCGCACTACGCCAGCCGCATCATCAACATCCACCACTCGTTTCTGCCGGCGTTTGCCGGTGCTGACCCGTATCGTCAGGCATATGAGCGTGGGGTGAAGCTGATCGGCGCCACCGCGCACTACGTCACCGCCGATCTGGATCAGGGGCCGATCATCGAGCAGGACACGGCGCGCGTGTCACATCGTGACGAGGTGCTCGATCTGCGCGGCCTGGGGCGCGATCTGGAACGCCAGGTGCTGGCGCGCGCCGTGTGCTGGCATGTGGAGGACCGGATCATCGTCAACGGCAACAAGACCATCGTCTTCTCCTGATCCTGGCTGAGCCGGCCACAAAAAAGCCCCTCACGCAGAGGGGCCTTTTTTCTGCAGCGGTCAGCCTATTCCCAGACCACCTTGGTCTTGACGTCGCCGGCGCAGCTTTCGAGCAGCGACAGGTAGCGCTTTTCAACTTCGTTGCGCTTGACCTTCATGGTTGGCGTCATGATGCTGTTCTCGATCGTCCACGCATCCTTGGCAACGACGATCTTGGCAATCTGTTCGTGTGGCTCAAGCGTCTCGTTGACCGCTGCCATGTCGGCGATCAGGCCCTTTTCAACCTCGGGGCGCGGCTTCTTCTGGCCCGGCTCTGTCAGCGTGATCACCATGATCGGCTGCTTGAGGCCGGTACCGACAAAGCACAGCTGGTCGATATCGGTATTGCGTGACAGCGCGCCTTCGATCGGCGCCGGGGCCACGTACTTGCCCTTCAAGGTCTTGAAGATGTCCTTGGTGCGGCCGGTGATGTACAGATAGCCGTCTTCGTCTATGCGGCCCTTGTCGCCGGTGCGCAGCCAGCCGTCCTCGGTGAACAGCTCCGCAGTTTTCTCGGGATCCTTGTAGTAGCCGGTGGTAACACCCGCATGCTTGTACTGGATCTCGCCGTCTTCGGCGATGCGCATGTCCGCACCGGGCATCGCACGGCCCACGGAGCCGATGCGGTTGGCCTTGGGCAGATTGGCCGTGGCGTAGATATTGTTCTCGGTCATGCCGTAGCCCTGCAGCACGGTGATGCCAAGCTTCTCGAACCAGTTCATCAGCGGAATCGGCATCGGCGCGGCACCGGCAAACAGGTAGCGCGCGTTCTGCAGGCCGACGCCGGCCTTGATCTTCTTCTTGATGAGCGACGACAGCAGCGGAATCTTCAGCAGGCGATCCAGCTTGGCCTGCGGCATCTTCTTGAGCACGCCGGTCTGGATGCGGCCATAGACCAGCGGCACGCCGAAGAAGCGCGTCGGCGCTACTTGCTTCAGCTGCTCGGCCAGCTTTTCCAGATTCTCCAGGAAGAACACCTCGGCGCCAAAGTAGATCGACGCCAGTTCCACGGCGCCGCGCTCGAAGGCGTGCGCCAGCGGCAGATAGGAGAAGAAACGCTCATGACCCTGCGCCGGCATGGCCTTCACCAGACCGTTGGCAGCGAACATCATGTTCTCGCCGGTGATCATCACGCCCTTGGGGTTGCCGGTGGTACCGGAGGTATAGATCAGCGTGACCAGGCTTTTCGGGTCCGGGGCCTGATAGCCGGCAAACGGCTCGGACGCGCGAACCAGATCATTCCAGTTCTTGTCGCAGGCCGGAACGTCCGGGTAGGGCATGGCAATGGTGATGACGCCCTTGGGCAGGGTGTCCATGAACTCCTGCGGGTCCGGCATCGGCCCCACGAACACGGCCTTGGTTTCGGAATGCTCGAAGATGAACTTGACCGCTTCGCAGGCCTGCTTCGGATACAGGCCGACGCTGATGTAGCCGGCCATGGAAATGGCCATGTCGGCCAGGAACCAGTGCGCCGTGTTGCGGCCCGAGATGGCAATGCGGGCCCCGGGCGGCAGGCCCAGATTGCGCAGCGCGGTGGCCATCGACCGGACCTGGGCTTCGCATTCCGCCCAGGTGTACTTGGTCCAAACGTCGTTGATCGGCTGATTCAGCCAGATCTGATTGGGCCGCTCCTTGGCCCACTGCAACAACGTTTCGATCGGATTCTTCAAAGACATAGTGCCCCCATTCGAGCTTGTAATCGGTTTATGGCCTGCCCGCGCCTCCCCAAGGACACGTACAGCGCCGTTATGCACCGCGCTGTGCCAGGCTTAGATCTGCGTGCGGCCGGCAAGCCGCCGGCCCCACAGTCTGCGGAAACATTATAGGGGAATCGCCGGGCGCGGCCGCAGCGTGGACAGGGCCACGGGCTGGCGTTGACAATCGGGCGCAAACATAAGGGGAGCACGCATGAGCAAGCTGATGGGGATACTGGTTGTGGTCGGCGCTCTGGCGGCCTATCTACTGTTCTGGCCGGTGCCGATCGAGCCTGTGGCCTGGAACCCGCCCACGCCGCCGCCGGCCAGCGCCTACCCCTACAACGAGCAGCTCAAGGGCATCGAACGCCTGGCTGAAGGCGTGGGCCATGGCCCCGAGGGCGTGCTCATAGATGACCAGGGCCGCATCTACGCCGGTTTTGATGACGGCCGTGTGATGCGCTTTGCCCCCGGCGACAACACGGGCGAGCTGCTGGCCAATACCGGCGGCCGGCCGCTGGGCATGGGCTTTGGCCCCAAGGGCGAGCTGCTGGCGGCCGATGCCATCAAGGGCCTGGTACAGATTCATGACGATGGCCGCGTGCAGGTGCTGTCCACCACCGCAGACGGTGTGCCGTTCAAGTTCGTGGATGATGTAGACGCCTACCCCGGCGAGCCCTACGTGTATTTCTCGGATGCTTCCTCCCGCTTCGGCGTGCATGAGGTCATGCCGGATTTCCTTGAGCATGGCGATACCGGCCGCATCCTGCGCTACAACATGGACACCGGCGAGACCACCGTGCTGATGCGCGGCCTGCACTTTGCCAACGGCGTGGCCGTGGGCCCCAATGCCGACTACCTGCTGGTCAATGAAACCGCGGAATACCGCGTGTGGCGCCATTGGCTCAAGGGTGACAAGGCTGACACCTCTGAAGTGCTGATCGAGAATCTGCCCGGCTTCCCGGACAATATCAGTCGCGGCCTGCACGGTCGGTTCTGGGTCGGGCTGGTCTCGCCAAGAAGCCCGCAGCTAGATGCGCTCGCAGGCGTCCCGTTTGCGCGCAAGATCGCCCAGCGGTTGCCGGAGGCGCTGCGTCCGGCTGCAGTACCTTACAGTCACGTGAT
>JBFJJW010000218.1:0-5133 GCA_041612095.1 Solimonas sp. | reverse complement strand
GTCAGCGCGCGTTATCCGGGCCTGATCCGTAGCGTTAGGAAGGGGCTCGGCGATGAGGTGCGGAGCGGCGAAGTGTTGGCAACCATCGAGGCCAACGACAGCCTGCGCGAGTACACGCTGACTGCACCGCTGGCGGGCGTGATCACCGCGCGCGACGCCAATGCAGGCGAGCAGACTGGCGAGCGCGTACTGTTTACGGTGACCGATCCGACGGCCGTGATGGCGGAGCTCTCGGTGTTCCCGCGTGATCGTGCGCGGGTACAGCCCGGCGCGGCGGTGACGCTGCGACTCGCCGATGCGCAGGCCACGGCCACCGGCCGCATCGCGCGCATCGCGCCCCAGCTGGGCGCGAACCAGTCGGTCGTCGCCCGTGTGCCGATTGAAAGCGATGCGATTACGTTCCTGCCGGGCAGCCTGATCACTGCCGACGTTGCAATCAGTCAGCGCGACGTGCCGCTTGCTGTGAAGACCGCCGGCTTGCAGCCCTTCCGCGATTTCACCGTGGTCTACGCACAGGTCGGCGAGACCTACGAGGTGCGCATGCTCGAACTCGGCGGCCAGTACGGCGAATGGACCGAGGTGCTCGGTGGCATCGATCCCGGCGAGACCTACGTGAGCGAGGGCAGCTTCGTGATCAAGGCCGATATCGAGAAGTCTGGCGCGTCCCACGACCACTAGGACGATCTGCCATGCCCTTGCTCCTCAAGTACGCGCTCACCGCAGCCATCGTCGTCGCCATCGGCGAGCTGGCGCGGCGCAGCACCACGGCCGCTGCGCTGCTTGCGTCACTGCCGCTGACCTCGCTGCTGGCGCTGATCTGGCTGTATCACGACACCGGCGAAGCGCAGCAGGTGGCTGCGCTCGCCGGCCAGATCTTCTGGCTGGTGCTGCCCTCGTTGGCGCTGTTTCTGGCCTTGCCCGCGCTGATACGCGCGGGACTGCCGTTCTATCTCTCGCTGGTGCTGTCGAGCGGGATCACCGTTCTGGCCTACAGCGCGCTGCTGTGGGTGCAGCGTCACCACGGCCTGGCCGCCTGAGGCTTCAATGATCGACTACATCCTTCGTATTGCCATCGCCCGCCGCTGGCTGGTGATGGTACTTGCCGTCGGCATCGTGGCGCTGGGGGTTTACAACTTCCTGCGCCTGCCCATCGACGCGGTGCCGGACATCACCAATGTGCAGGTGATCGTCAACGTCGAGGCGCCGGGCTACACGCCACTGGAGGCCGAGCAGCGCATCGCCGTGCCGCTGGAGAACGCCATGTCCGGCATGCCGCGCCTCAAGTACACGCGCTCGCTGTCGCGCTACGGGCTGGCGCAGATGACGGTGGTGTTTGCAGACGGCACCGACATCTACTTCGCGCGACAGCAGGTCGCAGAACGTCTGGGCGGGCTCGCCGCCGCGCTGCCGCCGGGTTTGGAGGCCACCCTCGGCCCTATCGCCACGGGGCTGGGCGAGATCGTGATGTTCACCGTCGATGCTGCACCGGGCGCAACCAACGCCGACGGCACGCCGATGACAACGATGGACCTGCGATCTGTGCACGACTGGATCATCCGCCCGCAGCTGCTGCGCGTGCCCGGCGTGGTGGAGGTCAATCCTATCGGCGGCTATCGCAAGGAAGTTCTCATCGCCCCGGACCCGGCGCGGTTGCTTGCCTACGGCCTCAGCTATGCCGAACTGGTGACGGCCGTGGAGGCAAACAACGGGAATCGCGGCGCAGGCTTTATCGAGCGCAATGGCACGCAGCAGCTCATGCGCATGCCGGGTCAGGCCGAAGACCTGGACGCGCTTGCGGACATCGTCTTGCGCCAGCAGGACGGTGTTCCTTTGCGTGTGCGGGACGTGGCCACGGTCAGTCTAGGCCATGAGTTGCGCAGCGGTGCGGCAACGCAGAACGGGCGCGAGGTGGTGATGAGCACGGTGTTCATGCTCATCGGTGAGAACAGCCGCACAGTGGCCCACGCGGTGGCCGAGAAACTGGAGAGCATCAAGCACAGCCTTCCGGCCGGCGTGATCGTTACCACCGCATACAACCGCATGACCCTGGTCGACAAGACCTTGGCGACGGTCGAGAAGAACCTGCTGGAAGGTGCGCTGCTCGTCGTCGTGGTGCTGTTCCTGCTGCTCGGCAATGTGCGCGCAGCAATCCTCACCGCGATGGTGATTCCGCTCGCGATGCTCATGACCATCACCGGCATGGTGCAGAGCCGGACCAGCGCGAACCTGATGAGTCTGGGCGCGCTGGACTTCGGCCTGATTGTCGACGGCGCGGTCATCATCGTGGAGAACTGCCTGCGGCGGCTCTCTCGGGAAGCGCGAGAGAGCAGCGGCGTGATGCCCCTGAGGGAGCGTCTGGAACTCGTGTTCGAGGCCACTCGCGAGGTCATGCGACCGGCGCTGTTCGGCGTGTTCATCATCACCGCGGTGTACCTGCCGATCTTTGCGCTCGAAGGCATTGAAGGAAAGATGTTCCACCCAATGGCGCTGACGGTGGTGATCGCGCTGGTCAGCTCGATGATCCTGTCGCTGACCTTCGTGCCGGCCGGCGTCGCGCTGCTGTTCCGCAGGCCGGTGGCGGAGAGGGAGAATGTCATCATGCGTGGCGCGAGCCGCGTGTACCGGCCACTGCTGGAGGCGGCGCTTCGTCTGCGCTGGGGGATGCTCGCGGCCGCGGCGCTGCTGGTGCTCGGCAGCGCGGTGCTTGCTACCCGCATGGGCAGCGAGTTCCTGCCCAATCTCGACGAGGGTGACATAGCGATGCACGCGCTGCGCATTCCCGGAACCTCGCTGTCGCAGGCGGTGTCCATGCAACAGCAACTCGAGGAAGCCGTGAAGAGCGTGCCGGAAGTCGAGCGGGTGTTTGCCAAGATCGGCACGGCGGATGTGGCAACCGAAGCCGCACCGCCGAGCGTAGCCGACAACTTCATCATCCTGAAGGATCGCAGCGAATGGCCCGATCCGCGCAAGACCAAGGCGCAGGTCGTGGCGGACATCGAGGCAGCGGTGATGCCGATTCCAGGCAATCGCTACGAGTTCCTGCAGCCGATTCAGATGCGCTTCAACGAGCTGATTGCCGGCGTGCGCGCGGAACTCGCGGTGAAGGTGTTCGGCGATGACCACGAAACCCTGGTGGCGCTCGGCGAGCAGATCGGCGCGGCGGTGGAGTCCG
Source organism: Solimonas sp. (assembly GCA_041612095.1). Lineage (GTDB taxonomy): Bacteria > Pseudomonadota > Gammaproteobacteria > Nevskiales > Nevskiaceae > Solimonas. The sequence continues at coordinate 1,961 of JBFJJW010000218.1, read as the reverse complement.
TGAGCGGCGCGGCGGACATTGCGGTGGAGCAGACCACCGGCTTGCCGCTGCTGACCCTGGTGCCCAGGCGCGAGACCATGGCGCGACTCGGGCTTTCGCTTGCCGAGGTGCAGGATCTGGTGGCCACGGCGCTGGGCGGTACGACCGCCGGCCGCTACTACGAGGGCGATCGCAGTGCCGCCATCGTCGTGCGCCTGCCTGAAAGATTGCGCGCCGATCCCGCCGCGCTGGAGCATCTTCCAGTTCCGCTGCCCGGCGGCAGTTTCGTGCCGCTCGGTGAGATTGCGGGCTTCGAGTCCGGCATCGGCTTGAACCAGGTCAACCGCGAGAACGGCAAGCGGCGCGTGGTTGTGACCGCGAACGTGCGCGGCCGTGATCTCGGGTCATTCGTGCAGGACGTGCAGGCGGCCGTAACCGAGAATGTCGAGCTGCCACCCGGCTACTGGATCGCCTATGGCGGCACCTTCGAGCAGTTGCAGTCTGCGTCGCAGCGGCTGGCCGTCGTCGTACCGGTGACCTTGATCCTGATCGCCGGCTTGCTGCTGATGGCGCTCGGTTCGATCCGTGATGCTGCGGTGATCTTCAGCGGCGTGCCGCTGGCGCTCACCGGTGGCGTACTCGCGCTGTGGCTGCGCGACATCCCGCTGTCGATCTCGGCCGGCGTCGGCTTCATCGCGCTTTCAGGTATTGCGGTGCTCAATGGCCTTGTCATGGTCAGCTTCATTCGCGATCTGCGTGCACACGGAACCTTGCTCGACGAGGCGATCATCGAGGGCGCGATGACGCGCTTGCGTCCGGTGCTGATGACCGCCCTGGTTGCCGGACTCGGATTCGTGCCCATGGCCTTCAACACCGGGATCGGCAGCGAGGTGCAGCGGCCGCTCGCGACCGTGGTGATCGGCGGCATCGTTTCCTCGACCCTGCTCACCTTGCTCGTACTGCCCGGCCTGTATCGGCTGCTCGCCGGCCGTGTCGAACCGCAAGCCGAACCTGCTGCTCGAATAGCCTGATGTCTCACCACACCCAAGGAGTCATTTCCATGAAACTGCTGACTGCTGCGTTGCTGTCTGTGTTTGCTACCGCCACGATTGCCCACGGCGACCACGATCACGACTCCGCGCCGTCCACGCCTCCTCCGAAGGTCGGCGCGCCAGCTGCGGACAAGAAGGCGGAAGCTGCTGCAGATCCGGCCGCGATCAAGGAAGAGAAGGCGGCGGACACCGCAAAGCCCGCTGACAAGAAGGCGAAATGAGCCGGCGCTCATCCGGGCGCGTTAGCGCCCGGATGCCGGCCGCGATTGGAGATCGAATGAACCCGCGATATCCCGCGCCGCTGTGGCGCAAGGCCGCGTTCGCCGTGCTTGCGCTGCTGCTGTCGCCGCTGGCCCATGCGCATGGCGTGGCCGAGGGCGACCATGCCTTCATCGAGGGCAGCAGCGGCGAGCAACTCCTGCCCTATCTGTATCTCGGTGCCAAGCACATGGTGACTGGCTACGACCACCTGCTGTTCCTGTTCGGCGTGATCTTTTTCCTGTACCGCCTGCGCGAGGTCGGTCTGTATGTGACCTTGTTCGCCGTCGGCCACAGCAGCACCCTGCTGTACGGTGTGCTCAGTGGCACGCATGTGAACCCCTTTCTGGTGGACGCGATCATTGGCCTGTCGGTGGTCTACAAGGCACTCGATAATCTCGGTGCGTTCAAGACCTGGTTCGGAGTGCAGCCGGACGCGCGCGCCGCCGTGCTGATCTTCGGCTTCTTCCACGGATTTGGACTGGCGACCAAGTTGCAGGACTTCGAGCTGGCCGAGGACGGTCTGATCGTGAACATGCTCGCGTTCAATGTCGGCGTGGAAATCGGCCAGCTATTGGCGCTCGCGGGAATTCTGGTCCTGATGGGCTTCTGGCGCCGCAGCACTGCGTTTGCGCGCCAAGCCTTCGCCGCCAATACGATCCTGATGGGTGC
>JBFJJW010000217.1:0-5144 GCA_041612095.1 Solimonas sp. | reverse complement strand
GTATTACATCGACGGCGTTGGCCAGACCCAGGTCAATACCAAGGTCGAGATGACGTTTGCGCGCGGCCTGCGCGCGATCCTGCGCCAGGATCCGGACGTTGTCATGGTGGGTGAGATCCGCGACCTGGATACGGCCCAGATTGCGGTGCAGGCATCCCAGACCGGTCACCTGGTGCTGTCGACCCTGCACACCAATACCGCTGTCGGCGCCGTGACCCGACTGCGCGACATGGGGGTGGAGCCCTACCAGCTGTCGTCATCGCTGATCGGTCTGATGGCGCAGCGGCTGGTACGACAGCTAGGCGCGCTGTGCAAGACGCCGTATGAGGCCAGTCGAGCCGAGAAGGAACAGCTCGGGGTGGATCCGGAGCGTGATATCACGCTCTATCAACCCACAGGCTGTCCCGCCTGCCGGCATACCGGCTTTCTGGGCCGCAGCGGCATCAACGAGATCATCGAAGTTGATCGCCAGCTCGAAACCATGATCCACGACAATGCCTCGGAGCAAAGCCTGGAAACCTATGCCCGAACCCGCTACCCCGGCATTCTGCAATCGGGTCGCAACAAGGTGCTGGCCGGGTTGACCACGCTGCGCGAAGTATTGCGCGTCACCATCGAAGAGTAACGGGCCATGGCCGCCTACGAATACAGTGCCCTGGACGCCCGCGGGCGGCAGACCAGGGGCCTGATCGAAGGCGACACGCCACGCCACGCGCGCGCGATGCTGCGCGAGCGTGGACTCACGCCGCTGGAAGTCACGCAAGTTGCTGAGTCCCGCAGCGGGGGTAGCGGCCTGTTCGGCAGTGGCGGCGGAAGCGTCAGTCACACCGAACTGTCGCTGTTCACCCGCCAGCTGGCGACGCTGGTACGCTCCGGCCTGCCGCTTGACGAGGCCTTGACCGCAGTCTCCGAGCAAAGTGAGGGCAAACGCGTCAAGCGGATTGCGCTCGGTGTGCGCGCCGGGGTTGTCGAGGGCAGTTCACTGGCGCACTCGCTGAATCAGTTTCCCAATGCATTTCCACCCCTGTTTCGCGCCACTGTGGAAGCGGGCGAGCAGTCCGGCAAGCTCGACCACATCCTCGAGCGTCTCGCTGATTACGTCGAACGTCGCCAGGTCATGCAGCAGAAGATCATGCTCGCGGCGTTCTATCCGGCAATCCTTACGGTTGTAGCCATCAGCGTGGTGATGTTGCTGCTGACCTACGTCGTTCCACAGGTTGTCGAAGTTTTCGACAGCATAGACGCCACACTGCCGCCCCTGACCCGTGGCTTGATCGCGACCTCGGACTTCCTGCGCGACTACGGCATCGTGCTGCTGGTATTGCTGGCAGCGGCGCTGTTCCTGTTTTCCCGACTGATGCGCGGAGTCGCCTTTCGTCGAAAGGTGCATCGACTGATCCTGCGCCTGCCGCTGATTGGCCGCCTCACCCGCGGCATCAATACCGGCCGCTTCACGCGCACGCTGGGCATACTGTTCGGTGCCGGCGTGCCGATACTCGACGCCCTGCGCATCGGCACGCAGGTGGTCACCAATCTGCCGATGCGCGATGCCATCGAGGCGGCGGCGGCCAAGGTGCGGGAAGGTGGCGCACTGAGCCGGTCGCTGGCGGCCAGCAAGCTGTTTCCGCCAATTACCGTGCACCTGCTTGCCAGCGGTGAATCCTCGGGCAAGCTCGACGAAATGCTTGATCGCTCCGCCGAGAATCAGGAGCGCGAAGTCGAAACGCTGGTGGCGGCGCTGATGGGCGTATTCGAGCCGGTGCTCATTCTGGCGATGGGCGGCATCGTGCTGTTGATCGTGCTGGCGATCCTGTTACCCATCTTCGACCTCAACCAGCTGGTCAAGTAGCAGTTGCGGCCTCGGCGCAGCGACTCGAGACGCCTTCAGGCCGCTGACGCCGAATGATCACCGGCACTTGCGGCCGTGGCGCTCGCCATCAGCCGGCTGATTCGCAGCGGCACCTCGTTCTGGACTTCGCGCAAGGCAACCTGGATGGCGTTGGCGAAGGCATGTGCATCTGCGCTGCCATGTGACTTGATGACGATACCGTTGAGACCAACAAAGCTTGCGCCGTTGTAGTTGCGCGGGTCCATGCGTCGTCCCAGTGCCTTCAATGCCGGCATGGCCGCGAGTGCCGCCAGGCGCGTGGCCAGCGATCGCGTGAACTCCTGCTGCATGAAGTGCTTGATCAGCTTGGCGACCCCTTCACCGGTCTTCAGCGCGATATTGCCGGCAAAGCCATCACAGACAACGACATCGACATCCTTGAGGAAAATGCCGTCACCTTCAATGAAGCCGATGTAGCGCAGGCCGGAGCTCTGCAGCAGGGCGGCCGCCTGCTTGATTACGGCATTGCCCTTGATTTCCTCTTCGCCGATGTTCAGCAGACCGACGCTGGGGCGCTCGATGCCGTAGTTGGCTGTCACCAGCGCCGAGCCCATTACGGCAAATTGCAGCAGTTGTTCTGCTGTGCACTCGGCGTTGGCACCCAGATCCAGCATGTGCACATGACCGTTCAGCGATGGAATCGCGGAGATGATGGCAGGACGATCGATATTGGGCAGCGTCTTCAGTACAAACTTGGCGGTCGCCATCAGGGCACCGGTGTTGCCCGCCGAGATCGCTGCCTGGGCCTGCCCATCCTTGACCAGGTTGATGGCAACCCGCATCGAGGAGTCTTTCTTGCCGCGCAGGGCCTTGGAGGGAGACTCCTCCATGCCGACAATCTCGCTGGCGTGGTGCACACGCAACCGGGTATCGGGTACGTGTCGGCGCTGCTTCAGCGCCTGCTGCAGTCGGGTCTGATCGCCGACCAGTACCAGATTGAAGTCGGGCCTCTCGGACAACGCAAGCAGAGCGGCATCCACGGCCATATCCAGGCCGTGGTCGCCACTCATTGCGTCTACCGCGAGAACAACGGGGGCCACGAAGGCGTGCCCGTCGGGTAACAGTCGCCCGGAAGCAGGCCTACTCGCTGGCCTCGTCGGCCACAACCGCCGTGTCGATAACCTTCTGGCCACGGTAGTAGCCGTCCTCGGTTACATGATGACGACGATGGGTCTCACCCGAGGTCGGATCGGTGGACAGCGCGGGCACTTGCGCCTTGCGCTTCCAATGCGCGTGGCGGTGACCGCGATAAGCGCGCGACTTTTTGGAATCCTGAACAGCCATTGCTCTACTCCGTCGGGCCTAGTGCCCCAAAACGACTACTGATCTGATTTGAAACGTTCTTTCAACGCCGCGAAGGGATTCTCGCGACGCTTTGGCGCGACCTCGCCTTTCGGCAGCGGCGCGTCACGAACGATACTTTCGCATGTCGGACAACGAGGCAGCATCGGCAAAGCCAATATCACCTCATCCTCAATGATCTCGTGCAGCGGCAGCTGATCGTCCTGGACCCAGTAGGGATCGGCGCTTTCCAGCGCCGCTCGCTCCTGCTCCTCGCTCTCAACGAGGCATAAATCCAGCCGACTCTCCAGCTGCCATACATAATTCTTGTCGCAGCGCCGGCACTGCAATAGCAGCGCGCCGCGCAGTGTTCCCTTCAAACTATTGCGGCCAAAGGCTTTTTCAGCTCCAAGGTCGACTTCTACCGTCGCCGCATCCGTGGCCAGCAACTCGCGCAATCGCGGCAGTGAGGCCACTGCAACACTGCCCTCATAGCGGGCCGCCTGGGAGACGGCGCTGGACGCCCTAACGCGCTGCGGAACCGCCATCGCCAGCCTCACCAGCTTGCCCGAACAAGGGCCGCGAATCATAGTGACGCGCCCTATGAAAGTCAAAGAATTTCAATGATTAACCCAGACCAGCCGCTGATCCTGGCCTCGGCATCGCGCTACCGGGCCGAACTGTTGTCGCGGCTACGCATCCCGTTCACCACTTGCGCCAGCCACGTCGATGAAACACCGGCGCCCGGCGAGACCGTCGGCGCATTGGTGCGCCGGCTGGCCAGAGCCAAGGCGCAGGTACTGGCATCCGCGCATCCGGGTCGCTGGGTGCTCGGTTCGGATCAGGCCGCTGCAATCGACGAGTCGCGGATACTCGGCAAGCCCGGCAGCCCCGAGGCGGCGATCGAACAGCTGCTGGCCGTCTCAGGGCGCCAGATTCGCTTCCTGACCGCTGTCGCCCTGTGGGATGGCGGGGGCTGGCACGATGCCACCGACATCACCACGGTCCACTTTCGCAGCCTCAGCCGCAGTCAGATCGAGCGGTATGTGGACACCGAACCGGCGCTGGATTGCGCGGGAAGCTTCAAATGCGAGGGGTACGGCATCAGCCTGTTCGAGTCGCTGGACAGCAACGATCCCACCGGCTTGATCGGCCTGCCGCTGATCGCGGTCCGACGCCTGCTCGGCGCCGCCGGCTACGCCCTGCCCTGAGCCGCGCGCAGCCACGCGGGCAGTTCGCGCACCGACTCGATGACGGCGTGGGCTCCCGCCTGCAGGATGCGCTGCGGCGCGTGCACGCCACAGGCGACACCCAGCGCGGGCATACCGATCGCGCGGGCCATCGCCGCGTCGTACTCGGTGTCGCCAATCATCAAGGCCTGCTCCGGCCTTAGACGCGCGTCCTCCAGCAGCTCACGCAGCATGAGTGGGTCCGGTTTGGACGCCGTTTCGTCGGCGCAGCGCGAATTCACGAGCAAGCGTTTCAGCTCGCCGTGATGTCGGAGCGAGCGGTCCAGGCCACGGCGCGACTTTCCTGTGGCAACGGCCACCTGCAGGCCACCGGCATGCAGGGCCTGCACCGCCTCCAGTGCGCCCCTGAACAGCACGGATTCACCGGCGCCCTCTGCCAGCCATTTCGCACGGTAGCCATCGAGCAGACGTCGCAGTCCATCCAACTCGATATCCGGATAGAGAATGCGCAGCCCCTCGTTCAGCCCCAAGCCGATCAACTCGCGTATCGACGCATCGCTGCGTGCCGGCAACTCCAGCGCGCTGATCGCAGCCTGCATCGCCGCCACGATCTGTCCGGCAGAATCGGCCAGGGTTCCATCCCAGTCGAAAATCAGCAGCTTGAGGTCATTCATTGCAACGATCGCGAGTTGGGCCCAGGTCAACGCGCGCGCGGGAGCTTTTCGAGCACCTCGCGCAGCTCGTCGGGCATCGGCGCATTCAGGATCAGCTTCGGAAAATCGGCG
>JBFJJW010000216.1:0-5181 GCA_041612095.1 Solimonas sp. | reverse complement strand
CTGCTGATAGTTCTGCGCGGTGATGGTCAGCACCGGCTTTTCGTCGGCATAGGGCCCTGGCTCGAAGCCATGCTTGCTCTTGACCCCAGGCCAGGTCTTGTACCACTTGCCCGTGTACTCGGCGACGCCACTGGGGCTGCCGGCACGCTCGGCGCCCATGCAGGTCGTCTTCGGGGTATCCAGCTCAGCCGCCTTCTCGGGCGATACCTTGGCCACCGCCAGCGGCACATGCAGACCAAAACTGCCGGCCAGCACGCATGACATCACTGCCAATTTCAACTTCATCGCTCTCTCCTCGCGCTGCCGGAATATGTGCCGGCTCGACGTTTATACGGGCTTACATCCGCTCGCGGCCTGCTTGGTAGCCACCAGCCTATGGTAATGCAGCCCCACGCTCGGACCTCATCCAAACCGACGAAGCCGCATTCAGCGAGCCTCAGCGATACGCATCCAGCAGGGCGACGGCCGCCCGGGTCTCTTCGGCGGCGCGGCTCTCCATGTCGGAAACGATGAACTTCTCCAGGGTTGCACCGACCACCGGGATCCTGGCGTCGATGGTCCACTGAAAGGTAATGACGCTGCCGTCATCTTCGTCACTGATCGACAATTCCGCGTTCATCTCCACCGGCATGCCCGCCGGCTGTACCCGCACGCGCCCACTGCGGGTCGCCAGATTCCAGCTCTCCTCGTTGATTACGGTGGTTTCGCCCGCAGCCTTCTTCATGCCGGGCATCTGCACCGGCACCTTGCGCTCTATGCGTATGCGGAAATCGTTCCCGCTGCAGGCGTGATCCAGCACCTGGTACTGGCTGAGGCCCATGCCATCGAGCTTGCGGGTGTGGAATGCCCGGTCGGTCATCATCTTCAATACGGTGTCCGCGGGCGCCGGGTAGCGCGCCTTCATTTCGTGGCGGGTGGCCATTCAGGGTTCCTGGTTGAGGTGGCTGCGGTCGGTTCAGCCGACGTAGATTTCAAATGCCGATTTGGGCGAGCCGCACTCCGGGCATTGCCAGTCCTCGGGCAGATCGGAGAACCGGGTGCCCGCCGGAATGCCGTGCTCCGGCATGCCCACGGATTCGTCGTAGATGAAGCCGCATATCACGCAGATCCACTGTTCCATTACGCGCGTCTCGCCTAGGCTGCCTTGCGTGCCGCTTCGACATTGGTCTTGACCAGGAGCCGATTGATGCGCCGCGCGTTATGGTGCGCGTAGTCGTATTCGACATCACCGTCGCCGTTGACCAGCTCGGCGTTCGGAAAGCGCTTCATCAGCTCCTGAATCATCAAGCCGCCCTGCACCCGCACCAGGTAGGTGCCGATGCAGAAGTGTGCGCCGGCGCCAAACACCAGATTTCCGTCCAGGCGGCGGGTGATGTCCAGCTTGCGCGGGTTTTCCCATTTCGCGGGGTCGACCCAGGCAGCCGTGAGGTTGATCAGCACCGACTGCCCCTTCTTGAAGTGCTGGCCGCGCCATTCCAGGTCTTCGGAGACAAAGCGGAACTGCGGCGTCTTGCCGAAGGCGCCATAGCGCAGCAGCTCGATGATGGCGTTCTCCATCAGCTCCGGCCGCTCCCGCAGCAGCTGATACTGGTCCGGATTGCTGAGCAGGCCCTGGATCGCATAGGTATGCAGATCGGTTGCGGTATCTGAGCCCGCCACGATGACCGCCTGTATCACCGAGACAATCTGATAGTCATTGAGGCTGTCGCCGTTGTCCGAGGCCGAGACCAGGCTGCCGATGAAGTCGTCGCCCGGATGCGGCAACGCACGTCGCTCCTTGATCAGGTCCAGGAAGTACTGGAAGCCGGGCAGCGTGTCCTGCATCGCCTGCTCGCGGCGCTTGGGCGGAAGGTTGATGCGCGTGGCCGTGACCACGTTCACTGCAAAGTCGTGGAAGAAGCTTTCCATGTTGGTGGGCACGCCGACCATGCGCGCGATCGAGCGCACCGGCAGCTTCTCGGCAATCATCGTGAACGCATCGAACTGATCCGGTGTGCCGATCTCGTCAAAGCACTGCACGATCAGGTCACGAATCTTGGCGTCGATCTTGCCCATGACCGGCTTCGAGAACGCTGGCATCGTCAGCTTACGCAGCCGCAGGTGCTCCTTGGGCTCCACCGCGAACAGCCCGGCGTCGATGGCGCGCTCGAAATGATTCTGCTCGGCCAGCGGCTTCGGGGCAGGCGCATGCTCCCAGTGCTTGTAGTTGGTCGAGAAGCGGTTGTCCTTGAGCATGTCGTTCAGCGCGTCATGGCTGTTGACCACCCACATCTGAAGCTCTTTGTGCCAGGCCACCGGGTACTCCTTGACCAAGCGCTCCCACGTGGCCCAGGGCGAGCGGATGAAGTCCTTGGAATACGGATTGAAGATCGTGCCGTCAATCTCGATACGGCCGGGGACTGCTGTGCTGTTCATGTGCAAACGCTCCTCTTGTGGCGTGGCCGCGTCGGCGGCCGGCTGATATCCGGGACACTCAGGTGGGGTCAGGCAGGGTCTCGCCGCGCTGATGGGCAATGCCGACCAGCAGATCGCGCAATGCCAGCACCCATTGTTCGGGCGCGGTATCGAGATAGACCTGCAGCGCACTGCGTACGCGCGGCAACTCCTCGGGTTCGCGTTCCGCGAGCGCGCGGCGCATGGCCACGTCCTGCGGCGCGCCGGACGCCAGGCACGCGGTCACCGAGTTGGCGCCGACCGCTGCGCCTATCGCCATCATCGCGATCGCGTGGTGCAGGCGCACGCCCTGCTCCGCGCTGAAGCCATGAGGTTCCAGCGCCTTCAGGAACTGCTCCAGAAAATCGATCTCGACGTCCGGCCCCAGGCGTCCCTTCATCAGCTCGTAGACCAGCTGCGGCTCGGTGACAAAGGACTCGAACAGGGTTTCGGCATAGCCGATGGCGATCTCGGACCAGTGCTCGGCCACGGCCGCCGGACGTCGCGCGAGGCGCCGCGTCAGCGCCACCCGGAAGGCCGCCAGGCGCACCAGCTCATCGCGATTGCGTACATGGCGGTACAGCGTGGCGATGCCGACGTCGAGGCGGTCGGCGACCTGCTTCAGCGTGACTTTCTCCAGGCCGATGTCGATGGCCGCGGCGATGATGTCCTGGGCGTGCACGCGCGGCGGTCGCCCCACGCGCGGTGCGGACACCGCCGCTACCGCGGTCACGGCTCCTGCCTCCTGCTGCCGGCGCACTGCCGCTGCTCACATGACGGGCTCCTGTAGTGGCCTGAACGGCCTATTGAGATGCAGTTTCGAGAATGACCTCTCGAAATACATCCTCCCTTTGGATGAGGGTGCAGCTGGAGCCGGAGCCGCCCAGCGGCTATGCTCGCGCCGGCAATTCAAGGGAGCGATGACATGCTGTTGAGCCTGGGCGTGCTGCTGTGGGCCGTTACCCATTTGTTCGTCGCCGTCGGCAGCGAAGCCCGCAGCGCGGTCATCAACAAGATCGGCCTCGGCCCCTACAAGGGGCTGTTCTCGCTGACGCTGGTACTGGCGCTGGTGCTGATCGTGATCGGCTGGCGCGCGATGCCGCCGACCTCGCTATGGCTGCCACCGCCGGGCATGCGTCATCTGACCCTGCTGCTGGTGCCGATTGCCGTGATCCTGTTCATCAGTGCGCGCGCGCCCACCGACATCAAGCAGTACATCCGCCATCCGCAGCTCACCGGCGTCAAGCTGTGGGCGGTGGCGCATCTGCTGGCCAATGGCGAGACCCGCTCCGTGATTCTGTTCGGCGGCCTGCTGGCGTGGGCGGTGCTGGAGGTGATCTTCATCAATCGCCGCGATGGTGCGCGCGTCAAGCCGCCGAAGGTTGGCGCCGCCAAGACCCTGATCAGCGCCATCATCGGACTGGCCATTGCGGCGGGTCTGATGTTCGCCCATCCCTGGATTGCGGGCGTGCCGCTGTTTGCCCGCGGCTGAAGTGATGGCCTAGCTGGCGGCTGCGGCGAAGGTCTTGTCCATCGCGTAGCGGCGAAAGACCAGGCCGCGGCGCTCGACGTCCTGGACCTCGCGCACCACAAAGCCCTGGCGCTCGAAGAACGGCCGCGCAACTAGGCTGGCTTCGGTGTAGAGCCGGCGCACGCCGCTGGCGAACAGCGCCGCCTCCGCCTCGGCGTACAGTGCCGAAGCCACCCCCTTGCGCGGGCTGTCCGGCGCGGTGTACAGCAGATCGACATGCCCGTCCTCCGCGTAGGCCAGAAACCCCGCCAGCCGCCCGTCCATGTCGGCCAGCAACGTAGTCAGTCCCTGCAAGCGCGGCTTCCACTCGCTCAGGTCAGGCGGCTGCGGCGCCCAGGCCGCGCGCTGCGCGGCGTCGTAATGACCAATCGCCAGACCATGGATGGACGCCGTGAACAGCGCGGCCACTGCGGCGAGGTCATCGTCGGTAAACGTGCGGATCTTCATCAGGTTTTGAACGAATCAATCGTCAGCGCTGTATAGCGTAACGCCGTTGCGCAGGGTCCGCCGCACCACGACCGCGCCGAGCTGGTCCAGTGCCGCCGACCAGGGTCGGTCGAGCAGACACAGGTCGGCGCTCATCCCCACCGCCAGCCTGCGCGGCGCGCCACCCGGAGATGCCAGCGGCGCCAGAAACAGGTCCAACGCGGCCTGCGGCGACAGCGCTTCCTCGGCACCCAGAGTCTGATTGCCCGGCGTGCGACGCGTCACCGCCGCCTGCATCGCCGCCCAAGGGTCGGGCTCGCCGAACGGCGCGTCAGTACTGCCCGCGAGGCCGACGCCAGCATCCACAAAGCCCTGCAAGCGGTATAGCCAAGGACGGTCGGAGGCTTCGACATCGCGCAGGTAATCGTCACCGCGCTCGGCGACGAAATTGGGTTGGGTCACCACCATCAGACCCAGCTCGGCGATGGCGTCCATCAACTCCGGTGGCGTCACTGCGGCATGCTCGATGCGGTCCCCGCTAAGGCTGCCGGCCTCACGCAGCGCCGTCAGCGCAAACAACAGCTCCACCCGGGTCACGCAATGAAACGCCGTCGCACGCCCCGCGGTATGACTACGGCGTATGGTCTCCACCAGCCCGTCCAGTTCCGGCAGGGCGTGCTCGTGCAAATGAAACTTGTGCTCGCCGCGCTGCACTCCGGGGCGGTCGCCAACCGCATCCAGCCGGGCATCTCCCATCGCCCGCACGCCTTGCAACAACTCGCCCAGCCGCT
>JBFJJW010000215.1:0-5217 GCA_041612095.1 Solimonas sp. | reverse complement strand
GGGGCATTGAGACGGCACCCACTGCGGCATACCGCGCATAGGGGGCAGACAGGGGCTCACCGAATCGTTCAGAATTCGGACGGTCCTCTTCTGCCGCCATGCCACGCAAGCCCGCTCACGAGCAGTTCAATACCCTGAAAGCCATCGAGGACCGAGCCTTCGAGCTGTTCGGTCGCTATGGTTACGAGGGCGTGTCAATTGGCGACATTGCCAAGGCCGCGCGCCTGTCCAAGGGCGCGCTGTACTGGCACTTTCAGGGCAAGGAAGACCTCTACCTGCATTGCCTCAAGCGGCTGCATGCGCTGTTCGAGTTCTACATCTTTGACCCGATGCAGGCCGAATCTGATGCCCTCAAGAGCATCCTGCGACTATTCATCGGGCTGCGTGAACTGCTGCAGGACCCGCGCGTGGAGAAAGGCATCGCAGGGTATTGGCTGATCCCATCGACTCCAGAAACCTCGGCGCTGATCGGCACGCAGCGCGATTTCGAAGCCACCGCGATCACCACCTTGCGCGAAGTTCTCAAGCGCGCAAGCGTCGAAGGTCGGCTCGATCTGGGCGGTGATCTAGACGATATGGCGCCAGCGCTGATCTCGTTGGTTGAGGCCTGTGTCCTGCCGTTGAGACATATGGAGCCGGATGAGATGCAGCGCATACTGAGCGTGCTGGCACGCACGCTGTTCCGCGCGTATGCCAAGAACGAAGACGCCATCACCCTGGCGCGACTGATCTGAGTGAACACGAGCCGAAGACGCATGACGCCCTTGATTGCGAACGTACCGCGCATCCGCTCGACCGCGCGGAGAAACGCCATGTTCTCGGCGCTGTGCCTGGGCCTTTCAGGTCTGGCGCTCGCACTGGGAGGATGCGCGGATGACACTGCCGGAGCCATCGCCACGCAGCAGCCCGCTGTCCCGGTTACGGCGGTGACAGCGCAGCTGCAGCCGCTCAGCCGCGAGCTGGTTGCCGTCGGCAGCCTGCGCTCGGACGAATCCATCACGCTCAGTTCCGAGATCGCGGGTCGCATTACGCGCATCAACATGAATGAGGGCCTGAACGTAAAGCGTGGCCAGGTACTGTTCGAACTGGACGACAGCATATATCGCGCCGAACTCGATCAAGCGCAGGCCAATCTGAATCTGATGCAGCGGAATCACCAGCGCGCCATTGAGTTGAATGCGCGCGGGCTGATTGCCGCCAGCGACCTCGATAATGCGTCAGCCAATCTGGCGGTAGCACGAGCGAACGCGGCTTTGGCGCGCGCGCGCCTTGAGAAGACCCGCATCGTCGCCCCATTCGACGGCATTAGCGGTTTGCGCCGCGTGAGTCCCGGCGAGTACGTCGCTGTCGGGCAGGCCCTGGCCAGCCTGGAAGCGGTTACCGAATTGAAAGTCGATTTCCGCCTGCCGGAAAGCGCATTGTCCGACCTGCGGCCGGGTCAGGCGTTGACGGTGGAACTGGATGCCTTTCCCGGCGAGACGTACGCCGGCGAGCTGTACGCTGTTGAGCCCAGAATCGCAGACGATACCCGCTCGGTCGGCCTGCGTGCCCGACTCGACAACCCCGACCGGCGATTACGGCCGGGGCTGTTCGCGCGCGTGCGGCTTGAAGTCGGCACACCGCAACCGACACTGACGATCCCCGAGCAGGCCGTGTTTCCCCGAGGAGGCCAGCAACTCGTCTACGTGATCGAGGACGGACGTGCGATCCAGCGCGAGATCCAGATCGGCCAGCGCAGCAGCGGCCAGGTTGCGGTGCTTTCAGGCCTGACTGCAGGCGCGCAGATCGTCACCTCTGGGCTGCAAAGGCTCGTGGATGGCGCAGCTGTGGAGATACGCGAGACGGCGACGGTCCCGGAGGACTAGAGCAGCAGCCGCCTTGTCCTTGACCGCCTGCTGGCAACAGAATGCCAGCCTCATTCCCGCGTCGCGACCCGTGGCGCCGATCAACCGCCTAGGAGCGCCGCCGTGGGCCGGATCGCGAATAAAGTCCTCAGCCTTGCCATTCCCCTGGTATACGCGCGGCGCTGGCTGACGTTCGGCCTGCTGCTGGCGATCACGGTGTGGATGGCGGTGCTGGCGCTTCGCCTGCAACCGGATGCCGGATTCGAGAAGCAGATTCCGCTGGAACACCCGTACATGCAGGTGTTCAAGGAGTACGAGCAGGCCTTCGGCGGCGCCAACCTGATCAGCATCGCCGTCATGCATCGTGACGGCGATATCTACAACTCCGCCTTTCTCGAAACGCTGAAGGCAGTAACCGACGACGTCTTCTTTCTTCCCGGCGTGGACCGCTCCCGCGTCACCTCCCTGTTCACGCCCGGCGTGCGCTACATCGAGATCGTCGAAGACGGCTTTGAGTCCGGTGACGTGGTCCCCCGCAACTATCAGGCGACGCCGGAGATGCTGGATCTGATCCGCAGCAACGTCGCCAAGGCCGGGATCATCGGACGCCTCGTATCCGCAGACCAGCACGGCGCACTGGTCGTGGCAGAGCTACTGGAGCGAGACCCCGCCTCAGGCGAGAAACTCGACTACGTCTGGGCCGCGCAGGAACTGGAGAAGATTCGCGGCCGCTACACCAGCCCGCGGCGCTGGCAATGGCAGGCACGCGAAGCGATAGCTGGCTACGCGGCCGGTGCCGTCGTCGCAACCCGTTACCAGCGCCCCAGCTGGGCTCCCGGGTTCCATGCCATCGTCGCTGATCGCAGCCGCGCCGATGAGCCTATTCGAAGGGTTCCGCGCTCGGCCCTGGAGTGGGTAGAGTCGGAAAATCCGGATTATGTCGCCAATGTCGGCATCCATATCATCGGCTTTGCCAAGGTTGTGGGCGACGTTACCGACGCCAGCGCCGAGGTAGTCGGCTTCTTTGCCGTTGCGCTGCTGGCGACAATGCTGCTGCTGTGGCTGTTCTGCGGCTCGTTGCGGCTGTCCCTGCTGCCGCTGTTTGCCGCCCTGACCGCAGTCGTCTGGGAACTGGGCCTGCTGCGGGCGACCGGCTTCGGTCTGGATCCGTTCGCGATACTCGTACCGTTCCTGATTCTGTCGATCGGCGTATCCCACGGCGTGCAGTACATCAATGCCTGGGGCAGCGAGGTGGCGGAGAACGGCCGCAGCTCCCTGGACGCTTCCATAGAAACCTTCCGTCAGCTGTTCATTCCCGGGACCATCGCCATCCTGACCGACGTCATCGGCTTCGCGACGCTGGCCTTCATCCAGATCGATATCGTGCGGGAGATGGCCTTCAACGCAGCCATGGGCATGGCTGCGGTCATCGTCACCAACAAGGTCATGCTGCCGATCGTGCTGTCCTGGGTCAGCCTTCCGGACATCGAGAAGTTCCGCCGCAGGCAGATGGCGCGCATCCACTTCAGCGACGCGATCTGGCGTCGTCTGTCGGCATTCGCCACCCGGCGCGTGGCGCTACCCACGGTCGGGGTTGCGTCCCTGGCGCTGGCATGGGCACTGACGATGTACCCGCAACTGACCGTAGGCGACCAGCAGACCGGCGTTCCCGAACTTCGACCCGACGGACGTTACAACATCGACTCGATCGCCATCGCCGACAACTTCGCGATCGGCGTCGATCTGCTGAAGGTCATCGCCGTGACAGGCGAGTATGGCTGCGTTGCGCCGAAGAAGATGGAGCTGATAGACCGCTACGCCTGGACCATGCAGAACGTCGAAGGCGTGCAGTCCGTGATGTCGCTGCCGCAGATTGCACGACAAGTTCGTCAGGCCTGGTTCGAAGGGTCTCCAAAATGGCGGGTGCTGCCGCGCAACGAAGGCGGGCTTGCTCATCTGGTAGGTCCGGTACCGAGCGCGCTGGGCCTCAACAACCCAGATTGCAGCGCGATGCCGGTGCTGATCTTCACCGAGGATCACCGCGCCGAGACGATCGAGCGCATTGTCGGCGCCACCGAGGACTTCATCGCCGCCAATGGCGACAGCGGCGTCGAACTCAAGCTTGCCTCGGGCAACGTGGGTGTCATGGCCGCAACCAATCAGGAGATCAAGGCGCGGGAGATTCTGGTCATCGTCTGGGTCCACGCCACGCTGGGACTGTTCGCGTGGCTGTCGTTCCGTACGGCCGCCAGTGTCATCTGCATACTGACGCCGTTGGTGCTGTGCTCGTTGCTGACCTATGGACTGATGGCAACGGTGGGCATCGGCATGAAGCCCGCCACCCTGCCCGTCGCCGCCTTTGGCGTTGGCATAGGCGTGGACTACAGCATCTATCTGTGGAGCAAGTTCGCGGTGTATCTCGAGCGCGGCATGGGGCTGCGGGCGGCCTACTTTCAGGCGTTGCGCCACACAGGAAAGGCCGTGGTCTTCACCTCCGCCTCGCTGATTCTCAGCGTATGCACCTGGGTATTCTCCAGCCTGCAGTTCCAGGCTGATATGGGGCTGCTGCTATTGTTCATGTTCAGCGCCAATTTGCTGGGTGCGATCCTGCTGCTTCCAGCGCTCGCGTGGTGTGTGCTGCGCGCGCAGCGAGATGATGCGAACTTGCTGGCCACTAAGTGATCCAAGCTACTGACATCACAATCGGATACCGACTGCACGCCATGAAAGCCACGACCATCTGGACACTCTCATGCCTGCTCGCGTTTGCCACGCTGCTGCCGGTCGCCGCCAAGGTACCTGCTGAAGAAGCGGCTCAGCTGGGCAAGACGCTAACCCCCATGGGCTCGGAGATGGCGGGCAACGCGGCCGGCACCATCCCGGCATGGACTGGCGGCCTAGCGCAGAAGACGACGCAGCGCGGAGAGAATCCATATTCCGCTGACAAGCCGCTCTACACGATCACTGCGAAGAACATGGCGCAGTATCGGAACCAGCTGACTGAAGGCTATCAGGCGCTGTTCCGCACCTACCCCGATTACGTGATGCCGGTATATCCCTCGCGGCGTTCGGCCTCGTATCCACAGTGGTTCTACGAAGCCAGCAAGCGCAATGCCACGAGCGTGAGCCTGACCAACGATGGCTATGGCTTCTGTTGCGCGGCGCAGGGCTACCCGTTTCCGATTCCGAAGAACGGCACCGAGGTGATGTGGAATCACATCATGCGCTACAACACCAAGGGCTATCGCGGGTTTGTGAACATGATCGCCACCCAGGCGGACGGCTCGTATGTGGTCGAGCGCACGTATCTGGAACTGGCATACATGTACAACAACGCCAAATCCTCCGTGGAATCGATCAAGGGCATGAACCT
>JBFJJW010000214.1:0-5226 GCA_041612095.1 Solimonas sp. | reverse complement strand
GCGCGCCGGTCGCTGCGGGCGCCTGGGCCCCGGCATCTGCGTACGCCTGTATGAAGAGCAGGACTTTCTCGCGCGGCCCGCATTCACTGAACCGGAAATACGCCGCTCCAATCTCGCCGGCGTGATCCTGCAGATGGCCTCACTGGGCCTGGGGGACATCGGCGATTTTCCGTGGGTGGATGATCCTGATGGCCGTCACATCGCCGAGGCCTGGCGGGTATTGCAGATGCTCGGTGCCTTCGACGAACGCAATCAGCTGACCGCGCGCGGCCGTGAACTGGCGCGCCTGCCGCTGGATCCGCGCATTGCCAGAATTGCACTGGCTGGCCACGGCTTGGCCCCAAACCGCAAGCCGGCCGGCAAGCCGGGGCAGGAGACGGCTACCGTCGTGGCGAACGCAGGCGCCAGCCTCTGCGCCGACGCGGTCTACGTGCTGGCAGCGGCGCTGTCGGTGCCGGACCCGCATGAAGTGCCGCCCGATGCACAGGACGCGGCGCGGCAGAAGCACGCCGGCTGGCGGCATCCGCGTTCGGACTTTCTGACCTTGCTGAACCTCTGGCAGCGCTGGCGCGACTGGAGCGCCGAGCACTCCAACCGCCAGCTGCGCCGCATCTGCCGTGAGCACTACGTCTCGTTTCTGCGCCTGGAGGAATGGGAAGCCGTGTATCGCCAGATTCGCGACCTGCTCGGCGCGCGTGGCGAAGCGCCGCGCTATCGAGCGGAAGATCTGGACGGCCTCTACGCACCGTTGCATCAGGCGCTGCTGACCGGGCTGATCGATCACATCGGCCAGAAGCTGCCGGAGAAGAAGGGCGAGTATCAGGGGCCCAAGGGCCGGCGCTTCCGCATCCATCCCGGCTCCGCGCTGAGCCGCAAGGCGCCGGACTGGATCATGAGCGCGCAGCTCGCCCAGACCTCGCAACTGTTCGCCCGTACCAACGCGGCGATAGAGCCGGACTGGCTGGAGATCGCCGGCGCGCACCTGATCAAGCGCACCCTGCTGCACCCGCAGTGGAACGCCGAGCGCGGCGAGGTCGGCGCCACCGAACACATCAGCCTGCTCGGCATGCCGCTGGCCACCCGCGCCCGTCACTATGGTTCGGTGTATCCGCAGGAGGCGCGCACCATCTTCATCCGCGAAGCGCTGGTGGCCGGGCATCTGCAGAAGAAGCCGGCCTTTCTCGAACACAATCTGCAGCTGATCGCCGATATCAAGGACAAGGAAGCGCGCCTGCGCCGTCCCGACCTGCTGGCGGACGACGCCAGCTTTGAGCAGTGGTACGACGAGCGCCTGCCGCAGGACATCTGCACCAGCGCCGGACTCAAGGCCTGGCTGCGCCCGGGCAGGACTGCAACGTCAGACACAGCGCCGGCCGCGTTGCTGACCCTGCAGGAAGCCGATGCGCTGCGGCCCGGTGCCAATGCCGATGTCAGCCACCTGTTTCCGGATCATCTGGAGGTGGGCGGCGTGCGCATTCCGCTGTCCTACACCCATGACCCCGGCACCGATCAGGACGGCGTCACCTTCCATATACCGCTGGCACATGTACACACGCTGCCGGAGGACGCTTTCGAGTGGCTGGTGCCCGGTCTGCGCGCGGCCAAGATCGAAGCACTGATCCGCACCTTGCCGCAGCCGCTGCGCCGCTACTGCACGCCCGCCGCCGAGTACGCCACGGCCATCAATGCGCGGCTGGAGGATGCACAAGGCGCGCTGCTGCCGCGTATCTGCGAGGCGCTCAAGGCCATGAGCGGGGCCAGCATCACGCCGGAAGATTTTCAGCTCGCCAAGCTGGACGAGCATCTGATCCCCAATCTGCAACTGGAGAATGATCGCGCCGAAGTGCTGGGCCGCGGCGCCAGCCTGCAGGCCTTGCGTGGTCGCTTTGCCGGTGCTGCACGCAAGGCGCTGAACACCGCCGCCGCGCAGGACGATGAATTGAAGCGCTGGAGCCGCAGCGATCTCAGCGACTGGAGTTTTGATGACCTCCCCGAGTCCGTCAGCCTGGCCGGCGGCGCGCGCGCGTTTCCGGGTCTTGATGTCGAAGGCGCGCAGGTGAATCTGCGCCTGTTCGAGTCAGAAGCCGCGATGGCGGGCGCGCATCGCCGCGGACTGCGCCGCCTGCTGTTGCTGCGCTTGGCCGACCGCACCCGCGATCTCAACAAGTCGGTACGCAGCAAGCTGGCCTTGCAGGCCGCCGCCATCGGGCTGGACTCCGCCGCCGTCAGCGAGCAACTGGCAGAGCGCAGCGCCGACGCGGTGTTGCTGGAAGACGGCCCTATCCGCACGCGCAAGGATTTTCAGGCGGCGCTGGAGCGGCGCGGCGCATTCAGCATCGATGCCCTGCAGCGACTGGATGACATCGCCAACTGGCTGAGCCAGGCGCGGGCGCTGCGCGCCAGCCTGAAGGACCTTGATGCGCGCTGGCCCACATCCATCAACGACATACGCAGCCAGCTCGACAGCCTGTTTGCCCCCGGTTTTGTCGCCGCCATTCCCGAGCCGCACTGGCCTCGCATCAATACCTATCTGCGCGGCATCAAGCTGCGGCTGGAGCGCCTGAGCAACAAGCCCGCGCGCGATGAGGACCAGACCCGCACGCTGGCGCCGCTGCTGGCGCGCCTGCCCGACCCCTTCCACGCCGCGCGCTGGCTGCTGGAGGAGTGGCGCATCGCCTTGTTTGCGCAGGAATTGAAGGCCACCGGCGGCCCCAGCGTGGCGAAGATCGAGGCCCTGCTCACGGCCTGAGGCTGTCGGCGCACCGGCCATGCGCATAAACTATGCGCATGAATATCGATGCATTGATCGGGAGAGGGCCATGACTGCTGCCACGCGCCGGCGCTTGAACCTGAGCATTCCGGAAAACCTGATTGCCGAGGCCCGCAAGGCCAAGCTCAATCTCTCGCGCTTTCTGGAAGAAAAGCTCGAAGAGCTGGTGCGCAGCGAACGCGCGCGCCGCTGGCAGGACGAAAACAAGGAAGCCATCAACGCCTACAACGCGCGCATCGAGCGTCAGGGCTTGCATGGCGATGTGCCTGAGCGCGGGTACTGAGCCGCCGTGGCGTATCTGAAAGTCCATCGCAATCTGAAGGCCGGGCGCGAGGCCGGCATTCCGTATCTGCTGGACGTACAACACCCGGTGCTGGAACGCCTCGCCAGCCGCATGGTCATTCCGCTGATCCGTCGTGATGCCGCGAGCCCGGACCTCGCCCAGATCAGTCTCGCGGTGGATGTGGCCGGCGAGCGCCTGCTGCTGTCGGTGCCGGAAATCGGCGCCGTGCCGGCAAGCCGGTTGGGGGAGGTCGTCGCTGATCTCAGCCCGCGCCGCTATGACATCCAGCACGCAGTCGATTTTCTAATGACAGGTTTCTAGATGAACGCCATAACCCCACAGGATCGCCTGATCGCCGCGCTGGATGTGCCCAACGCCGACGCCGCGCGCGCGCTGGTCACGACGATTGGCGACGCCGCGCACTTCTACAAGATCGGCATGGAACTGCTGATGGCGCCCGGCTTCTTCGAGCTGCTGGAGTGGCTCAAGCAGCAGGACAAGAAGGTCTTTGTCGATCTCAAGTTCTTCGACATTCCGGAGACCGTGGCGCGCGCGGTGCGCAATCTCTCCGAGCGCGGCGCCGACTTCTGCACGATTCACGGCAACCAGTCGATCATGGAAGCCGCCGCCAAGGCCAAGTCCGGTGTCACCAAGGTGCTGGCCGTCACCGCACTCACCAGTCTGGATCAGGGTGATCTCAAGGACCTCGGCTTCGACTGTGACATCGCCGAGCTGGTGCTCTCACGTGCACGCCGCTCGCTGGCGGCGGGCTGTGATGGCGTGGTGTCCTCCGGTTTGGAAGTTGAGCGCCTGCGTCGCGAGGCCCCGCGTGAACTGATTTGCGTCACCCCCGGCATACGCCCGGTGGAAAACCGCGTTGAAGCCGACCAGAAACGCATCATGACGCCGGCCGCAGCGATACAGGCCGGGGCTGATTACCTGGTCATCGGCCGGCCGATCCGCGATGCCGCCGATCCGCGTGCCATGGCACAGGCCATCCAGTTGGAAATCGCAAACGCCCTGAACGCGACGGTTCAGGCCCGCTTAACCCAGCCCTAACTACTTTCACCGCAGCCATGCGCAAGCTCCAGAATGACCGTTTCCTGCGCGCCCTCAAGCGCCAGCCCGTGGACCGCACGCCGGTATGGATGATGCGTCAGGCCGGGCGCTACTTGCCCGAGTACCGCGCCTCGCGCGCCAAGGCCGGCGACTTCATGAGCCTGTGCCGCAATGCCGAGCTGTGCTGTGAAGTCACGCTGCAGCCGCTGGAGCGTTACGCGCTGGACACCGCCATCCTGTTCTCCGACATCCTCACCATTCCCGACGCCATGGGCCTGGGCCTGAAGTTCGTGGAAGGCGAAGGCCCGATGTTCGAGCGCCCGGTGCGGGATGCGCACGCCATTGAGGCCCTGCCGATCCCGGACCCTGAAACCGAGCTGCGCTATGTAATGGACGCCGTGCGCACCATCCGCGCCGCGCTGGGTGACCGCATGCCGTTGATCGGCTTCTCCGGCTCACCGTGGACGCTCGCGACCTACATGGTCGAAGGCGCCAGCGGCTCGGACTTCATGCAGATCAAGCGCATGGCCTACGACGCCCCCGAGATACTGGACAGCCTGCTGGCCAAGCTCGTGGCCTCCGCCAGCCTGTATCTGGAAGCGCAGATCCGCGCCGGTGCCGACGTGGTCATGGTGTTCGACACCTGGGGCGGCGTGCTTGCGCCGCATGACTACGCCCGCTTCTCGCTGGAGCCCATGGCCAAGATCGTGCAGCACATCAAGAAGGTCAGCCCAGAAACGCCGGTGATTCTGTTCACCAAGAACGGCGGCCAGCAGTTGGAGCTGATGGCAGAAACCGGCTGCGATGCCCTAGGCCTGGACTGGACCACCGAGCTTGGCATCGCGCGCGCGCGCGTTGGCGACCGGGTCGCCCTGCAGGGCAATCTGGACCCGATGGTGCTGCTGGCGCAGCCGCAGCGCATCGAATCTGCGGTTGCGCGCGTACTACAGAGCTATGGAAAGGGGCCGGGCCATATCTTCAATCTGGGCCACGGCATCCTGCAGCAGACGCCACCGGAACATGCGGCGGCGATGATCAACGCAGTACACGCACTCAGCCCGGCGTATCACACCGGCTAGGGCGCTCAGGAGAAAAGGAGGTCTGCCATGTTTTC
>JBFJJW010000213.1:0-5231 GCA_041612095.1 Solimonas sp. | reverse complement strand
GAATGCGGGTAAGCATGAGCGTGTCTCCAAGTCATAGGTGGTGTTTAGTGGCCGTTGATGGCGCTTAGCAGCACGGCGAGTTGGGGTTGGTACCAGGTGCCCACGACCAGGTCGGGTCGTCCATCACCATTGAGATCGGGCGAGATCAAGGCCTCCGAGGTTTCGACGGTGCCGTGGGTCTGGTCCAGCGCGAGATCGGTGCAGACGTCCAGCGCAATGCCGACGGAGCCGTTGAAAAAGGACAGCGCCATGTCCAGACGGCCGTCCTGGTTGAAGTCGGCGAACTCAACGGCGTTGCTGCCGGAATCGGTTTCAAACTCGACAGGTTCACCCAGATGGCCGTCTGCCTGGCCTTCAAAGATCAGCAAGCTGCCGCCAGCAACGGGCACAACAAGATCCGGCCGGCCATCGCAATTGATATCCGCCGAGCGCATCGCCTCATTGGCGCCGCTGCTGGAAAACGGACCTGAGCCCGCGACAAAGCCGCCGGTTCCGGTGCCGTGAAATACCTCGGTACGCGAGGCAATCGGGCCGGTCGGCCAGTCGGTGATCGCCACATCAGGCCAGCCGTCCTGATTGAAGTCAGCGACTTCCATGGCGATGGCAATGGCGCCCAGGGACTCGCCGGTGACCAGTTCAGGGCCGGCCGTGAAGACGCCTGCGCCATCGTTGAGCAGGACGGTGACGTTGCCCCAGTAGACCAGCAGATCCAGATCACCATCCCGGTCCAGGTCTGTGGCCGCAATGTCCGTGGGGCCCAGGCCAGTACGGTGGCTGGCGGCAAGCACCAGGCTGCCGTCACCGTTTCCGAAGAACACCTGGATGTCATCTGATCGCGCATGGGTGACCGCGATGTCGGGTACGCCGTCTGCATTCCAGTCGCCGCTGGTCAGCGCGACGGGTTGCAGACCTGCTTGATAGCGCGCAAACGGCGTCAGGCTGCCGTCACCATTGTTGAGCAGCACGGCTATTGCGTTACCGATGGAATCGCTGGCGATGATGTCGGCATCGCCGTCGCTGTCCAGATCGGCACTGGTGACACCGCCCTGCGCTGGGCCATTGCCGGCAAGGGACGCAAGGTAGCGCTCGGCGGGCGCGAAAAGCACGCCGAGGTTCGGATCGGGTACGGCCTTTGATACGGTCGCGCTGTCTGAACAGCCGCTCAGCGCGCAGACAACGGCAAGCACACAGCCAATCTTGTGTTGGCTCATGATGGAATTCCTCCTCCTGATTAGCGCTCTGCCCCTCCATAGACGGCTTCGAGCATGTAGAGCGCCGGCGCTTCCACTTCCAGCACGCGATGCAGGCGTCCGGAGAGGACATAGGCCGCAGCCATTTCCTCCACGGCCGCCACCATCGCGAGGAAAGTCAGCGGGGATAGTTCTGGAAGCTCGGGCTGGGATAGACGACGCAACACATACAGGCGGGCCTGCATGTCAGCGAAGCGCTGATGGCCCCAGTCCCGCTTCTTTCTCGCATTCACACCCGCCGCGTGAATATCTACCAGCATGGTCTGCGCGAGCGTCGGGTTTGCCTTCTTGAATGTCAGATAGGCGTGCAGACTGGTACGTAACCTTTCGTGCCAGCTCATGCCGTCGTGCTGGCACTTGGTGACCTGCTCGATCAGCGCGTAGTGCGCGGCCTCGTAGGCAGACAGAAAGCAGGCTTCCTTGTCTGCAAAGTGCACATAGAACGCGTTTCGGGAAATTCGTGCCCGATCCACGATGTCGGTCAACGTGGTCTGAGCGTATCCCTTCGCTGCCACTGCATCGACAATCGCGTAGAGCGCGCGCGCGCGTTGGGCGGCTGCAACATCATCCGGGTCTGCGTTCGCGAATCGTCCGCGCGGCAAAGACCACGTATCCACCCGTGTTGCGGGGGGCGCGCCAAACGCCCCTAGGTCCTTGCTCTTCTGTTTGCGCACTCGATCAAGTCTCCCTCTTGCTGTTATATAAAATACTGAAGAGTATTTTATAATGCAAGTGAACGTCCGGGCCGGGCTGCGCTTGAGGCCGCGAACGTTCAGCAGCGGAAGCGGACCGCTGGATCAGGAGGAGATATGTGGTGAGGGCGTGGGAACGATTGCTGCGCCCGGAGATTCAGCCGATGTCGTCAAACGAACAATGCGCTCATGTGCCGGCCACTTTTCGGTGAGCGAGGGGCTGGGGCTGGGCGTTGAGGCTTAAGGTATCTCAAGGGCACCGACGCTTTGGAGCTTCGACGCGGTTTCCCTTCGGCTCAACAAAACCGCCATCACCATCATCACCAGCGCCAGCACGCCGAACACCACGAAGGGTCCAGGCTCGCGCCAGTGGTCGAACAACCAACCGCCGGCAACACTGGCAACAAGAATGCCAATAGCGCCGCTGAGGTTGAAGGTGCCAATGATCGCGCCGCGATTGTGCTCCGGGCTTTGCTGCGAGATCAGCACGCCGCTGGTGATGATGCAGCCGACTTCGCCCATGCCGATCAGCACAGCGCTGATGATCATCTGCCCGCCGAAGGGGTCATGCACGAACCAGGTACTGCCGTAGCCGATGCCGGAGATCGTAAGCGCTATGGCCAGCGCCTTCACGCGGTCCAGCTTGTCCGCCAGAATGCCGAACAGGGGGGCCGTCATCAGCGCCACGCCCTGCGCCATGCCGACCAGCATGCCGGCCTTGGCCAGCGCTTCTGAGCGCGAAAGTCCGACGACTGAAGTGCCGTAGTTGGTTGCCCATAGGGCGAGAAACGTTCCGACGATGGCGAGGTTGCCGCGAGCGATGAATGACGCGCCGTAGGCCAGCGCGATGCGCGGATCACGGGCGGCGCGGTAGCCGGCGCCCGCGAGTTGCATGAACGGCTGGTGGGAGTCGACTGCGGCGCGGGGGCGGCCGCTCTTGAGGCCAAACGCCATCATCACGCCGGCCACCGCGGCCAACGCAGCCACGAGGTAATAGGTGGCCGTGCCGGCCTCCACCGCGCTGTCGCCGCCCTGCTGGAACATCGCCGGCAGCCGCAGCAACAGAAACACGGCAACGACCGCACCCAGTCCGTTCATCACGCCCTGGAAGCCGGCCGCCTTGCCTCGGCTGGAGTCGCTGACGTAATCCGCCAGCAGCGTGACCGCGAGCACCGTGACGCAGGCCACGCCGACGCCAAAGATGCAGCGATAGATCAGCAGTTCGGCCACGCTATTGGCTTCGGGGTGCAGGGCAAGGCTCAGCGCCATGATGAAGAAGCCGGTGCTCATGATCGGCTTGCGGCCCACCTTGTCGGACAAGGGGCCGACCACGGCCACGACCAGAATGATCACGATCTCCTGCCAGAAGTTGAGCATGCCGCTGACGCGACCATGCTGCTCCTGAGGCAGATGCAGGAACTCGCTGAACAGGAAGGCCTGCATCTGTGGCAGAAACGAGGCCAACATGATCAGCGTGAAGTTCGCGATCAGAAAATGACACAGAAAAAGACGGCGTATATCGGGTTGCAGCTGCAGGCCGATGAAGCGGATGCCGGGCTCTGGCGCGGGTCGGGAATCTCGATTCATGGCGTGCTCGGGTGAACTGGAGAGGGCGGAGGTGGCGCGGGTCAGCTATTGGCAAACAGCGTAGGCATGGCGGCGCGCAGGCCGTCCTCCATTTCCTTGAGGACTCTGGCAGCCGCAGGCACGACGGTACAGCGCTGCCACCAGGCCTGCGTAAGCGGAAGCTCGGCGAGGCAGTCACGCTGGCCGAAGTGCTGAGTCAGCAGGCGCGCATACCAGATCACCGGCAGCAGAGCGGCGTCAGCAAGGTCCAGCAGCAAGGAGCGCACCTTCTGCGCGAGCAAGGATTCGAGTATCTGCAGTTGCAGCTGTTGGCTGGTCAGCGCTTCGGCTATGCCATCAGGGCCGACGGCGCCGCGCAGCGCCCGGAACAGCGGAAACATGGCCGGCGCCAGATAGAGATCGGTGAAGCGCACCAGTTCCTGCTGCTTGGCCTGCTCGAAGGCGTCTGCGCTCTGCATGGCCGGCGCGGGGAAGCGTGCTTCCAGGTAGGACATGATCGCCCAGGACTCGGCCAGCGCCTGGTCGCCGAGATCCAGCACCGGGATCTTGCCGGTCGGGTTCTTGGCCTTGAGTTGGTCTGAGCCCATGCCGCCCGGCGGCGGCACGATGGCCACGTCCAGCTGCTTGTGGTGAATCTGTATCCGGCAGCGCGCGGCATAGGGTGAGAAGGCGGAACTGTAAAGCTGCATGGTTCGGTCTCAGAAGGTAATCAGGTGGAGGCCAAGTGCGGCGTTGACCAGCAGCCCGATCCAGATCAGATAGACCGCCGGGCGGCAACGGCCCAAGGACTGACTCAGCGTGGTCTCCACGGCGGGGCTGGAGCCTTGGCTCATCAGCGCACCGAAGGCGGCGACGAACGGCTTGAGCTGGATGCGGATATAGATGCCGCAGGCCACCAGCAGCGCAAAGATCAGGATCTTGGCTGCCAACCAATCAGCGCGGATGTAGCGCTCGCTGATCAGGGCCGTGACGCCAACCGCGACCAGCCCGATGACCACGGTGATACGGAACACCAGATCGATCTGGGTGAGCCGCGCCTTGGCCGCCAGGTTTTCGGTGAAGAACAGATAGTTGACGTTGGCAAACCACACGAGCGCAATGATCCAGACCGCAACGCTTACTGCTACCGGTGCGACGATGAAGCCAACATGCGTAGACATGGAATAGCCGATGGCAAAGATCAGCGGCATGCACAGCTTGGGGCCCTGGTCGCAGCCAAGCATGATCTTCAGCGCGGTATGGCGTTGAGCTGGCGAGAGCTTGGGGTCGACAACGAAGCGGCTGGCGTAGAACGTGCCGAGATCACCGCCCAGCCAGTAGACCATGGCGACGATGTGCAGCAGCTTGAGCGTGAGATAAGTGGTCATGGTCGTTGCCGGATCAGAGCGTGCGTACGTCGATGAGGTGGCCGCTGATGGCCGCGGCGGCGGCCATAGCCGGGCTGACCAGGTGGGTGCGTCCGCCCTGGCCTTGGCGGCCTTCGAAGTTTCGATTGGAAGTGCTGGCGCAACGCTCACCCGGCAGCAGCTGATCCGGATTCATGGCATTGCACATGGAGCAGCCCGCCTCGCGCCATTCAAAGCCGGCGTCGAGAAATACCTGGTGCAGACCTTCGGCCTCGGCCTGTGCCTTGATCAGCCCCGAGCCGGGCACGACCAGCACGCGGCTCACGCGTTCAGCGCGTTTGCGCCCGTGGGCAACG
>JBFJJW010000212.1:0-5250 GCA_041612095.1 Solimonas sp. | reverse complement strand
CGCGCTCGGCATCATCGGCTTCATCAGTGCTGCATTGGGCTTGCGCTTGGCCTGGGGCTTCTTCGGCGCAGCTGTCTTGGCAACCTTCTTCGGTGCTGCCTTCTTTGCAACTTTCTTCACAGCCTTCTTGACTGCTTTCTTCACGGCAGCCTTCTTCGCGACCTTCTTCGGTGCCGCTTTCTTCGCAGCTGCCTTCTTCGCAGGCGCCTTCTTCGGCGCCGGCTTCTTCTTGCTGGCTTTGGCCATAAAACATCTCCCTATCAGGTTAAGCGCCTTCTCGCGCAGCCGTATCCTAGCTTGAAGCGGGGCGGATCGCGCAACTTCTTTTCGTGGAGGGCTCCCTAGGGAGCCCTCTAGAGGATTTCCCCCCATCCACCTCGAGACCTCGGGGCCTGCTTTTGGGAGAGTGACGACCGGTGTTCTAGACTCACCGACATCGTTTTTGAGGAGCCTCGAAATGAGCCTCGCGGATCAGTTTGTGACCCATGCCGTGGACAATCAGGTGCCGCCGCTGGGGGACTACAACGCCTATGCCAGCGACCGCGCCCTGCAGGAGGCGGTAGCACGCGAAGGGGGCGGCTGGGCCGACGCGCACCTCAGCGAATTTGGCGCTGTAGCTGGGGGAGAACTGATGCGGCTGGGCTATACCGCGAACGAGTACAAGCCCCGGCTGCGCGCCTTCGACCGCTATGGCCATCGCCTCGACGAGGTCGAGTTTCACCCCAGCTATCACCGTGTGATGCAGCTGGCGATGCAGTACGGCGTCCACGCCTATGCCTGGCGTCATGCCGACCGGCCCGGCGCGCACGTCGCCCGAGCCGCGCTGTCCTACCTGCACACGCAGGCGGAGTCGGGCACCGGCTGTCCGCTGACGATGACGCACTCGGCGGTACCGGCCCTGCGGCATGCGCCCGCGCTAGCCGCGCGCTGGTTGCCCAAGATTAATGCCTACGAGTACGACCCGCGCGTGCTGCCGTTTGCGCAGAAGACGGCCTGCACCATCGGCATGGGCATGACCGAAAAGCAGGGCGGGTCAGATGTGCGGACCAATACCACGCGTGCTCATATCCAGGCCGACGGCAGCTACGAGATCGTCGGCCACAAGTGGTTCTTCTCGGCGCCGATGTGCGACGCCTGGCTGGTGCTGGCCTATACCGACGCTGGTCGGCGCCGACACGGGGACTTGCGGGAGCAAGCGGATGCGGGAGGCGCCGAAGAGGCCGGCATCCGCACCCACCTCGCTGCGCTCGGGCACCGTGATGCCGGCCTCAGCTGCTTCCTGATGCCCAAGCTGCGGCCGGACGGAACGCTGAACGCGATCCGCATCCAGCGGCTCAAGGACAAGCTGGGTGACTGGAGCAATGCGTCGTCGGAGGTGGAGTTCCACGGTGCCTGGGCCGAGCGCGTCGGCGAGGAGGGGCGCGGCATCGCCACCATCCTTGAAATGGTGGCGCTGACCCGGCTCGACTGCATGATCGGTTCCAGCGGCCTGATGCGCCAGGCCACGGTGCAGGCGATCCACCATGCGCAGCATCGCAGGGCCTTCGGCAAGCGTCTTTCGGAGCAGGTGCTGATGCAGAACGTGCTGGCCGATCTGGCGCTGGAATCTGAAGCGGCGATGGCGCTGACCTTGCGCGTGGCGCGGGCGGTCGACGCCTC
Organism: Solimonas sp.; assembly: GCA_041612095.1. Classification (GTDB taxonomy): domain Bacteria; phylum Pseudomonadota; class Gammaproteobacteria; order Nevskiales; family Nevskiaceae; genus Solimonas. The sequence continues at coordinate 3,591 of JBFJJW010000212.1, read as the reverse complement.
GGCGCGCGCGCCGGCGGAAGCGGCACTGGCGCGGATCGCGACCGCGATCGGCAAGTACTGGATCTGCAAGCGCTGCCCGCCGCTGGTCAACGAAGCGCAGGAATGCCTGGGTGGCGCCGGCTATGTCGAGGAGAGCAATCTGCCGCGGCTGTACCGGCAGGCACCGCTGAACTCGATCTGGGAGGGCAGCGGCAACATCCAGTGTCTGGACGTGCTGCGCGCGGTGTCCAAGGAGCCGGAGACCCGCGAGGCGGTATTTGCCGAGCTGCTGGCCGCGCGTGGAGAGAACGCCGATCTGGATCGGGAGATTCACTGGCTGAGCAGTGCCTTTGACGATCGCTCGACCTTGGAGCTGCGCTCGCGGATGGTGGTGGAACGCATGGCGCTGGCGCTGCAGGCATCGATCCTGTTGCGCGCCGGGGTGCCGGATGTTGCCCAGGCCTGGTGCAGCACGCGCCTCGGTGGCGAGCATGGCCTGAATTTCGGAACGCTGCCGCCTTCGGTGCCGCTGGCGCGACTGATAGAACGCGCCGCCGTCAGCAGCAACGCGTAGGCCGTATCAGGCCGGGTGCCGGTACCAGTCCGGTCGCCCGGCTGTCCACAGTTCGCCCCAGAGCTTGCCGCCACCGTCGACGGTCAGCACTTCCCCGGTGATGAAGCTGCCGCTGGACGCGCTGAGGTAGACGCAGGCCTCTGCAATTTCCATCGGCGTGCCCGGGCGCTTCTGCGGGTTGGCCAGCGGAAACTCCTTCTGTGCCTCCGGGGGATAGACCTCCAGGCCTTCGGTGGCGATCAGGCCCGGTGCAACGCAATTCACGCGTATGCCCAGCGGCGCCCACTCCACGGCCACCGTGCGGGTCACGCCGATCACGCCCGCGCGTGCAGCCACGGTATGCGCCACGCCGGGCATGCCGCGGTCGATGACCACCACGATGTTGACGATCGAGCCGGCCATGCCGTGATCCGGCCCCTGATCGCGCCAGTACTGGGCGGCGCGTTGCATCATCAGCCAGGTGCCGTTGAGGTTGTTGTTGATGACGGCGTTCCAGCCCTTGGGCGCGTAGTCGATCGCGTTCTGCGGGAACTGGCCGCCAGCATTGTTGACGGTGTAGTCGACACGACCATAGTGCGCATGGGCCTGCTGGAACAGGGCGTCGACTTGCTCCGGCTCGCGGACATTGGTCGGCACCACCCGCACTTCACCGCCCTTGCTGCGGACGAACTCGGCAACGACCTCAAGCTTCTCCGGGGTGCGCCCACAGATGACCAGCTTGGCGCCGAGGCGTGCGAACAGCAGCGCGCAGGCACGGCCGATACCGCTGCCGGCGCCGGAGACCAGTGCCACCTTGCCAACGAACAGGTCGGATCGGTAGACCGTTTCAGTGCCCCACAGGTGTTCGGGGGCGTTGAGTGCCTCGATATCGAAACTCATGGTTCAGCCGGCCAGCAGTTCCTTGCTGATGATCATCTTGCGCACCTCGGTGGTGCCGGCGCCGATCTCCAGCAGCTTGATCGAGCGGTACAGGCGATTGATCTCCGACTCCCAGATGTAACCCGTGCCGCCGTGCACCTGCACGCCGTGGTTCAGCACCTTGTTCAGGGTCTCCGCCACGTACATCACGCCGGCGGCGGTGATCTTGTGGATTTCGCCGCGACCACCGTCTTCCTCGCCAATGACATTTGCGGCGCGCAGCGTCTGATAGGTGAACAGGCGCATGCTTTCCACCCAGACGTACATCTCGGCGAGCATCGACTGCACCATCTGGAAGTCGGCGATCGGGCGCCCGAACTGCTTGCGCTGGCGGGCGTAGTCCAGCGCCAGTGCCAGCGCGCGTTCTGCGATGCCCAGGCAGATCGGCGAAATCATCGCGCGTTCGAGATCGAGGCCGGACATCACCACCTTGACGCCACGGTTCTCGCCACCCACCAGGTTCTCGACCGGCACCTTGCAGTCGTCGAACACCAGTTCCGCCGTCTGCGAGCCGCGGAAGCCCATCTTGATCAGCTTCTGCGCAACCTTGAATCCGGGGAAATCCTTCTCGACGATGAATGCGGAGATGCCCTGTGCGCCTTTGTCCTTGTCGGTCTTGGCGTAGACCAGCAGCACGTCGGCCACCGGGCCATTGGTGATGTAGATCTTGCGGCCGTTGAGGATGTAATGGCCGCCCTCGCGGCGTGCGGTGGTGCGCATCGAGCCCAGTGCGTCCGAGCCCGCGCCGGGCTCGGTCAGTCCCAGTGCGCCGATCGCCGTGCCCTTGCACAGGCCGGGCAGGTATTTCTGCTTCTGCGCGTCGTTGGCGTTGCGCAGGATGTTGTGCAGGCACAGGTTCTCGTGCGCGACCCAGGCCAGGGCCAGCGCGTGGTTCCAGCGGCCGAAGGCCTGCAGGATCAGACCGGACGTGAACACGTCCATGCCGGCGCCGCCGTACTGCTCGGGCGCAGTGACGCCGAAGTAGCCGGTTTCGCCGATCTACGGAAAGACCTGTTCAGGCCACCATTCCTCGTCATCCATGCGCTGCGCCAGCGGATACAGCTCGTTCTGCGCAAAGCGGTCCGCCTGCGCGAGGATTTCCATCTCATCATTGTCGAGGCCGGTAAAGGCCTGCATCACCGAGGGGCGGTCAGTCGTAGTCATGTGATCGGGTGCCTGAGGTTCTGGTGAGTCAAACTTACCTGCAGCTTAGGCGGCAGGCGCGCTCCCGGGCTTCGTCCGATGTGGTGAGGGCCCGCCACGCACCCGAAAGCTGCCGCTGAACGCGCGCAGGGGGCCACTCAGCGGCTGGGGCTGCTGCCTCCGAACACCGGGGCCTACTCTGCTTGCCTGTGCCAGCCCCGAGGCACGGACAGGCGCAGACCGCTGCGCGCCATTTCCATGAGTGTTCATCGACGAGGCATGCTGCTGATCCGGAACCGGCTGGACCGAACGACGCTGGGCGCACTCTTGGTGCTGGCCGGCGGCCTGCTGCTGTCCTACGAGGCGTATCTGTACGTTGACCGCAGCGAGCAGGCCGCGGTTTCGGCGGAACTTGAGAAGGCGGCGGATCGACAGGTCCGCGCCATAGCCGGCCGCATGCGCACCTACGAGCAGGTGCTGCGAGGCGGCGTCGGCCTGTTCGAGGCCAGCGAGTCGGTCAGCCGGGAGGCCTGGCGGGAGTATGTCGCCGAGATCGACCTCAAGCAGCACTATCCGGGCATACAGGGTATGGGGTATGCGCCCCATCTGACCGCAGCTCAGCTGGCGCAGCAGGAAGCCGCGGTGCGCGCCGACGGCTATCCCGACTTTCAGGTGTTTCCGGCCGGGCAGCGGGCAGTTTACGCACCCATTCTATTTCTGGAGCCGTTCGACCGGCGCAATCAGCGTGCCTTCGGGTACGACATGTACTCCGAAGCGGCGCGACGCGAGGCCATGCAGCATGCCGCCCTCACCGACAACGCCACCCTGAGCGGGCCGGTTACGCTGGTGCAGGAGGATGGCACCGACCCCCAGGTGGGCGTGCTGCTGTATCTGCCGCTGTACGAAGACCGCGCGCCGACCGCACAACCCCGGCTCAAGGGCTATGTATACGCCCCGTTCCGCATGGGTGACTTTCT
>JBFJJW010000211.1:0-5286 GCA_041612095.1 Solimonas sp. | reverse complement strand
TCCCGCAGCGCTAGATCTCAAGCGCGGCAGGTGTTGAGGAATTCGAGCAGGCAGCGGTTGAAGGTGTCCGGCTTTTCAACCGGTACCGCGTGTCGTGCATCGTCGATGACGACTAGGCGAGCATTGGGCATCTGTGCGACGTATGCGTGCTTGGCGCTTACGGGCGTGTAATCCTGATCGGCGGCTATCACCAGCACCGGGCAGCTGATGGCGGGCAGTTGCGATGCGACGCTCCAGCCGACGAACGCGCGCATGGCGCTCAGATAGGCATACGTGTCGTTTTCGGAAAAGCGCTCGATAAAGCTTTTCTGCAGCGCGACATCTTCTGGGAATAGCCGACGACTCAACACCTTCGCCATTCGCTTGAGTCCGAGCAGGTGAACGATGGCGTAGCGCTGCCAGATCCCCAGCTTTTGGCGGGTGCTACGCGGGACGAGCTCCGGGCCACTATTGACGATGGTCAGCGATCGCACGCGCTCCGGCGCTTGGGTTGCAAGCTGAAACGCAATGCCGCCGCCCAATGAAAGCCCGACGACATGGGCTTGGGCGATGTGCAGGTGATCTAGTAAGGCAATCAGGTCGTTGGCGAAGCCGCCCATCGAGTAGGGTCCGGGCGGGCGCTGCGATCGACCGTGCCCCCTGAGGTCTGGCGCGATGATCCTATAGTTCGGCGCCAACGCGGCAGTCTGATATTCCCAATCCCGGCTGCTGGACCCGAGCCCGTGTATGAGCAAGACGGGCTCTCCGCTGCCGATAAGTTCGTAATGCAGCGTGCATCCTAGGACGTGAGCGGCGGGCATTGTTGATCCTGAAAACAAACTAACGATCGTTTTGACTTTGCCAAATGGTAAGTGTAGATTTGCGCTAACACAAGCAAACGATCGTTATGTTATGGCCATCATTGCACCTGAGCTGTCGCAAATGACGCAGCACCGCCGACTGGTGGCGGTAGAGCCTGAAGTGCCGGGCGTCGATCCGACCGGTACGCGCGGCAAGATTCTAAGGGCGGCGCTGAACCTGTTCGCCGAACGTGGATATGGCGGCGCTTCCGTGCGCGATATCTGTACTCGCGCTGACATCCAGCTCACGACCCTGTATGCGCACTTCCCGTCGAAGGAACATGTGCTGGCTGAGTTGGTGCGCATCGGGCACGACGAGCACCAGCGCGCCTTGCGGGAAGCCATGCTGCAGGCACAACCGGACCCGGCCCAACAGGTGGCCGCGTTGATGCGGGCACATGTGGCGTCGCACTGCCAATACCCGGTACTTGCAGTAGTGGCCAACGCCGAGCTGCATGCACTTAGCGCTGCCGCTGCGGCGCCTGCAATGGAGTTGCGCCGCCGTTCGGAAATGCTGGTGGCAGAGGTGATTCTGCGCGGAGTGCGCGTCGGGACGTTTCAGGTGCTCGACCCGCTGCTTGCACTGACGGCGATTGGTGGCATGGGGTTGCGCGTCGCGCATTGGTACACCCCCGATTGTGGAAAAACGGTGAAGGAAATCGCGGACGCATACGCGGAGTACGCACTCCGGCTGCTGGGGGCACAGCAGTAGATCCGCGCAGCTAATACCGGCAGCACATCTAAACATCTGGCCTCGAATCAAGACGACCGCTAAAGCGGCGCGGAATCGAGGTCGGCTACCGACGTTGGAGGGGGTCGGAGAGCATGGGAAAGAATAGGGAACGGATCGCGTCGTTGCCGGCATTGGTCCTGGCAGGATGCTGGTTTGCTGTCGCAGCGGCGCATGCTCAGGAGGCAGATTACGCGCAGCCGGCCTCTCAGGAGGCCGAACAGGCTGACTCTGAAGAAGGTCTGCGATCTGCAGCAGCGGAACAGGAGGGTTCATCATCAGACGGTCTGCTACAGACAATTGCCATAGCAGTCCCGGAGGCGCCTGAGCCGGCGTTATCGGAGCCGCCGACGGCCGTACTCGAGGAGATTGTCGTTACCGCGCAGAAGCGCGGTGTTCAGGCCATAAAGGATGTGCCTGTCTCGATCTCGGTCGTAGATGAACGGTTGATCTACGACTGGGGTATCACCGATGTTCGAGAGGCAATGCTGTTTGTTCCCAACGTGAAGGTGGAGCAGGCAGGATTCTTTGCGTCACCCCGAGTACGAGGGTTTAGCTTCAACAATAACAACAAGGCATTCGAACCCCCTGCTGGAATTGCGATGGAGGGCGTGCCGTACGGACGCGTCGAGTACTTCGCCGCTGGCTTGTTCGACACCGAGCGTATTGAGGTATTGCGCGGCCCGCAGGGAACCACCTTTGGCAAGAACACCACCGCCGGTCTGATCAACATCCTCTCCAGGAACCCCACTGACTTCTTTGACGGGTATGTGGACGTTCAGGGGGGTGACTACGACAGGCGGCGCCTTGAGATGGGGATTGGGGGCCCCTTGATTGAGGACGGCGTCAACTTTCGTGTAGCTGCGGTATCGGAGGCGCGACGTGGATTTGTCTACAACACCACTGCCGACGTGGCCCCGGAAGCGGAGCGTTACATGCGGGGCGACACGCGCGATGGTGTACGGCTCAAGCTACAGATTCCGGATCTGGGCGCGTCAAATCTAAAGCTAAGCTACGAAAGCGTTGCGCTGGAGTCTCTGGGTACTGGTGTAGAGATCATCCGCGCTACGGAGACCGTGAAGAGTCGTCTGCGTGCCTACGATCCGCGCGCCGACTTTGTTCCAAAAAACTACGTGAGCTCGCTCGACAGCCCAGACGGTCGACGCACAGAGATCGATAGCTTTGTCGCCGATTGGGCACGCCCACTGGGGGAATGGAGCATCTCGGCGCTGGGTGGGCATTCGGTGATGCGCACTACGGTGGCCGCAGACATCGACTTCACTCCGGCAAAGGCAATTGAGGCCGAAGGCGGTGATGAATCTCCGACAACCACCCTGGAAGTCCGCGTGCTCTCGCCAAGCTTTGTCGGTCTATTGGGATTCAGCGAGTTTCTAGGCGCTGACTTGGGGCGCAGCGACCTGCTATTCGGAGTGTTCACGCAGAGAACCGCTATCGATAACAGCCTCATGCGCTTCCGGTTCTACCCGGGACCTCTGTTGGATCTGACGCTGGCTGCAGAGTCAGACGGATTTGCCGACGGCATCTTCGGACTGGTGGGACCTGCAGTGCCCGCGCTGCCGGATGAGGTCGGGCTTGATCCCGAGCAATCGTCTCAGTACTTCCGCCAGCGCAGTGACACCGTGGCGGTGTTCGGTCAGCTGCAGTGGAATTTCAACGACTACTGGGCGCTGCAACTGGGCGGACGCCTCAGCCGGGAAAGCAAGGCCGCTGCCTGGGAGCAGACATTCGATTCTCCGGGTCCGAACCCACTCATGCGAACCCAGGGTCTCGAGGAGTTTGCTGCGTCGGAGTCGCTGTCGGAACAGAACTTTCAGCCGAAGGTTGCGCTGAATTATCAACCCAATCAGAACATCAGCCTGTTTGTGCATTGGGCCACCGCCTACAAGAGCGGAGGCTTCAACGCATTCGCTTTTCGGGGTGTGCACGACGAACTGGTTTACGAGCCGGAGTACTCCACCGAGTGGGGCTTTGATCTGAAATCCACGCTGCTGCAACAGACCATGCAGATGAATGTGTCGCTGTATCGCATGGACATTGATGACTTCCAGGTGTTGACCCGCGTGCCGGAGACCTCGGCGGTTGGTCTCGGCGTATCGGCGGTTGAGAACGCCGCGACCGCGCGCGCGCAAGGAATCGAGGGTGACATCACTTGGTTAGCAACGCACTGGCTTAGATTGATGATGAGTCTCGGTTTGAACGATACCGAGTATCTCGACTTCAAGACCAACGACTGCCCAGCAGACCAGCCGAATGCAGACGAGGATGACGACCCTCGCTGTGATGCCACTGGCAAGTCCTTTGCCTTCGCTCCCAAGGTGAATGGCACGTTAGGGTTTAATGTCATACCGCCATTCGACTTCAACGGCACGACTTTCAGCGCAGGCCTCACCGCTGAATACCAGAGCCGCCAGTATCTGGACATCGATCTCGATGAACGCAAGACACAGGAAGCGTTCTGGCGCTTGCGTGCCAGCGTGGGTGTAAAGGGTGTGAGCGGGTGGTCCTTCAAGCTCATCGTCGACAACCTCAATGACGTTGCCACCTACATACGGCAGGGCGACGTCAGTCCCGGGCTGTTTGTAGGCGCGCTAGAACCGCCGCGCATGATCTTTGGGCAGTTCCATTGGAGCTTCTAGGGGGTGCCGCCTTGTACTCGACTATGAATACGCGCCTGAGAAATGCGGCCACCCTCGTTTTCCTGCTATTGCCACTGTCGGCGGCGACTTCTCCAGCGCTTACGGTGGCGCCTGCCGATCTTGAGGCTGCATATGCCTGCACACAGCCGCTGCGCAGTGGCGACCATGCAGTCCTGTTGGTGCATGGTACTTCGGTAACGCCAGAGGAAAATTGGAGCTGGACTTACGAGCTGGCCTTGCCCGCACATGGGTTTCCGACCTGCACTGTGCGTATGCCGGACTATGCGTTTGTCGATATCCAGCTCTCGACTGAGTACGTGGTGCATGCCGTGCGGCGGATGACGGCAACCACCGGCCGCAAGATTGGCGTAGTCGGTATTAGTCAGGGAGGGCTGGAGCCACGCTGGGCGATCCGGTGGTGGCCAGACGTCGGGGCTGCGATCGATGACCTGGTGATGCTGGCGACCCCTAATCACGGAGGACCGTTCGCGGGCCTGTCATGTGCCACCCCTTGCTTGCCGGCGCTGTGGCAGCAGTCGGATACGTCCTCGTTCATGGCGGCGCTGAATGCCGGCGATGAGACGCCGGGCGATGTGTCCTACAGCAGCATCTACAGCCTCACCGATTGGGTAATCCAGCCCGTTGCTCCGGTGCCCACCGCAGCGTTGGATGGCGCAGTCAATCTTGCGGTGCAGGAGCTATGTCCTGGCCGCGTGGTTGATCACGTCCAGCACGGTTTTGACGCAGTTGTCTGGGCGCTGGTGCTGGACGCGCTTTCGCACCCCGGGCCGATGGACCGTTCCCGACTGGACCTTTCGGTGTGTCTGCAAGACACGATGCCGTTGGTGGATCCGGTGGTCGCACGGCGCGGCTTGGTGGAGGTGTATGTCCTGGCGGCTGAGCGCCAATCGACCTATGCCAACAAGACAGATCGTGAGCCCGCCCTGCGAGCCTACGTTCCGGATGGCGGAGTGCTGGACACCGGACCCTCTGCCGGCGCCATGGGTGTTGGCTGGCTAATCGTTGCGCTGCTGTTCGGTGCCTGGGGGTGGGGGCGCCG
>JBFJJW010000210.1:0-5293 GCA_041612095.1 Solimonas sp. | reverse complement strand
CAGGTCACGTCGATCATTCCGGGCGGGGTGCTGACGGGCATGTCGGCCAATGCCCACGCCAATACCAAGAAGACCTGGAACGAACAACCCGAGGCCATCCGCGCCGTGTATGAACCGCACCTCGGCCACGTGATGATGCAGGTGCTGCCGGACATGCTCGAGAAAGGCGGCAGCACGCCGGAGCAGGCACTGGCCGGAACGCTGGAGATCCTGAACAAGAAGAAGTGGAAGCCGATGGAATACCTGGGCAAGGACGTGAAGCCGATGGGGCTGATGCGGCGCCTGCTATCGGACAGCCAGCTCGAAGCGATGATGCGCATGACCTTCAAAATCCCGACGTACAAGGCCTGATCGAGAACCGACATGAACGCTGTACTCAAAGAAAGCAATAGCCTGAGCCCCTTGTTCGAGCGCCTGCGTGCGAAATCGCACGAGCTGGCGCTGACCACCGCCGAGCAGCGCGCTGACAAGCTGCGACGCCTGCTCAAGGCCATCCTCGATGCACGTCCTGCCATCCTGGAGGCGGGCTACAAGGAGCTGCGGGTCAGCCCGACCGACGTCGATGCGCAGCTGCTGATGATCAAAGTCGAAGGCGAGTTCATTGCCCGCAACCTTGCCTCCTGGACTGCGCGGCAGCCGGTACAGGGTTCGCTGATGACCCTGGGCAAGAAGAGCTACGTGCAGTACGAGCCCAAGGGCGTGGTGCTGCATCTGTCGACCTGGAACGCGCCGATCGCGGAGGCCTTCGTGCTCGGCTTTGGCGCCATCGCGGCCGGTTGCCCATTTGTGCTGAAGCCTTCCGAACTCGCGCCGCATTCGGCGCAGGTGCTGGCGGACATCGTCGCCACCGTGTTCAAGGATGACGAGTTTGCCGTAGTGCAGGGCGCCGCAGAGGTGGCTACGGAACTCCTGCAGCTGCCGTTCAATCACATCTTCTACATCGGCGGACACGGTGTCGGCCGTATCGTGCTGCGCGCGGCTGCGGAGCATTTCGCGTCAGTGACGCTGGAGATGGGTGGCAAGAATCCGGTGATCGTGGATGCCAGCGCCGATCTGGCTGAAGCCGGACGCAAGATCGCCTGGGGCCGCGTCGCCAACGCCGGCCAGGTCTGCCTGGCCCCGGATTACGCCGTGGTCGATGAAAGCGTGATGTCGGCGTTTGTCAGCGAGCTTTCGAAGTCAATGACGGCGATGTACAACGCCGACGGCAAAGGCTTCCAGCAATCCGCGGACCTGCCGCGCATCGTCAACCGGCGCCACTTTGATCGCATCAAGTCGCTGCTGGACGATGCGATCGCAAAAGGGGCCAAGGTTGCATTGGGCGGCGAGACCGACGGTGATGATCTGTATATCTCACCGACGATCCTGACGCAGGTCAGTGAGGACATGCGCATCATGCAGGAGGAGGTCTTCGGACCGATCATCTGCATCGTGCCGTATCAGCAGCGCCAGCAGGCGGTCGACATCATCCGTCGTCGGCCCAAGCCGCTGGGCTCCTACATCTTCGCCAAGGATCGAGAGGCCATCGACTGGTTCTTGGCGCGCACCACCTCCGGCAGCTCCGCCGTCAACCACAACGTGATTCAGGCCGGTACCAACCCGCATTTGCCGTTTGGCGGCGTCAACGCCAGCGGCATCGGCCGCGTCGGTGGACGCTACACCTTCCTCGAATGCTCCAACCCACGTGCGGTGGTGGAGGAGGGCCCGCCGGTCGGCGATCCGAACATCATGTTCCCGCCGTACTCGGACAAGTACAAGCAGATGATTGCCCAGTTCCTCAGCAAGGAGATCAAGATGCCGGATGCCGCCATCAATCTGATCAACGGCATCATCAAGTTCACCAGCTGGTTCAAGCGCTAGTCACCGCCGGCAGATACAAGAAGGCCGCCCATCGGGCGGCCTTCTTGTTTGCGCAGCGCCCGGCGTCAGACCCCGCTGGCGCGAATCTCCCGAGACGACAGCAGCGGCAGCTGCACGGTGCCGCCGAGGTTCAGCGCCGGCACCAGCAGATCGCGCGACCAGGTCACCGGGAACTGGGCGTGGAAGCCGAACACCAGCAGCGCCACCTCATCGCCCTCGTTGAGGCGCTCGGCGATGCCGTTCATTTCGATCGAATGGGTGCCAAAGCCACGCACAGGGGAAATCTGGTCGTCGATCAGATCCCAGCGTTCGGTTCCAGCGACGCGATGGCCGATGGCCATGAACAGGATGGGATCGCAGCCGGTCTGCACCAGCGGCAACGCGCAGCTTGTCATCTCCATGCCGGACAGGCCGCTGATCTCCACATCCAGCAGCGGTACGCCAGCGAGCACGGCGCCGCCCGGCGGCACCGTGAACAGCGGCTGCGTCGCCAGCAAGGCTTCGCGCGCGCCGTTGCCGAGGGTGGCGCCGAGGATGCCCAGTGCGGAGTTCAGCTGCGGCGTGGAGGCGTCGATTTCAAAGCTCTGGCCGCCGCGCTTGACCGTGGATACGGTGATCGCATCGTCCTCGGCCAGGCTCAGGCAGACGTCGCGGCCGGTGCTGAGCGCGGCGTTGACCGCGCCGGCCTGGCCCCGCAGCTTCTCCTCGAACCACGCGAACTGGGCGTCGGTGAGGTTGATGCTGCCGCAGTTGCGGCTGCCGCCGGCGTCCTGAAAGCTGGGCAAGGTCAACGCGGCGTAGAACGGATCCAGCGGCTCTTCCAGCGCTTCCGGGCTGACCGGCAGGATGTGCCCGGACTGATGGGTCAGGAAGCGCACGTCGCCGCCGCGCGCCTTCATGCACTCATAGTTGCGCAGGCCATCGTTGAAGTTGAACAGCGTGTCGCGGAAGCCCTGGGTAATCAGCGCGTCCACCGCCGGAATCGGGCCAGGCGGCACCGTCAGCGGGTCCGGGGTTGCCGTCAGGAAGTTCTGCGGCTGGGCGGGCACACCGTCGCAGAAGTAGCGCACGCTGTGGTAGGTGAAGAAGTTCGCGCCGGCCTCTGGGAAGTTGTTGGTGAGCGAGCCTTCAACCAGGGTCTCGATGATGGCCTGATCCTGGTTGCTGCCTTCGGGGAAGGTGCCGCTCGCAAGGCTGGTGACGCCGCTGGCTTCGCCCACGCCGACCAGTGCCAGCGCCCAGCCGGACTTGATGACGTTGTTGGGATTCAGCGCATACACCAGATCGTTCGGCGTGATATCCGGCGCGATCACCCGCAGGCGGTGCTTGGGGTCCGCGCCGAACAGCAGGAACTGGTACATGCCGCCATAGGAGCCGCCGTAGCTGCCGACGTACATCTCACCGTCGCTGCGACGACGCAGGCCTTCCAGGTCCTCCGCCCAGTCCAGCACCGCGATCAGGTTCTGACCCTCGAAGTCCGGGTCCATGACGCGCACGGTGCCGCTGGACTCGCCAAAGCCGCGCTGGTCAATCGAAATCACGTAGTAGCCAGCGTCATTGAGGCGGCGGATGAAGCTGCCCTCACCGGCGCTGGTCTGGCGGCTGCCGCCATAGCCGTGGCCTTCCAGTACCAGCGGATAGGTCTTGTCGGCCTCGAGCTGGGTCGGCTCAAACACCTGGATCACGGTGGTGTCGCCGGTAACCGGTGAGACCACTTCCTGGCGATAGGACGTGCCAGCGCGGCTGGCCGTGACCGGCACCTTGGGCGGCAGCTCGCCGGCGGCCAGCGCATTGCCGCCCCCGCTCCCGCCTGAGCCCGCACGGTCACTGCTGCCGCAGGCGGCAAGCAGCAGGGTACACAGCAATAACGCCAGGGGGGTGCGCAACATGGCCAGCTCCTCGTTAAACATTCATGCAAACGGCACTATGAGTGTGCCTGGGCGTCGTACACCTTACGCTGTCACCCAACTGAAATCGAGTGGTAACGATGACTCCAATGCGGTTTATGCAGGCGCTGGGTCTTGGTCTGGCGGTGTCGCTGGCGCTGGCCGGCTGCGGCTCGGCTGCCTACTACCTGCACGTCGCGGGAGGGCAGTTCGAGCTGTTGCGGGCGCGACAGCCGATCGCGCAGCTGCTGAGCAGCCCCGACACCGACCCGCAGCTCAAGCTGCGCCTGCAGCGTGTGGTCGATGCACGGCAATGGGCCGTGCAGGCGCTGGCCTTGCCACAGAACGACAGCTACACCAGCTACGCCGATCTACACCGCCCGTACGCGGTATGGAACGTGTTCGCCGCGCCCAGGTATTCCCTGCAGCCGGTCGAGCACTGCTTTGTGCTGGTGGGCTGTCTGGCCTACCAGGGCTATTACACCCGCGAGCAGGCACAGGCTCGTGCCGACGAGCTCGCCGCGGCGGGCTATGACACTCATATCGGAGGTGTGCCTGCCTACTCGACGCTGGGCTGGTTTGACGATCCGCTGACCAGCACGATGCTGGCCTGGAACGATGCGCAGCTGATAGGCACGCTGTTTCACGAGCTGGCGCATCAGCAGCTGTTCGTGCGCGACGACACCGAGTTCAACGAGTCCTACGCCGAATTCGTGGAGCACGAAGGCCTGAAGCAGTACCTGCAGCTGACGCCGCTGCCGCACGATGAGCTGGCCTTTGGTCGCCGTACGCAGTTCGTGAGACTGGTGCTGGGCGCGCGTGAGCGCCTGGCTCAGCTGTATGCACAACCGCTGAGCGAGCAGATCATGGCGCAGCGCAAGCAGGCCGAGTTCGAGCGGCTGCGTGCGGATTACCAACGCATGCGCGAGGGGCCCTGGGGCGGCTACAGCGGCTATGACGCGTGGTTCAACGACGGGGCGCTGAACAACGCGAAGTTGCTGCCGTTCGGGCTGTATGACGCCTATGTGCCTGCGTTTGCCACGCTGTTTGCGCGCGAGGGGCGGGACTGGCCGCGCTTTCACGCTGCGGCCAAGACCCTCGCCGAGCAGCCTGTCGGGGCGCGTAAACGCGAACTGGATCAGCTGCGCCGCGCTGCCCAGCCGGAGCGCTAACTCAGGCGGCGAGTCTCTCCGTGCTCCAGCACCCAGAAATCGGATTCGGCGATACCGGCCTGTGCCAACGCGTCACGTAATCGTAGAGGCGGCTCGTCCAGGGGCTCCTCGGTCAGGCGGAAGGTGCCCCAGTGCATCGCCACCGACTGCCGGCTGCCGAGGTCCTGATGAATCTTCACCGCTTCCCGAGGCTCGATGTGCATGGCCTGCATGAACCAGCGCGGCGCATACGCTCCGATCGGCAACAATGCCAGATCCACCGGCGCGAATCTGTGGCCGATGTCCGCGAAGTCGGCGGAGTAGCCGGTGTCGCCCGCGAAGTAGAGCTTGCGCCCCTGCGCCTCGACGACGTAGCCGCACCACAGCGTGCGATTG
>JBFJJW010000209.1:0-5348 GCA_041612095.1 Solimonas sp. | reverse complement strand
TGCCGGCTGGCGCAACCGTTACATCGGCCTTTATCCGCTTCACCTGCGCCGGAGGGGGCGAAACCTCAACCCTCAATAACGTCCTGATCCGAGGACACAATGTCAATTTCTCAGACACGTTCAGGCGTGGAAACACGGACGACGTATCTGATCGGTACGCCGACGAAGGCACCAGCAATGCGAACAATGTCACATGGAATGGCGTAGGTGGCTGCAGCAGCGCCGGCACCACCGTCGACACCCCCAACCTCGCCAGCATCGTCAACCAGATTCGTGCCCGTAGCGGCTGGAACGACGGCAACCCCATCACCTTCCTCATCAGCCTTCCCAGCAGCGGCGGCCAACGCACCATGCGCGCGCTGCAAGGGGGGTCACAGGCGGTGGCACCCCGCCTGATCGTCAGCTTCACGCAGCCGGCTGTGGTGCTCGGACAGCGCCAGTTCGGACTGCGCTTCAATAACGTCAACATCCCCCGCGGAGTCACGGTGACCAGCGCGCAGATCTTGATGTATGCCAACCCCTCCACCGCTACCGCTACGCAGAACGGCCAGGCGCTCAGCGTCAATATCGATGTAGAAGCCGCGGATAACGCGCCCGCATTCACGACGACCGCCAGCAACGTCAGCAGCCGCAGCTCAGGAGGCACTGTCGCCTGGTCAGTGCCTGTTCACACCGTCGCGGGAACCGAGGCGGTTACGCCTAGTCTCACCGCCTTGGTGAACGGCGTGACCAGCCGGGCGGGATGGTGCGGCGGAAACTCGATGGCATTCAGGTTCAGTCGCTCCTCGGGTACCGGCTTCAGAACCTTCTTCTCGACCGCGTCGAATGCCGAATACACCCCGGTACTTGCGCTGAGTTACTCCTCAGGCGATGCAGCCCTGGATACCGGCTGCCAGGCCAACCAGGCGTTGACCTATACAGCTGCGAACAGCGACGACGCCGAGGAAAGTGTTTCGAGCACCGCCGTATCGCTCAACAGCAGCGACCTGGAGCTGGGCTTTGACGGCTCCACCAAGCAGTTGGTGGGCATGAAGTTTGACAACCTGAACATCCCTCAGGGTGCCACGATTCGATCGGCCTATATCGAGTTCCGCGCAAAGGACAACAGTAGCGGCACGCTGAATCTCAATATCACCGGCGAGCGGGCTGATAGTGCAGCCACCTTCAGCGCGTCCAACTCAAATGTCAGCGGTCGCCTGAAGACTACAGCGAGCGTGAACTGGGCTCCGGGCAGCTGGAGCAGCGAAGCGGCCTACAGCACACCCGATCTGACCGCGGTCGTGCAGGAAATCGTCAATCGTGCCGGCTGGGCTCGTGGCAATGAAATGGCGTTCTACGTCAGCACCACCAGCAACTCCAACACCCGTCGCGCCTATTCACGCGATGGCTCGACCTCCAAGGCCCCCAAGCTGGTCATCAACTACGACTCGCCGCCTGGTCGCTTGACGACACGTACCTATCTGAAGCAGGTAGTCAACGATTTCGTGGCGGGCGGCACCACCCCGCTTCCGGAGATGCTTTATGAGGCCGCCCAGTACTATCGCGGCGATCAGGTGCATTACGGCAAGACCCGCGGCGATGGCGACAGCGACAACAGCAATGGCCAGAACCCGACCGGCAGTGCGCGCATCAGTCACCCAGCCACAATTGATTACACCCGCAGCAGTCCGAATACCGAGGCATCGCTGTACTCCATACCCGCCGACTGCAGCTACGCAAACTACAACAGTTCGACCTGCGCCAACGAGAAGATCAACGGCACGGCCTACTACAAGAGCCCGCTGACCGAACAGGAGTGCACCACCAATAACATCGTGCTGCTGTCCGACGGCCTGCCGAACAATACGCAGAATGCGTCGATCACGCGCATGCAGAACTTCATCGGCAAGTCCTGCACTGTGGTCCCCAGCGACGACGGTGACGACAACGACGGCACCTGCGGCCGCGAACTGGCGGAATATCTCAGCACTACCGATCAGTCGACCGCGCTCGATGGTGTGCAGTCGGTCAAGACGTTCACCATTGGGTTTGCCAATGCAGGGGCCAGCGATTACCTCACGTCAATCGCGGAAGGTGGCGGCGGCGAGTTCTACGCAGCGAACGATGCGCAGGGCGTTATCCAGGCATTCAAGGAGATCGTCGCCAAGATTCTGGACATCAGCACCACGTTTGTGGCGCCAGCGGTCACGGTCAACACCTTCAACCGCCTGACCAATCGTGACGAGTTGTACTTCGCCTTGTTCAGACCACAAGCCGAAACGCGTTGGCAGGGAAACCTCAAACGCTACAAGCTGGGGCTGAACGCCACCACGCAGAAGGTCGAGATACAGGACGCCACCGGTGCCACTGCGGTGGACCCTGACACGGGTTTCTTCAAAACCACGGCCAAGAGCTTCTGGAACAACGTTGTGGATGGCGAGCAGATCCAGCAGAGCGGCATTATCGGAAGGTTTACTACCAGCCGTAACTTCTACACATACACAGGCGCGACCAGCATGGACGCCGGGGGCGCGACGGCTCCCACCGCTCAAACCTTGTCGGCTGCCGCGAACAAGCTTGACGAAACCCGTACCGAAGTGACCAAGGCAATGCTCGGCGACGCAGCAATGTCCGACGCAAAGCGTCAGGCGATCATCCAGTTCTCCCGCGGGCTCGACATCAACGACGATGACTCAGATGGCGTTACCAACGAGGCGCGCAAGAGCCTGGGCGATCCGCTCCACTCCGAGCCGTTGCTGATTACCTACGGAGGCACCGAAGCCAGCCCGGATATCACCATCTTCTTCGGCACCAATGAAGGCGGGCTGCACGCCATCAATGCCAGCAACGGTGACGAGCATTTCACGTTCATCCCGCCCGAGTTGCTGCCCAACCTAGAGACCTACTACGAGAACGCCAATAGCTACACGGCAAGACCGTATGGCGTGGATGGCCTGCTGTCGTCACTCATCGTGGACCCTGATGGCGACTTGGCCATTCTTGACAGCGGGGGCAATATCCAGACCAACAACAAAGCCTACCTGTATGCCGGCCTGCGCATGGGGGGACGCCAGTACTACGCGTTGGATGTCACCGACCGCGCCAATCCGAAGCTGAAGTTCGTCATTCGCGGCGGCGGCAGCGGCAAGTACCGCGAACTGGGGCAAAGCTGGTCGCGTGCGGTGCCCGCTGTAATCAAGTTCAACGGTGCCAACCGCAACGTACTGATCTTTACCGGCGGCTATGACGTCGCTCAGGATGGAAAAGCACTGCCGAAGTCGTCCGTAGATACGATGGGGCGCGCGATATTCATAGCGGATGCGATAACCGGTGAGCGCCTGTGGTGGGGTGGCATAGACCCGGACGCGCTGGCGGACAACCCTGATGTCACGATTGCCTCCATGCAGTACAGCATCCCGGCGAGCCCCAAGGTCGTTGACCTGGACGGCGACGGATTGGTTGATCGCCTCTATGTCGTCGACGTCGCGGGTCAGCTGTATCGCATCATCCTGAACAAGACCAACACCGGCTCCGCGAACCTTGCCACTGCCAGAAAGATTGCGCAGCTTGGCAGTGACGGCACGACCGCCAACGGAAGACGCTTCTATTCGCCACCGGATGTCGCCGTAGTTCGCAGGAACGTATCGTCCCCGTTCATCGCGATCTCACTGGGCTCCGGTCATCGAGGGCATCCGCTGAACAAGGATGTGCAGGACCGCTTCTATGTCCTGCGTGACCCCGATGTGCTGGTGGGTAACGATACGGCAACGCTGTCCATCACCGATGTCGGCACCTCCAACCTGTACGATGCCACGGAAGATTTGGTGTCCTCAGACGATACCGACGTCGCCGCCGAAGCGAGGACCAACTTAGCCTCAAGCAAGGGCTACTACATCAACTTCAGCGACACGGTCTCCCCGACCGGAGAGAAGGTCCTGACCGAGTCGCAGACCTTCAACAATCAGGTGTTCTTTGCCACCTTTGAGCCGGGCGGACGCGCTGCAGCGGCCACCTGCCAAGCATCTTCCGGACTGTCTCGCTTCTACATACTGGACGTGGTCGACGGCAGCGCCACGGCAGACCTTTATGAAGAGGACGACGAGGAAAACACCACCCGCGATCGCTACAAGGAACTCGCACAGGGTGGCCTGCCCCCGGACCCGACGATACTATTCCCAGGCATCGGCGGCACCCTGCCGCAGGAAGCACTGATCTGCATCGGACCGGAGTGCTTCAATCCGGGTCTGGATATCGAAACCGAGAAGACGTTCTGTAACAAGCGCCAATGAAATCGACCCTGGCTTACAGCCATCCATCTAAGCAGCCCGGCTTCACGCTGATCGAGTTGATGATCGTCGTCTTGGTCGTCGGCATACTGGCCGCGATCGCCTATCCCGCGTACCTGGAAAACGTGCGCAAGGCACGCCGCGCAGACGCGCAGGCGGCGCTGGTGGGCATGGCGGCGGCGATGGAGCGCTACATGGTCAACAACAACGGGACCTACCTCGGCGCCGCAGGCGCCGGCGGTGCCCCTGGCGCTGCCATCTTCTATTCCGACCAGGTACCGGTCGATGGGGGGCGCGCGACCTATACGTTGCAGATTCAATCGCTGACGCCGGTTGCCAACCCCAACAGCTATGTGCTGTCTGCCACCCCCGTGAACGCCCAGGCAGGCGATCGTTGCGGCACGCTGACATTGGCTGCTTCCGGGCTACAGGGGCGCACCGGAACAGCCCCGCTCGCAGAGTGCTGGCGCAACTGATTACGGTCAGGCCGATCGGTTTACGGCGAACCCAGAGCGCTATCGCAGCATCAGCGCCGCTACGGCCGCGGCGCTGGCCGGTGCCAGCGTAATGCCCAGCCGGTAGTGCCCGCTCGCATGAAACAGACCGCGCGTCTGCTCGTCCTGCGCCAGACGCGGTACATCGGCCGGGATGTGCGGCCTCAAACCTGCCCACTGCTGGATGGGGGCACTGCCACTCAACTCAGGCGCCAGCGCACAGGCAAGCGTCGTGAGCTGTTGCCGCGCTGCGGCCGTAGGCTTGAGGTCAAATCCCACATGCTCCAGCGTGCTGCCAACCAGAATGTGGCCGTCACGCCGCGGGATGATATACCCCTCTTCGCTGATTCTCACTTCGGTGACCGCGCCCGCGGGTAATCGAAACAACAGCATCTGTCCCTTGACCGGATGGATATCGCGAGCACCCAGCGATTTCGACCACGCTCCCGCGGCGAGCAGCGCCTGGGCGCACGGTATGCTTGCCTGCGCCGTGTGCACGCCCACCAGGCGATCCCCGGCGCGTTGCCAGCCAATGACCTCATGGCCTTCCAGCAAGCGAACGCCCGCGTCGCGCAGTGCCGCTATCAGC
>JBFJJW010000208.1:0-5369 GCA_041612095.1 Solimonas sp. | reverse complement strand
GCACGGTCACGCTGCCATCGTTGTAGACACAGCCCTGAGCGTCGGAACTGGCGTTGAGCGGAGCCAGCTTGTCCTGAATCAGCTTGGCCGCCTCTTCAATCAGTCCGGACAGCGTCTCCGGCGTCGCGTCGGCAAAGGCGGGCAGGGCGCTGAGGCGGCCGATCTGGAGGACGTCGTTGAGCGCAAAGTTGATCTCGCGCAGGGGCGCGCTATAGCTGGCCATGTAACGGTTCCGAGAGATTGATTTTAGGGGGGCGTAAGGCTAGCACAGCGACTGTCTGCCCCGAATCCCCGAGCTACGGCGCAGACTTGGATGCAGATGCGGATTGCTAGACTATGCGCTCCTGCTTCGCTGCCGCTGCCCGTGTGCAGCGTCCCCCGCGGTTCTATCCCTGAACTCGAACTCTACGCATCATGAAAATCACCGTCTTCGGATCTGGTTATGTGGGTCTGGTTACCGCCACCTGTCTGGCGGACTCCGGCAATCATGTGGTCTGTGTCGATGTCGATGCGGCGAAGATCAAGCAACTGGAGAGCGGGCATTGTCCCTTCTTCGAGCCGGGGATCGATTCGTTGCTTGCGCGCAACACCGAGGCGGGCCGCCTGCGGTTTACCACCGATGCGTCGGTCGCGGTGAAGCACGGGCAGATCATCTTCATCGCCGTCGGCACTCCGCCTCAGGAGGACGGTTCGGCCGATCTTCAGTATGTGCTTGCAGTGGCGCGTACCGTCGGTGAGCACATGACGGACTACAAGGCGGTCTGCACCAAGTCAACGGTGCCGGTGGGAACGGCGCGCAAGGTGCGCGAGGCCTTGCGCGTGACGCTGAAGCAACGGGGCGTCGAGATCGACTACGACGTGCTGTCCAATCCGGAGTTTCTGAAGGAGGGCGCGGCCGTAGAGGACTTCATGCGCCCGGACCGCATCATTCTGGGGACCGACAGCGCGCGCGCGCTGGAGTTGATGAAGGCCCTGTATGCGCCGTACAACCGCAACCACGATCGACTGATGGTCATGGACGTACAGTCGGCTGAGCTGACCAAGTACGCGGCCAATGCGATGCTCGCCACCCGCATCAGCTTCATGAACGAGCTGGCGCTGCTGGCAGAGCAGGTCGGTGCCGATATAGACGAAGTGCGTCGCGGCATGGGTTCGGATCCGCGCATCGGCAGGCAGTTTCTCTATGCGGGCTGCGGCTACGGCGGGTCCTGTTTTCCCAAGGACGTGAAGGCCTTGGTCCGCACCGGCGCCGAGCATGGGCAGGGCATGCAGGTGCTGCAAGCCGTGGAGGAGGTGAATGATCGCCAGAAGACGCTGCTGTTCCGGCGCCTGAAGGCGCACTTCGGCACTTTGCAGGGGAGGACCATCGCCATCTGGGGCCTGGCCTTCAAGCCGAACACAGACGACATGCGCGAGGCGCCGAGCCGGGTGCTGATGGAGGCCATCTGGGCCGAAGGTGGGCGGGTGCGCGCCTACGATCCGGTGGCCATGGACGTGACCCGGGGTCTCTACAGCGGCCAGAAGGACTTGTATCTCGCGCAGTCGCCGGAGGATGCCTGTGCGGGGGCAGACGCGCTGAGCATCGTCACCGAATGGGCGGTGTTTCGCAGCCCCGACTTTGCCGCCGTCAAGACGCAACTGAAGACGCCGATCATCTTCGACGGGCGCAATCTGTACGAGCCCGCGCAGATGCGGCGCGAGGGTTTCCAGTATCAGGGCATCGGCCGACAGTAGCGGCGTCTGACGGCCGCGACAGCCTTTTGGCATAATCGGCGATCTTTCCGTAGCCCCAAGCAGGAGTTTTACGTGCTGGATTTTCTGATCAGTCCCGCCTTTGCCCAGCAAGCGGCGCAGCCCACCAGCTTCCTGGGTGCCATGTGGCCCTTGCTGGTGATGATTCCTTTGTTCTACTTCATGCTGATTCGTCCGCAGATGAAGCGCTCTCGGGAACACCGCGACATGCTCGCGCAGATCTCCAAGGGTGACGAAGTGGTCACCAGTGGCGGCCTCGCCGGCAAGGTGGCCCATATCGGTGAGGCCTACGTGACCGTCGAAATCGCCGACAACGTCAACATCAAGGTGCAGAAGCAGGCGATCAGTAGCGTGTTGCCGAAGGGCACGCTGAAAAGCCTCTAAGTCCATTCGTGCCGGCGGCTCAGTTGCCGCCCTGCCTGCGTTGCCCTGAACGATGAAACCTTACGCCAGCTGGAAGTATGTCGCCCTGATTCTCGCCGTGGTGCTCGGCTTGCTGTACGCCGCGCCCAATCTGTATGGCGACAACCCATCGGTGCAGATTTCCCGCGACAGCGGTGATCCGCTGTCGGCAAGCTTTGGCGATGAGGTGCAGCGGATACTCAATGCTGTGGAAATCACCCCGATTTCCAGTGGCCTGGAAGACGCGCAATGGATCGTGCGGCTGGATAGCACGGCCGCTCAGCTCAAGGCGGCCGATAGCCTCAAGCGCGAACTGGGGCGGGGCTACGTCGTTGCGCTGAACCTGGCGAGCAAGACCCCTGAATGGCTGCGCGCTATCGGCGCCAAGCCAATGAACCTGGGTCTGGACCTCCGCGGCGGTGTCCACTTTCTGTTGGAAGTGGACCTGGATGAGGTGCGGCAGAAGGCAGTGGATCGCATCGTGACGGAAGTGCCGGCGCTGCTGCGCAAGGAAGGCGTTCGCTACACCGGTCGCCGCCAGATTCCGGGTGCCGGTGTGCTCGAGTTCGCGGATCAGGAACGTCTGCAGGCCGCACGCAAGGCCATCGCCAGCGAGTATCCGGAGTATGAGCTGTCTTCGCCGGCCGACGCTCCGCTGGTGCTCGAGGTCCGACTGACTGAGGCCGAAACCAAGCGCATCGTCGACTTTGCCGTGCAGCAGAACCTGACGACGTTGCGCAATCGAGTCAACCAGTTGGGTGTGGCCGAGCCACTGGTGCAGCGCCAGGGCGTCAATCGCATCGTTGTGCAGCTCCCCGGCGTCCAGGACACGACCCGGGTCAAGGATTTGCTCGGTGCTACCGCGACGCTGGAGTATCGTGCGGTTGACGAGGCGGACGCCGCCAGCGCAGCCGCCACCGGCATCGTGCCCCCGGGCACCGAACTGTTCTACACGCGGGCCGACCGCCGGCCGGTGTTGCTGAAGCGCGAGGTCATTGCCGGTGGCGACAACCTGGTCGATGCCTCGGCGACGGTCGATGAGAATGGCGGCCCGGCGGTCAGCGTCACGCTGGACGGTTCCGGCGCCAAGCGCATGTTCGCGTTCACCGAGAAGAACATCAACAAGCCGATGGCCGTGCTATTCAAAGAGCGCGAAGTCATCACCAACTACAACGCCAAGGGCGAACCGATTCGCGAGCATCGTCAGATCGAGGAAGTGATCTCGATCGCCAGCATACGTGGCGTGTTTGGCAAGCGCTTTCAGACGACGGGACTGGCCAGCAAGGAAGCCCACGATCTGGCGCTCCTGCTGAAGGCGGGTGCGCTGGCGGCGCCGGTGGAAATTGTTGAAGAGCGCACCGTTGGACCGTCGCTGGGCGCCGACAATATTCGCCAGGGTTTCCAGGCCGCGGTGCTGGGTCTGGGCCTGGTGATACTGTTCATGGCCTTCTACTACCGTGTATTCGGTCTGTTCGCGATTTCGGCCCTGTTGCTGAATCTGGTGCTCGTGGTCGCGGTGCTGTCGGTGCTGCAAGCCACACTGACGATGCCCGGCATCGTCGGCATCGTGTTGCATATGGGTATTGCAGTGGACGCCAACGTGCTGATCTACGAGCGCATCCGCGAAGAGCTGCGCGGCGGTGCCAAGCCCCATGCGGCCATAGAGGCCGGCTACGACCGCGCGTTCCTGACCATTGCCGATGCCAACTTCACCAGCCTGGTTGCCACCATCGTGCTGTTCGCGCTGGGGGAAGGCCCGATCAAGGGGTTTGCGATCACGCTGACCATCGGCATCATCAGCTCACAGTTCACTGCAATTGTCGGTTCGCGAGCTCTGGCGCAACTGGCGTTCGCGAAGCGGCCGCTCAAGGAAGTGCCGATCTGGTAACCGCGGGCTTGCCTGTGAATGGGCGTCGGCGCCCCTGGGCTTGGCAGCTGCCTGAGAACCCGGTTAGCTGCCCCGTACGGCAGACAATGAAAAGCCCCGCAGCGTGTTTCGCGCTGCGGGGCTAATTGGCCCGGCTACATCCGTTCGAATACGGCTATCAGGCAGGTGTCAGCGTCGCCTTCCCAGCGGTGTCAATAGTCAGGTTGACTTCGATCTCTTCACCGCTGGCCAGTCGGATGCGAACCTTCTGCAACGTCAGCGGTGTGCCCTGTTCGTACGGCACGTTATACGCATTCGCGATGTTCTGGATCTGCGTGGGGTTCAGAGCGCTCGGCAGGACGATCGGGCCGGACATATCGGTGCCGCTGACTTCAGCGATGGCCCGCGAGACGCCTGGCAGCGCGACAATTGAGCCCGTGACACTGCTGGCAGGGCCGGGTGCAACCAGGGTGCCGGCCGAGGCGATCGATGCAAAACCGATGGCGGCGATGGCAAACGTTGTTTTGAGCATTGCGTGATCCTCGTTAGATAGTGGCCGTGGCATCAGAAGCTGTGGCTGTAGCCGATGCCGCCAGCAAACTCGGCATCCTCATTGTTGCGCTCGGTGACGTTGACGAAGCCAAGCGAGATGATCAATGGGATGGTCCGCATCGGAACAAACGATGCCCCCAGATTCAAGCCAGTGCCCGCATAATCGGCAATCAGCGAGACCTGTTCATGCGGCATGATCGCGAGGCCGCCGAAGACGTTGGCACCGCTGTCGCCTGGGTCGTTGAAGCGACCGTCACCAAGTCCCAGGTTGATTGCCAAAGGCAGTGAGCCGCTGCCGGGGTCGAGATCGAAGATCTTGGTGCCAGCGATGTAGACGCTGCTTTCTCCGGTCTTGGCATTGCCCCAGCGCAGCGTATTCTCCAAGCCGACCGCGATGGCCATTCCGCCTGGAAGATTGGTGTGCGCCTTGAAGGCGACACTGCCGTCGTCGCCGAAGCCTTCACGCAGGCTGACGACATTCACAATCGTTTCCAGTCCGATGAACTGGTCGGCATCCCCAAGTCCCAGGACAAAGCCGGCCGAACCATCATAGTCATCAGAAGACGATTTCGGCAGCGTCGCGCCGCCAACACCGACACCGATCGTGCCCCAATCGGCGCCAAACGCTGTCGGTGAGCCAAAAACAATCCCCGGGGCAATCGAAGGTGCAGACGAGCTGTGTAGCATCGACTGCAGCTGGTTGTCCGTGAGTCCGAGGTCAGCGGCTGTGAGCGTAGCTGCCTGTTGGGCCAGCACACCGCCGGACGCCACCATCATCGCAGCCGCGGCTGCGGCG
>JBFJJW010000207.1:0-5412 GCA_041612095.1 Solimonas sp. | reverse complement strand
TACCGCGATTGCGGCAGCGCCCACCCATAGCAGCACGAACTCGGTGGGCAGCAACATCTCCAGTATCAACAGGGCAAAGCCCAATACCAGCCAGTACCAGTAGACGAACTCCATGGCGCGCTCCGCTTCAGGTCTTCGGGGTCACTTTCTTGGTCAGTTCGGCGATGCCGCCGAGCGCGCCAATGACGTTTCCGGCTTCCAGCGGCATCAGCACCAGCTTCTCATTCGGGCTGGTGGCGATGCGCGCGAGCGCCTCGATGTATTTGGTGGCCACAAAGTAGTTGACCGCCTGGATATCGCCCTTCTCGATCGCCTGCGACACCATGTGCGTGGCCTTGGCTTCAGCCTCCGCTTCGCGCTCGCGCGCCTCCGCATCCTTGAACGCGGCCTCGCGCCGGCCTTCCGCATCGAGAATGGCCTGCTGCTTCTCGCCTTCGGCACGGAGAATCTGCGACTGACGCTCGCCTTCGGCCTTCAGAATCGCGGCCTGCCTGAAGCCTTCGGCTTCCAGAATATTGGCGCGCTTCTCGCGTTCCGCCTTCATCTGCCGGGCCATGGCCTCCATCAGATCATTCGGTGGGCGAATGTCCTTGATCTCCACGCGGGTCACCTTGATGCCCCAGGGCGAGGTCGCCTCATCCACCACCGTCAGCACCTTGCCGTTGATGTGGTCACGCTGCGACAGCAGCTCGTCGAGGTCCATCGACCCCATCACCGTACGCAGGTTGGTCATCGTCAGCTGCATCACTGCGATTTCGAGATGCTGCACCTCGTAGGCGGCCTTGGGCGCGTCCAGCACCTGATAGAAGATCACGCCGTCGACGCCGACCATGGCGTTGTCCTTGGTGATGACTTCCTGGCTGGGAACGTCCAGTACCTGTTCCATCATCGACAGACGACGGCCTACCCGGTCCACATACGGCAGCAGCCAATGCAGTCCTGGGGTGAACGTCACGCGGTACTTGCCGAACCGCTCGATCGTGTACTCCATGCCCTGGGGTACGGTGACCACGCCCTTCCAAAGCGTGACGAGGGCAAACGCCAGGATGATGATGGAAACGATGCTCATTGGTGGCTCTCCCCGATGTTGGTGGCCCCGATTCTAGCCGGCCCCGCATGCCGGGGTGATGACGTCGTGCGCAGATGACGGAACCGCCCAGGCGGAGAATAGCTCTTGTGGCCGCTCACGTTCCCGCCGCATACTGAAATCGACCGTGGATTGATAACTGCGGCGCGCTCAGGAGGGTGGATCAGGATGGGCAGCTACGCGGCTTCGTGTCCGCAGGGCCAATTGTCGTGCCTGGTTTCAGGAGGTGCTTCGTGAGTTCGGGCGCAGTCCACCCGCTTCCCGCAACCGCATTGGTGGTTGACGATGATGATTTTGTGCGCGCAGTCGTCGTGCAGATGCTGCGGCGCATGGGCATCTCAACTGTGCACGCGGCCGAGAGCGGATCGAATGGCGCCGAGGTGCTGCGGCGCGAGGGCCCGCTGGAATTGATCGTGTGCGACCTGATGATGCCCACGGGCGACGGGCTCGACCTGATGCATGACATCGTCATGCTGAGCCCGAACAGCCGCCTGATCCTGATGAGCAGTGCCGATGCGCGCGTGTTGCGGACGGCGCGGGAGGTTGCCCAGAGTCGCGGCCTGCGCATACTCGGGAGCCTGGCCAAGCCGGTCTCCATCGCAGGCCTGACGGCGCTGCTGAATCGCGATGCCGCAGCTGCGAAGCCCCCAGCACCCGCGCCGGCGGGGCCTGCGGCGGCCGAGATCACGCCGGAAGAGCTAAAGGCCGCACTCAGTGGCGGGGAGCTCGGCGTCGCAATGCAGCCCCAGCTGTGCCTGCGATGCCGACAGATTGTGGGCGCGGAGGCTTTGGTGCGCTGGCATAGTCCCACCCGCGGCACGGTGGGCCCAGATCAGTTTCTCCCGCAGCTTACGCGGGCGGGGTTGATGAGTGAGCTGACTGAATTCGTGATGCAGGCGGCGATCGGCCACTGCGGGCGCTGGAAGAAGCAGGGGCTGGACATTCGCGTGGCGATCAACTTCTCCAGCGAGACCTTGGCGGACAGAAACCTGCCCGACCGTATTGCAGCATTGGCTGGCGCCGCAGGCGTGCAGTCATCACGAATCGTCGCCGAGGTCACGGAAAGCGGGCTGCTGGAAGACAGCGCGGACCCGCAGGAGATCATGACTCGGCTGAGGCTGCGGGACATCGAGCTCTCGATTGATGATTTTGGCACCGGATATTCAACACTGGAGCGGCTGCGACGCCTGCCCTTCACCGAGTTCAAGATCGACCGTCAGTTCGTGTCCGCGGCGCTTGCTGATGTAGAAGCGCGCCGCATTGTCGAATCCAATGTCAATCTGGCGCACAGCCTGGGCCTTTTGGCGGTAGCCGAAGGCGTGGAGACGGAGGCGGATCTGGAGCTGATGGCGCAGCTCGGCTGTGATATCGCGCAGGGCTTCTTCATTGCGCGCCCGATGCCTGCGGACGAACTGGTTGCTTGGTCAAAGATCAACGACGGTCGGCCCTGCGCCGTCGCTGTCGATTCGACCTGCCCATTCGCGCACGATTGCAAACTGGCTCAGAGCTGATTGCACCAGAGCGGACAGGTGGTCGCGCGAGCGGCCGCTGTCCTCTTCGATCTGAGCGAGCGTATCCGACAGCGCGGTGGCGCCCGCCGTTCGGGCAGATCCCAGCAGGCGATGGGCCAGCATCCGAATCTCGTCGGCGTCGCCGACCGCTACCGCCTCCTGCAGCTGATTCAGCAGCGGTTGAGTGCTGTTCAGGAAATGCTGCAGCAAGCCGGCCACGGCATCGGGGTCGTCGCCCACGACTTCCTTCAGCAACGCCAGATCCACAGGGGGCGACAACAGCTGGCCGGTGTCCCCGCGATCGGCCGGGGTGAGCGAAGCCGGGGCCTGCTCACACCACTGCTGCAGGCACTGACGCAACTCATGCAGCAATGCTGGCTTGACCAGGCAGGCGTCAATGCCTGCATCGGTGCAGTGCTGTGCTTCGCCCTGCAAGGTGGCCGCGGTCAGCGCGATGATCGGAAGACGGCCTCGACATTCACCGCGCGCTTCACGTTGCCGCTGTCGCGCTGCGAGGGTGTAGCCGTCCATCCTAGGCATGTGCAGGTCAGTGATCAGTGCCGCGTAAGCGACACCAGTCTGCAGCCGCTCCAGCGCGTCCTGCCCGTCGGCGACGATGTCGGCGCGATAGCCCAGTCGCGTCAGTTGAGCAGCGATGACGTGACGATTGGTCGGGTGGTCTTCCGCGACCAGCAGGCGCAGGCCGCGCTTCGCCGCTGGAGCGTCAGCGCCGGCATCGGAAACAGGGGCCACGTCAACCGCGCGGGTGTTGCCGAGCACCTGTTGTAGGGCGCGCACCAGCTGATCACGGCGATACGGGCGGTTGAGCACCAAGCTGCGCATCGCCCCCGCTACCTTCAGGGCCGTGTGCTGATCGTCCGCGCCGACCGTGCTGACGATGAGTGCGGCGTCGTCTGCCACAGGCTCCGTAATGCTGTCCGCGATGACCTCGGCCCCCTCGGCGCGTGCGTAGCTTGCGATGCAGAGATCCTCGTCCGGGTCCCCCGTGGCAACATGCAGGCGAAAACCCGTCAGCCGCTGCTCGGGTGGGCCGAGCATAAAGCGGTCAATGCCGAACTCGAGTTCTGCCCAGAAGCAGCTGCCCTGTCCCGGAGTGCTATTCACTCCAAATTGTCCGCCCATCCGATCTACGAGGCCGCGGCAGATGGACAGACCCAGCCCGGTGCCGCCATAGCGTCGCGTCGTGGAGTCCTCTGCCTGAACGAAGGGCTGAAACAGCCGCTGCAACGCCTCCTGCGAGATTCCAATGCCGGAGTCGCGGACCTCAATGCGGACGCGGCACCGGGTATCGCTGCGGAACAACTGATCGGCGCGAGCAAGAATCCTGCCGCGCTCGGTGAACTTGATGGCGTTGCCGATCAGATTGAACAGGATCTGGCGTACACGGGCGCCATCACCGACCAGCCGCAGCGGAATCTGCGGATCGACATAGCCCGCCAACCGCACGTCGCGACCGCGCAGTCCAGGCGCCAGTGTTTCCAGGCACCCTTCGAGCACCTCGGAGAACGGAAATGGAGCCTGCTCGATGACGATACGGCCGGCTTCGATCTTCGAAACATCCAGCACGTCATCAATGATGCGCAGCAGTGACTGCGCCGACTGGCTGGCGACGCGCAGGCTGTCTTTCTGCGCTGAATTGAGCGGCGTCTTCTCCAGCAGCTCGAGCATGCCCAGCACGCCATTCATGGGCGTGCGGATCTCGTGACTCATGGTGGCAAGAAAGCGCGACTTGGCCTGGTTGGCGGCCTCGGCGGCGTCCAGTTTCTCGAGCTTTTCGGCCAGGGAGCGGACGGCGGAATTCAGGCGATCAATCTCATCCGGTAAGCGTGACGGACGATGCGCCACCAGTCGGCGGGCCTCGTCGAAATCCTGATCGGCCAGCAGCGGCATCGCCTTGGTTACGCGTTCCAGGCGCTCGGTGGCCTGCGCCAGAAGCAGATAAAGCGCGACGGCAGAAAGCGCCAGCCCGCCGAAGGTGATCAGCAGGCTGCGCCAGAAGGCGGCGGCGATCTGCCGCTGCGCGGCTGTTTCGTCCAGGATGAACAGCGCCTGCACAGCGCCACCTGACTCCAGAGGTGCAAGGCTCAGCATCAAATGCAGATCGCCCGCGCGCGCGCGAAACCCCTCATCGAGCCAGTCCTCGGGGGGCAGGCCCTGTACCGATGCAAGCGCAGGCAGCAGTCTCGGCGCGTCGGTGACGGCCAACACCGTGCGTCCGGCCACCGTCACCGCGTCAACCCCGGGTGCGGCTTCGGTCACCAGGGCGATATCCGCCCCGGTAAGGCGGCGGAAGGTGGGCAGCGACTCCGCCAGCGGTCGCGCCAGGATCACGATGACTTCGTTCATCTTGCTGTCGAAACTGGGCACAAGAACGAACTGTGAGCAGGTTTCCGTGCAGATGATCCGGGCCTGCGGCCGATGCTGCGCATAAACAAGGCGCAGGGCATCGGATATGCGCGCATTGCCAACGTCGATGGGCGCCAAGCCGGTTTCGGCGACCAGCGATCCCGAGGCATCCAGTATCGCCGCGCTATCGATGCTGGCGAGCAGTTCCGCGGGAAGCAGTTGCGCAAGCTGCTCCGGGCTTGATCGAAGCGTCGAAAGGTCAACAGCCGAGGCAAGCTGGGCTGCGAGGTTCCCCGCCTCAAGTGCCGACTGTCGGGTCAGTGCCCGGAGCGACTCGCCAAAGGACGCGCTGCGGTCATGGCTGTAACGCTGGTTCTGCTCGACGAGGTCGCGGTAGCCGATGTAGCCCATCGCGCCATGGACGAGCGCGAGCAGGGCCAGCAACAG
>JBFJJW010000206.1:0-5416 GCA_041612095.1 Solimonas sp. | reverse complement strand
GGAGATCAAGCAGGCCAAGCAGCTGCCCTCGTCCGACTGAACCTGCCGGCAGCGACCGGAACACCGCGAGTGGCCATCGAAGCAAGAGACCGTCCGTGAATATCTCAACCATCCTGGATATGGCCGCCGAGGCGTTCGGCGAGCGTATCGGTGTCGTTTGCGGTGACCAGCGCTGGACGTATGCCGAACTGCGCGCGGCGGCGTACGCGGCCGCCCACAGGATCAAGGCCAGCGGTGCCCACTACGTGGCGATGCTGGATGTCACCAGCCCGGCCGCGCCGATCGCGGTATTTGCCGCCGCCTACGCCGGCGTTCCGTACGTGCCGCTCAACTACCGCTTGACCAAACCTGAAATCAACGAGCTGATCGCGCGCGTGGCGCCGGCACTGCTGATTGTCGGCGAGGACTACCTGCCCGCGGTCGAGCCGCACGAGGGCGTGCAGCTCATCACGCGCAGCGCGTTTCTGGCATTGCAGTCACCGGAAGCGGCAGAGCCCCCGCAGGCGGAGGAGGACCCGCGTGCGGTGGCGGTGCAGCTGTTCACCAGCGGCACCACGGGCAAGCCCAAGGCCGCGATCCTGCGTCACGAGAATCTGATGTCGTACATCGTCGGCACCGTCGAGTTCGCGGCTGCCGAGGAAACCGATGCGATCGTCGTCACCGTGCCGCCCTATCACGTCGCCGGCATTTCGGCGGTGCTGTCCAGCACCTATGCCTGCCGTCGCATGGTGCAGCTGGAGAACTTCGAGCCGGTGGCCTGGCTGGCGGCGATGCGCAACGACGCGGTCAGCAACGCGTTTCTGGTGCCGACCATGCTGCAGCGCGTAGTCGAGCATCTGAGCGCCAGCGGCGAGTCTCCCAATCTGCCTGCGCTGCGTGCGCTGGCATACGGCGGCGGCAAGATGCCGCTGTCGATCATCCAGAAGGCGATGCAGCTGTTCCCGCAGGTGGACTTCACCAATGCGTATGGCCTGACCGAAACCAGTTCCACGATCGCCGTGCTGGGACCTGAAGACCATCGCGCCGCGCTGGCCAGTGACGATCCGGCCGTGCGCCGGCGTCTCGGTTCGGTAGGCAAGCCAGGCGCTGTAGAGATCGAGATACGCAGCGAGGACGGCACGGTGCTGGGGCCGGAGGAAGCCGGTCTGGTCTTCGTGCGCGGGCCACAGGTGTCTGGCGAGTATCAGTCGCTGGGCAGCCAGCTGGATGCCGAGGGCTGGTTCCCGACCAAGGACCGGGGCTATCTCGATGCCGAAGGCTATCTTTTCCTGGACGGCCGCGCCGACGATGTCATCGTGCGTGGCGGCGAAAACATTTCACCGGGTGAAATCGAGGACGTGTTGCTCTCGCACCCTGCGGTGGCGGACTGCGCCTGCGTGGCCATGCCCGATGAGCAGTGGGGCGAAGGTGTCGCCGCGGCCGTGGTGCTCAAGCCGGGCGCCATGGTCGAGATGTCTGATCTGCAGACCTTGGTGCGCGATAAGCTGCGCTCCTCGCGGGTGCCGCAGAAGATCGTGTTCAAGGATGCGCTGCCCTACAACGAAACCGGCAAGGTCTTGCGCCGCGTGATCCGCCAGGAGTTCTGCTGATGTTTACCATCGACCGCAGCTTGGAGATCGATGCGCCCGCTGCGGTGGTTTGGGCGGTGCTGACCGACTTTGCGAACTACGGACAGTGGAATCCGTTTGTGCCCGAGGCCCGCTGTGAGCTGCGTCCCGGCGGTGCGATCGAGATGCAGGTCAAGCTCGGTGCCAAGCCGCAGTTCCAGCGTGAGTGGATCGTCGCGGTCGAGCCGGGCCGCAGCTTTCGCTACAGCATGAAGCCGGTGCCGTTGGGCGCCTTGCGCAGCCTGCGGGTGCAGACCGTCGAGGTTATCGACGGTACCCACAGCCGCTATACCTCGCATTTCGAAATTGCCGGTTGGCTGCAGCCGCTGGTGGCTGCGGCGCTGGGCGGCGCGATGCGCCGCGGTTTCGAGGGCATGGCGCTGGGCCTGAAAGCCCGCGCAGAACAGCTACACCGCTCACCCGCCTGAGTTTTGCGCTTGGCGGCGGCACGCGCAGCGCGCGGCAACGCCGGAATCTGCTGTACTAGCCCCATGCCTGAGTCCGCCGCTCCCGAGTTGACCGCGCGCCGCTATGCGGCGCAGCTCCTGCGTGATCTGGCTGTCGAGCCGCCCGCAACGCTGGATCTGTCTGACGCGCATCCGGCCGTCACGCAGGCGCGCTGCGGCTTGATGGCCCTGAGCGGAGAGCCGCAACGCCCGCCGCAACTGTGTCCGGCGCCGCTGGCAGCTTGTGCAGACGGTGCGCTGGCGGCACTTGCGAGTCTGGCGCCGACCGACCGCTTCGCCGGCCTGCGCGGTAGCGCGCTGCTCACCGAGCGCGCGGCCGTATTCGGCCACGGCCGCAATGGCCGGCAGTCTCCGGGCGGCAGCTGCCGCCTGCTGGATGCGGCGGATGGCCGCGTGGCACTGAATCTGGCGCGCGTCGAGGATTGGGACTCGCTACCGGCATGGCTGGAAAGCGGGACGCTCGCCGATTGGGATGCGGTTGCCGCTGCGGTCCGCACCCGCGAGACGCATGAGCTGCTCGAGCGTGGGCGTTTGCTGGGGCTGGCGCTGGCGCAGGAGCGCTGGGTGGATTCCGCACCCTGGTTCAGCGCTACACACGGTCAGCCGCGTACTGCGAGGCGCACGGCGCCCCGCGTGCTCGATCTGTCTTCGCTGTGGGCGGGGCCCTTGTGCAGTCACCTGCTGCAGCGCTGTGGCGCGGACGTGGTCAAGCTGGAAAGCACACGCCGTCCGGACGGTGCACGCCAGGGGCCCGCTGCGTTCTTCGATCTGTTGAATGCAGGCAAGCGCTGCGTGGCACTGGACTTCGCTACTGCAGAGGGGTGCACGCAGTTACGCGCACTGCTTGAACAGGCAGATATCGTGATCGAAGCCTCGCGGCCGCGTGCGCTGCGCCAGCTCGGCATCGTCGCCGAACAATGTGTCGAGGACTACGGACTGACCTGGATCAGCCTCACCGGCTATGGCCGCGCGGAGCCCCAGGCACAGTGGATCGCCTATGGCGATGATGCCGGCGTAGCTGCGGGTCTGTCGCAGCTGATGGCGGTAGCGACTGGCAGTTCCATGTTCGTCGGCGACGCGATTGCCGATCCGCTGACGGGACTGCATGCGGCGCTGGCGGCATGGTCCACGCATCAGTCTGGTGGGGGGCGCTTGATCTCGCTGGCCCTGGTCGATGTGGTGCGGCATGGCCTGGGCTTCGAGGCGCCGGGCGACGACCTCGGCTGGAAGCAGCGGCATCGGCTCTGGTGTGCGCGCCTGGGCCCGGAGGACGTCCAGGGGCCGCAGCTGCGGATGGCGACTGCCGCCGCCGCGGCCCTTGGTGCAGACACGACGGCCGTATTCGCCGACTGGGGCCTGACATGCTGATTCGCAATGCCGAGATCGCACCGGGGCAGCTGGCGGATGTCGCGATTGCGGATGGTGTAATCGCCGCTATCGCGCCCGCGTTGCCGGTGGCGCCCAACCAGACCGTGATCAATGCCGGTGGGCTGGCGCTGCTGCCGGGGCTGCATGACCACCATCTGCATCTGCGCGCGTTGGCCGCTGCACAGGTCTCGGTGCGCTGTGGTCCTCCGCAGGTCAGGAATGCAGTGGAGCTGGCGGCGCAGCTGCGCGCCGCGGATCAGCGCATGGAGTCCGGCCAGTGGCTGCGCGGCATCGGCTTCCACGAGTCGGTGCTGGACCCGCAGACGCTGGATCGGGACTGGTTGGATGCGGTGCTGCCGGAAAGGCCGCTGCGCATCCAGCACCGCAGCGGTCGTCTGTGGGTGTTCAACTCCGCGGCATTGGCGCTGATAGCACCGCAGCCCGGGGCGCCGCTGGAGCGCCAGCACGGCCGCTATACCGGCCGCCTGTACGACGCCGATGACTGGCTGCGGGAGCGCATGGCGGGGCTGCCGCCAAGCCTGCGCGCCGTCAGTCGCTATCTCGCCAGCCGCGGCGTCACCGGCGTGACCGATACCACCCACCACAACGGCCCCGAGGCGATGGCGGCCTTCGCGGAATCGCAGCGGCTGGGCGAGCTGCTGCAAGAAGTGCGGATGATGGGAGACGCCCGGCTGGATGCGGTTGGCGACCGCCCCGGAGTGCAGCGCGGCGAGCACAAGTTCCACCTGCATGAGCACGCGCTACCGGAGCTGGAGGGCCTGGTGACCGCGATACGCCGCAGCCATGCCTGCGGACGCGCGACCGCCTTTCACTGCGTAACCCGGGTGGAACTGCTGTTTGCACTGGCCGCGCTGCGGGAGGCGGGCAGTCTCAGCGGCGACCGTATCGAGCATGCGGCGGTGACGCCTCCTGATTCGATGGACGCCATCGCGGAGTTAGGCCTCACGGTGGTGACCCAGCCCAATTTTGTCGCCGAGCGCGGCGACGACTACCTGAGCGATGTCGAAGTTTCCGACCGTCCTTGGCTATACCGCTTGCAGGGCTTCGTGGATGCCGGCGTCGGCCTCGCCGGCAGTACTGACGCGCCGTTCGGCGAGCCCGATCCCTGGGCGGCGATGCAGGCGGCAGTGACGCGTCGCACGCCGGGCAATCAGACCCTGGGTGCCGAGGAAGCGCTGTCGCCGCAGGCCGCGTTGGAGCTGTTTCTGGCGCCGCTGGAATCACCTGGCGGTGCCCCGCGCAGGCTGGCTGTGGGGATCAGCGCCGACCTGTGTCTGCTGGACCGATCCTGGTCGGCGGCACTGAGCCATCTGGGCGCGGTGGGAGTGCGACGTACGCTGCGCAACGGCCTTACCCTATACAGCGCCGACGATTGATCCGCGTGACCGCCGATGAAGATCCGCAGCTATACCGACGATGACCTTGCCGCAGTGGCGGCCCTGTTTACGGCGTCCATCCATGGCCTGGCGATTGGCCATTACGACGCCGCGCAGCGCGCGGCCTGGGCGCCGCAGCCTCCGGACCTCGATGAATGGCGGCGGCGCCTGCAGGGCCTGAACACGCTGCTGGCCGAGACCCAGGGCCGGCTGGCGGGGTTTCTCGCCTACGCGGAGGACGGGCATGTCGATCTGCTGTACACCGCGCCGGACAGCCCGCGCAAGGGCGTGGCCTCGGCACTGTACGCTGAGGCGGAGGCGGCGCTGTTCGCCAGCGGCGTGCGCCGGCTCTACACCGAAGCCAGCCTAGTTGCGCGGCCGTTCTTCGAGCGCCAGGGCTTTATGGTGCGCGAGGTCCAGGACGTCGAGCGCCGCGGCCTGGTCTTTCGCCGCTACGCGATGGACAAGACCTACGCCACAGCCGCCAGCTAGGCCATCACTTCAGCCGCGGGCAAACAGCGGCACGCCCGCAATCCAGGGATGGGCGAACATCAGACCCGCCGCAATGGCCAGTCCG
>JBFJJW010000205.1:0-5456 GCA_041612095.1 Solimonas sp. | reverse complement strand
GTGGAAGCGGTGAACCGTAGGGTTCTGTAATAGTTTCGGTACCACGCCCGCACATCGGCAGGCCGCACAATCCATGTAGAATTGTGCATCTGCACATCTTAAACGATTTTTCCCGTCGGCCTAGGGCTTTTTTTCCACCCCTGGCGCGGGTCCAACGCTGTCGCGATATCCCATGAGCCTGAGTCCCGAACAAATCAAGCAGGTTGCTCACCTCGCCCGGCTGGAGGTCACAGCCGATCAGGTGGCCACCTATGCCACGCAACTCTCCAACATCATGGGGATGGTTGACCAGCTGTCCGCCGCCAAGACCGAAGGGGTGGCGCCGATGGCCCATCCCCTGGAAATGACCCAGCGCCTGCGCCCAGACGCGGTCACCGAGACCAATCAGCGTGAGCGCTTCCAGAGCATCGCCCCGGCGGTGCAGGACGGGCTCTACCTGGTCCCCAAGGTCATCGAGTAGCGATCACCGCCGCGGCCCCGGCCGCGGACAGGACATTGCCGATACAGGCGCAGCTCGCGCACGGCCCCAGCGGCCGGAATCACGGAAAAACCATGCACAAGCTATCCATCAAGCAACTTGGTGCCGGCCTCAAGGCCAAGCAGTTCTCCTCACGGGAGCTGACCCAGCACTATCTGCAGCGCATCACCGCCCTGGACCCGGCGCTGAACAGCTACATCACCGTCACGGCCGAGCAGGCACTGGCGCAGGCGGATGCCGCAGACGCCCTGCTGGCGGCGGGCGGCGGCGGCGCGCTGACCGGTATCCCTATGGCGCAGAAGGATATTTTCTGCACGTCCGGGGTGCGCACCAGCTGCGGCTCGAAGATGCTGGACCGCTTCATTGCGCCATATGACGCCACCATCGTGCAGAAGCTGCACCGGGATGCCGGCATGGTCATGCTCGGCAAGTGCAACATGGACGAGTTCGCGATGGGCTCCTCCAACGAGACCTCCTGGTACGGCCCGGTCAAGAATCCCTGGGACACCACGCGCGTGCCGGGCGGCTCCAGTGGTGGCTCGGTAGCCGCCGTCGCGGCTGGCCTTGCCCCGGTCGCCACCGCCACCGATACCGGCGGTTCCATCCGCCAGCCGGCGGCGCTGACCAACCTCACCGGCATCAAGCCCACCTACGGCCGGGTTTCGCGCTACGGCATGGTGGCTTTTGCCTCCAGCCTGGATCAGGCGGGCGTCGTGGCCCGTACGGCGGAAGATGCCGCTTACGTGCTGCAGGCGATGTCCGGCTTTGACCCGCTGGATTCCACCAGCGTCGAGCGACCGGTGGACGATCTGGTCGGCGGCCTCAATCAGTCGATCAAGGGGCTGCGCATCGGCCTGCCGAAGGAATATTTTGCCGAAGGCCTGGCGCCGGCGGCGCGCGAGCGCGTCATGGCCGCAGTGCAGGCGTTCGAGAAGCTGGGGGCGGTGATCTCGGAGATCTCGCTGCCGAACTCGCCGCTGTCGGTGCCGACCTACTACGTGGTGGCGCCGGCCGAGGCCAGTTCCAACCTCGCGCGCTTTGACGGCGTGCGCTACGGCCACCGCGCCGAGGGTGCCAAGACCCTGGACGAGCTGTATCGGCGTTCGCGCGGTGAAGGCTTCGGCGCCGAGGTCCAGCGCCGCATCATGATCGGCACCTACGTGCTGAGCCACGGCTATTACGACGCCTACTACCTGCAGGCGCAGAAGGTGCGCAACCTGATCTATCAGGATTTCAAGCGCGCCTTCGAGAACGTTGATCTGGTGCTCGGACCCACGGCAACGGATGTGGCGTTCAAGCTCGGCTCCAAGACCGACGATCCGGTCGCGATGTACCTCAACGACATCTACACGATCGCCGCCAATCTCGCCGGTATTCCGGCGATGAGTCTGTCCTGTGGGTTCGTCGATGGTCTGCCGGTCGGTGTGCAGCTGATGGGCAACTTCTTCGACGAGGCGCGGTTGCTCAATGCCGCGCACCAGTACCAGCAGGTCACGGACTGGCACCAGCAGTCACCGGCACAGTTCAAATAAGGTCCGCAGATGAGCCAACACGAAAACTGGGAAGCAGTGATCGGACTCGAGGTCCATTGCCAGCTTCTGACCAAGACCAAGATTTTCTCCGGCGCGGCCACCGCCTACGGCGCCGAGCCGAACACGCAGGCTGATGGCGTGACCCTGGGCATGCCCGGCGTGCTGCCGGTGCTGAATCAGGACGCCGTGCGCATGGCGGTGAAGTTCGGCTTGGCCATCGACGCCCAGATCGCGCAGCGCTGCGTGTTCGCGCGCAAGCACTATTTCTATCCCGATCTGCCCAAGGGCTACCAGATTTCGCAGTACGAGCTGCCGATCGTGGGCTTGGGCCATCTCGATATCGAGGTGGACGGCGTGCCCAAGCGCATCGGCATTACCCGCGCGCATCTGGAGGAGGATGCCGGCAAATCCCTGCACGAGGCGTTCACCGGGCAGTCGGGCATCGATCTCAACCGTGCCGGTACGCCGCTGATCGAAATCGTCTCGGAGCCGGACATCCGCTCCGCCGCCGAAGCGGTGGCCTACCTCAAGAAGCTGCACCAGCTGGTCGTGACCCTCGGCGTCTGCGACGGCAATATGCAGGAAGGCTCGTTCCGCTGCGACGCCAACGTTTCCGTGCGCCGTCGCGGCACCGAGAAGTTCGGCACGCGCACCGAGACCAAGAACATCAACTCGTTCCGCTACGTCGAGAAGGCGATCGAGTACGAGATCGAGCGCCAGATCGATGTCATCGAATCCGGCGGCAAGATCGTCCAGGAGACGCGTCTGTTCAACCCGGATACCGGCGAGACGCGGATGATGCGCACCAAGGAAGACGCCAACGATTACCGCTACTTCCCGGATCCGGACCTGTTGCCGGTGGTGTGCACGGCCGAGTACATCGAAGCCGTGCGCGCGACGCTGCCGGAGCTGCCGGAGGCCAAGCGCACGCGCTTTGTTGAACAGTACGGCCTGTCGCCCTACGACGCGTCAGTACTGACTGGCGACGTAGCGACAGCCCTGTACTACGAGGCCGTCGTACAGACCTCCGGCGGCGATCCCAAGACCTGCGCCAACTGGGTCATCACCGATCTGCTGGGTGCGCTCAACAAGCTCAGCAAGGAGATATCCGAGTCGCCGGTATCGCCCGCGCAGCTCGCGGGCCTGATCGCGCGCATCAAGGACAAGACCATCTCCGGCAAGATCGCCAAGGACGTGTTCGAGGCCATGCTCGCCGGCGAGGCCCAGGGCGACGATGCCGCTGATCAGATCATCAAGGCCAAGGGCCTGGTGCAGATCACCGACGAGTCCGCGATCATCCAGGCGATCGAGACGGTCATGGCCAACAATCCTAGCCAGCTTGCCGATTACCGCGCCGGCAAGGACAAGCTGTTCGGCTTCTTTGTCGGGCAGGCGATGAAGGCGACCCAGGGCAAGGCCAATCCGGATGCACTGAACCGCCTGCTCAAAGAGAAGCTGGCGGGCTGAAGTCCCTGTGGCCAATCTGCTGACCGAATTTCTGTTCCCGGAGCTGGGCGCGCGCGGCGCCCTGATCGAATTCGACCACGGCGTCGACGCGATGCTGGGCTCGCGCCCGTATCCGCCCGCGGTGCGTGCGCTGCTGGGGGATGCGGTGGCGGCGATGCCGCTGCTGGCCTCGCACGCGCGCTTTGCCGGGCGCATGGCCTTGCAGTTTCAGGGCAAGGGTGCGCTGCAGATGCTGGTGGCGCAGATCGACGACCAGTTGCAGGTGCGCGGCATGGCCAAGTGCAGCCCGGATGCCGCCGGTAATTTCTCTAGCCTGATGCAAGGCGGGCATCTGGCGCTGCTGCTGGAGCAGGAAACCGCAGATCGCAACTATCAGGCGATGGTCGCGGCTGAGGGCGATACGCTGGCCGAATCGCTGGAGCACTACTTTACGCAGTCAGAGCAGTTGCCGACGCTGCTGCGCCTGTCCGGCAGCGGTTCGCGCATTGCCGGCCTGCTGCTGCAGCGCATGCCCCTGGGCGAGCTCAGCAGCAGCGTAGACAACTGGGAGCATCTTCAGGCTCTGTTCGGCACGCTGGGCTCGGAAGAGCTCGGCGCGGTCGAAGGCAGCGTGCTGCTCCATCGGCTGTTCCATGCCGAGCATCTGCGCCTGCTGGAGCCGCGACCGGTGTCGCTGAGCTGCCGCTGTTCGCGCGAAGGCGTGGCGACCATGCTGCTGTCGCTGGGCGAGGCCGAGTTGCGCGAGCATCTGGCCGAGCACCAGCAGATCGAGGTCACCTGCGAGTTCTGCGGGCGTGAGCAGCGCTTCAGCAGCGAAGACATCGACGCGCTTGAACTCAAGGCGCGCATGCAACCCGACAATACGACGCGCCACTGATGATCGTTCCCCGCTATCACGTTGCGCCTTCGCAGATTCCCGGTGCGGGGCAGGGCCTGTATCTCGACGAGGCGGTGGCCCGTGGCCGCGTCATCATCGCCCCGGACAGCGTGCATACCGTGTGGCACGAGGCCAAGCTGCGCACGTTTGCCGCGGACTCACGCGAAGTGGAATCCAGCGTGCGCTGGTTTGAGGACCATTTTTCCCTGACGCCGGAGTGGAGCGACGAGTGCTACGTCAATCACTCCTACTCACCCAAGGCGCTGTGGCATCTGGGTTTCATCTTCGCGCTGCAGGATCTCGACGTAGGTGCCGAGGTGACGATGGACTATCGCTACGTCATCGGCACGGGTGAGCGCCTGCCGTTTGTCGATGCCGAGACCGGCCGCGAGATCGTCGGGCTGCCCTGGACCGAATGCCTGCGAGGCAGCGCCGAGCAACTGATCGCCGTGCTGCCGCGCTAGCCGCGTCTCAGCCCACGCGACGCAGCTGATAGACCCCGTGACTGGCGGCCACCGCCTGGCCGCTGCTGTCGAGTATCTCCGCGTCCAGCACGAACTCGGCCTTGCCCTTTTCGCCGGCCTCCGCCTGTAGCGCCTTGATCTGCGCCTCTTCCAGCGTCACCGTGATCGTCGCATCGGTCTTGACCGGCTTGAGAAAGCGCAGGTCCAGCGACTTCACGATCGGGTAAAACCGTGCGGTATCAAAGGACGACAGGAACAGCGCGCCGCCCGGAATCTCCGCCAGGGTGAACAGCGCGCCGGCGTACATGGTGCCAATATGGTTGCCATTGTTCTGGAATGGCATCCGGCACTGGACGTAGCCGCGGCGCAATTCCACGACCTTGAGTCCGCTGCGCTGCACGAATGCGATGCCGTTTTCCAGCAATTGGGTGGCGGGGCCTAAATCCATTTCGCGATCTCCTGCGTATAAGGGGTCGAAGTCTAAACAAACTGTGGCCATGAACTTTGCTACAACCTTTGGTTTAACGGTGCTGATCGTGTTTGCTGCCAAGACGTTGGCCTGGGCAATACAGCGCCGTACCCGTAACGCCGGCATCGTCGACGCGATCTGGGCCTGGACGCTCGGCGGCCTGGCCGTC
>JBFJJW010000204.1:0-5479 GCA_041612095.1 Solimonas sp. | reverse complement strand
GAGCTTTGCGGGGCAAATTAGAGCAAACATTCGCGAGCCGGGAACGTCGTCCATGTCCGTTTACAGATCTTCCGATATCAAGCCATTGGGGCACTCCGTCAACGAGTCGCTCGATGATTTCTTCCGGACCCTGAACGGCCACGCACCCAGAAATCTGTATGACCTGTTTCTGGATCAGGTGGAGCCGCCGCTGTTGAAAGCCACGCTGCGCTACTGCCACGGCAACCAGTCACGGGCCGCCGATATGCTGGGCCTCAACCGCGCCACGCTGCGCAAGAAGCTGAAGCTGCACAAGATCAAGCCGGACGCCAACTAAGCCGTCCGCAAACCGTTCACCACACCGGATTACCGCACCATGACGACGCCCCCGACGACGCCAGTGCGTCGCGCCCTGCTGTCTGTTTCCGACAAGTCCGGCATCGTCGAGTTCGCGCGCGAGCTGCGCAGCCGCGGCGTTGAGTTGCTCTCGACCGGCGGCACCTACCAGTTGCTGATCAAGTCCGGCCTCGAGGCAACCGAGGTCTCGTCTCACACCGGCTTTCCTGAAATCATGGATGGCCGCGTCAAGACCCTGCACCCCAAGATTCACGGCGGCCTGCTGGGCCGGCGCGACATCGACGGCGACGTCATGCAGGCGCACGGCATTGCGCCGATCGATCTGCTGGTCGTCAATCTGTATCCATTCCAGCAGACCATCGACCAGCCGGATTGCACGCGCGAAGACGCGGTGGAGAATATTGATATTGGCGGCCCCGCCATGCTGCGCGCCGCCGCCAAGAACCATGCCTGGGTAGCCGTGCTGACCGATCCTGCGGATTATCCCGCCGTGCTGGCGGAGATGGACAACGGCGGCCTTACCCAGCCGTTGCGCACCCGGCTGGCCGTCAAGGTCTACGCCCATACCTCGCGCTATGACGCGGCAGTCGCCGGCTATCTGTCCAGCTTGAGCGATGACGGCGCGCGCGCGACGTTTCCGCCGGTGTTTGGCCTGCAGTTCAGCAAGCAGCAGGATCTGCGCTACGGGGAAAACCCCCACCAGCGCGCTGCGTTCTACGCCGAGTCGGAGCCCGAGACGGGCACCATCAGCGCGGCCCGCCAGCTGCAGGGCAAGGCGTTGTCGTACAACAACATTGCTGACGCCGATGCCGCGCTGGAATGCGTGAAGTCCTTTGCAGACACCGCATGCGTCATCGTCAAGCACGCCAACCCCTGCGGCGTCGCCGTGCGAGCAAGCATCCGCGAGGCCTACGAAGCAGCCTTCCGTACTGACCCCACGTCCGCTTTCGGCGGCATCATTGCCTTCAATCGCGAGCTGGATGGCGACACGGCCAAGCTGATTGTCGAGCGCCAGTTCGTCGAAGTCATCATCGCGCCCATCGTCAGTGCCGAGGCGCGTGCTGTGGTGGCTGCCAAGCAGAATGTCAGGCTGCTGGAATGCGGCGCCTTCCCTGTTCAGCGCGCGCCCGCCTGGGATTACAAGCGCGTGGCAGGCGGGCTGCTGGTGCAGGATGTCGACACCGCCGTTGTCCAGCCGGCGCAGCTGAAGGTCGTGACTCGCCGCGCGCCCACCGAAGCCGAGTTGCACGATCTGGTGTTTGCGTGGAAGGTCGCGAAGTTCGTGAAGTCCAACGCCATCGTTTACGTGCGCGAGCAGATGACCATCGGTGTTGGCGCCGGCCAGATGAGCCGTGTCTACTCAGCCAGGATCGCCGGCATCAAGGCGGCCGATGAGAAGCTGGAAGTGCCGGGCTCGGTCATGGCGTCCGACGCATTCTTCCCATTCCGCGACGGCATCGACGCTGCGGCCAAGGCCGGCATTACCGCAGTGATTCAACCCGGCGGCTCCATGCGCGACAACGAGGTGATTGCCGCGGCGGACGAGGCCGGCATGGCGATGGTGTTTACCGGCATACGCCACTTCCGGCACTAGAGCGGTCTCGGGCACGATCTGACGCCGCCGACTCAGCGCCTGCCCGGCGAGGCGTCCGGTCCGACTTCAATATCGCCGCTGAAGCTGTTGAGCTTGATGCTGCCCTTGCCGTTACCCAGCTTGCGATCATAGCGGCGGCGGTCTTCATCGCCGGAACGATCAAAGCGGTTGCTGAGATCACCGCTGAAGGTTTTCATGATCAGGCGCGCATCGGGCGCCTGCGGCAGGCGCAGACTGAGATGACCGGACAGGGTCTCGGCGCTGAGTTCCGCAGCCTCACCGAGGCTTAGCGCCAGCGCCACATCGCCGGACACGGTTTCCGCGCTCACGCTGGTAAACGGGCCGCCGGCGATCTCGACATCGCCCGAGACCGTTTCCGCTTTGAGCATGCCGCGCAGGCCCTTGGCGCGCAGATCACCGCTCACTGATGTCAGCTGCACATCACTGGCAGCGGACGACAGATCGACGGAGCCACTGACACTGCTGGCGTTGATGCGAGTGGAGCTGACATCCAGTTTCAGATCGCCGCTGACGCTGGCGGCCTTCAGGTCGCCGCGGACGCCGCTCACGCGCAGATCGGCGCTCACTGCCTCCAGGTCCAGGCTCACGCCGGCCGGCACCATCAGATGCAGGTCGGTGTCATCGACCCCGCCGCGCATTTTCTGCGGATAGCGCACCTCGATCAGCAGGTCCCTGGCGTCGCCCTTGATCTCCAGCTTTTCGACATCGACTCCGAGGCGGCCGCTCAACTGGACCTCGGCGCGATCCCAGGCCTTGACCTCGATCAGACCGGCCAGATTCTTCACCGCCAGCCTTGCGTCCATATTCAACGGGCGCCGTTCGTTGATGACCGTACCCTCAGCCCAGACCGGCAGGCAGGTCACGAGCGCTGCCGTCATCACAAATACCTTCAACATGATTGACTCCGATAGGTTCTGACTCACGGCGGGCATTCGCTTCACGCCCCCGTCTCGGCAGGCGGCTTGCCGGGCTGCGGATCCGCCTGTTGCATCAGCTTGTGCAGGCTCTGACGCTGGCCCTGCATACGCTGCAATTGCCGTTGCAGGGATTTCGACTCGGGCGCCTGCTCAAGCGCATGCCGCAGCTGACTCTCGGCATCGCGCACGATGTGCAGATTGGCCTTTACCAGGGCCGTGCTCTCGGGGGGCGCCCACGCCATCATCGCGCCCTGCGGGCGCGCGGCCGCAGCAAACTCCGAGGTCGCCGGCTGCTCCAGCCGCAGCGACTGCGGATCGCTCAGCAACATGAAGCTGACCCCAAGCAGCACGCTAGCTGCGGCGGCATAACCGATCCATCCCGGCAGACTGCGCCGCTGGCGCGGTTGCAGGCGCGTTGCGATCTCCGGCCACAGATCGCGCTGAGGCAGCTGCGACAGGTCCAGTTCATGCAAGCCCGCGATGGGCGCCTGCTCTTCCGGTTGGGTGTTCTTGTTCATGCCAGCAACTCCCGCATTAACCGCCGCGCCCGATGCAACTGCGCCTTGGATGTGCCCACTGCGATGCCGGTCAAGGCTGCGATCTCCTCATGCTGATAGCCTTCTACGTCGTGCAGCATCAATACCGTACGTGCGCCTTTCGGCAGCTTGACCAGCGCCCGCTCCAGATCCAGGCGCTGGCCTGCCTGCTCCTGTGGCTGCGCAGCCAGGCCGGCGGCCTCATCGTTGCCAGATTCGCGATCCGGGGGAAACT
Organism: Solimonas sp.; assembly: GCA_041612095.1. Classification (GTDB taxonomy): domain Bacteria; phylum Pseudomonadota; class Gammaproteobacteria; order Nevskiales; family Nevskiaceae; genus Solimonas. The sequence goes on along the minus strand of JBFJJW010000204.1, from coordinate 1,840 downwards.
CGTCCTCGAACGTGACCCAGCGCTTCAACAGCCGCCGCTCTCCCAGTACGAGATTTACGGTCAACCGATGCATCCAGGTCGAAAAGAGACTCTCGCCGCGAAAGCTGCCCAGCTTTTCCCATGCGCGCACAAACGCGTCCTGGGTGTATTGCTCCGCCTTCGCGCTGTCACCGTCGGCCAATCTCACACACAAGCCGTACACCCGGCTCAGATGCGCGCGGTATAGCTGCTCGAATGCCTGTGCATCACCTGCCTTGGCCCGGCGCAGGCACTCGGCCTCCTCATCCGCCGCAGCACTGGCTTCCGGTACCGCTGCTTGCTGCACTAGGCTCCCCCCATCACGGTTGGCCGCGATACCCCAGGACAATGGACTCAAGCTGTAGGCGCTCATGCCCTTCAGACGCACCGCGAGCCGCCAGGGTTTGAACCGCTACAGACGGGCCACGCCCATAATGTGCCCCTTAACGCTGCCCGAGACCGGATCATGCATGCAATTGATGTGACCAGTTCCCTGCTGGCCAGTACCGCGTCCGGTTGGCGTGGCACGATGGCCTACCGACCGGCGCGCAAGCAACCGGCGCGACCGCTGGAGCTATACGAGTTCGAGGCCAGCCCCTACTGCCGGCTGGTGCGCGAGGCGCTGACCGAGCTTGACCTGGACGCGCTGATCCTGCCCTGCCCCCGTCACGGGGAGCGCTTCCGCCCGAAGGCGCGCCTGCTGGGCGGCAAGGCGCAGTTTCCGTTCCTGGTGGACCCGAATACCGGGGCCCGGGTCTACGAGTCGGCCGACATCATCGACTACCTGGCCCGCACCTATGAAGGCCGCGCCCTGCGGCCCACTCGCGGTTGGCGGCGGCGCATCGCGGTGGGCGGCGCCTACGGCGCCAGCGCGCTGCGCGCCTGGCGAGGGGTACGCGGCCTGAACGCGCGTGCTTCAGTGGCGCCGCAGCAAGCCTTGGAGCTCTACAGCTTCGAATCCAGCCCCTACTCACGACTGGTGCGTGAACTGTTGTGCGAGCTGGAGTTGCCGTACCTGCTGCGCAACACCGGCAAGGGGCGTGTCGGCGACCTCGGTCCGCCGATGATCCGCGACCGCGTGCTGAAAGCACCGAAGGACACCAGCCGCAATCGCAAGCTGCTGATGGAGCGCACCGGCCACGTGCAGCTGCCGTATCTCGTTGACCCCAACACCGGCGCCGAGATGTTCGAGTCTGCGGACATCCTCAGCTACCTGCGCAGCACCTACGCCCGCTGAGCCTGCGCCGCTGCCATGGCCTTCACGCTGGACCCTTCCGTTCCCGCCCGAATCGGGCTGCGCCGCGCAGCGCGGATCGAGTGTCGGCGGGCACTGTCACAGCTGGAGCACGATACGGCGCAGGGTGTACACGACGCCCGCAGAAGCCTGAAGCGGTTGCGCGCATGGCTGCAGCTGCTGCGCCCCCAACTCAAGCAGCGTTACCCGCTGCTGAACACACTGCTTAGGGACAGCGGTCGTGCCCTGGCCGACAGACGCGAGGCAGACGCCGCGCGCGCCACATTGCTCAGTCTGCGGCGCGGGCGACTGCTGAGCTCCGAGCAGTACCTTTCGCTGGTCGAAGCCGTAAGTGCCACTTCTGCCGCTACGGGCGCCGGACTACAGGGCCGCACCCAAGCGCGACACCTGATGCGCGCAGCCCAGGTGTATCTGAAGACGCTGTCGCTACCGGCAATGGACGCGGCCGGCCTGCGTCGGGCCCTGGGCCGCAGCCATGAGCGCTGCCGCCGGCACTGGCAGCGTGCGCAGCGCAGAAGCGACGCCGAGACCCTGCACACGTGGCGCAAGCAGGTGAAGCGACTGGCG
>JBFJJW010000203.1:0-5503 GCA_041612095.1 Solimonas sp. | reverse complement strand
GATGTGATAGCGATCCACCATTTCCAGCAGTTCGTTGACGGGGCCATCAATGAAGGCGCGCTCTTCAGCGGAAAGGCCGCCATAGGGCTCCTTCAGTATCGCTGCAAAATCCGGCGTGCCGGCGAACAGCTTGCCATCGATCCACACTGAGCCCGCCTCAAGTGCTTGCCGTTCCGTATCGGAGATCTGCGGCAGGATCTTGTTGGCCTTCATCCACTCCATCAGCTGGCTGAACATGGGGTCGCCTCGTCAAAAAGTGAGCTGTACAGGATACCGTTTGCTGCTTGAACCCAGGCTTTACAGGAAGCGGCCAATCAGTTCCTTCATGATCTCGTTGGTGCCGCCATAGATGCGCTGAACCCGTGAGTCACGCCACAGGCGCGAGATCGGATACTCATCCATGTAGCCGTAGCCGCCGTGCAGCTGCAGACACAGATCGGCGATCTCGAACTGCTTGTCGGTGGTCCAGTACTTGGCCATCGCCGCCGTCACCGGGTCCAGCTTGCGTTGCAGCAACAGCTCGGTGCAGCGCTCGATCAATACGCGGCCAAGCATGGCTTCGGTGCGGGCCTCGGCGAGCTTGAAGCGTGTGTTCTGGAAATCGATCACGCGCTTGCCGAAGGCCTTGCGATCCTTGACATAGGTGGTGGTGATGTCCAGCGCCAGCTCGATTGCGGCAACCGCGGCCAAGGCGACGATCAGGCGTTCCTGTGGCAGCTGTTCCATCAGCTGCAGGAAGCCCATGCCTTCGACCTTGCCGAGCAGGTTGGTCTTGGGAATGCGCACGTTCTCGAAGAACAGCTCCGAGGTGTCCTGGCCATGCATGCCGACCTTCTCGAGATTGCGGCCGCGGCGAAAGCCCTCGACCCTGTCGGTCTCGACGACCACCAGCGATACGCCCTTGGCCTTCTCGTTCGGATTGGTCTTGGCCACGACGATGATCAGCCCGGCCTGCTGACCGTTGGTGATGAACACCTTCTGGCCGTTGACGACGTAGTCGCCACCGTCTTCGATTGCCGTGGTGCGCACCGCCTGCAGATCCGAACCGGTGCCGGGCTCGGTCATGGCAATGGCGCCCACCAGCTCGCCGGAGGCCAGCTTCGGCAGCCAGCTCTGCTTCTGTTCCTCGGTGCCGTAGTTGAGGATGTAGTGCGCAACGATGCCGTTGTGCAGCGACAGTCCCCAGGCCGAACAACCGGCCTTGGCCTGCTCCTCGATCAGCACCTTCTCGAAGGCGAAATTGCCGTCGCCGCCGCCGTACTCGGACGGAATGCTCGGGCACAGCAGCCCCAGTTCACCGGCCTTGGTCCACAGCTCGCGGTCCACGCAGCCCTGTTCGTCCCAGCGCGTGACGTGAGGCGCAACTTCAGTCTGCATGAAGCGCCTGGCCGTTTCCTGGAACATGCGCAGCTCGTCGGTGACGTAGCTGCCTTGTGCAAGTGCGGTATTAAGCATCGAAGCGCGCTCCTTCTTTGGCCAGTAGGCACGGGATGTCAACGACTGCCAGTGGCAGTCGTTGCGGTGCGAACGGGCGGGGCTGGGGCCCCGCCCAGATATGCAACAAGGTGCAGTTCGAGTTATTCAAACTTACGTCCCTCTTTGGCCATACGTACAAGGATCTTTGCCGGCTTGAAGCGTGCGCCGTACTTCTTTTCCAGTTGCTTGCAGCGCTTCACGAACTGCTCCAGACCGACCGCATTGATGAACTGCAGGGCGCCGCCCTGGAACGGGGCAAAGCCCCAACCGAAGATCGAGCCGATGTTGGTGTCGGCCACGGTCTCGACCACCTTCTCCTCATGGCACTTGGCCGCTTCGTTGGCCTGCGCATACATCAGGCGGTCGATCATTTCCTGCTGGGGCAGCTGCTCCGCCAGCGGGAAGGCCTCGGCAAGACCGCTCCAGAGGTGCTTTGCGGCACCAGCGGGATAGTCGTAGAAGCCCTTGCCGGCCTTCTTGCCGGGGCGGTCGAGCTGCTTGCACATCTTCTCGATGACCGCGACGCCCGGGTGCTCCGCAATGGGCTTGCCGGCGGCGGCCAGGTCCTTGCGCGTCTGCTCGATGATGTGCATCGACAGCGACAGAGAAACTTCATCTTGTACGGCCAGCGGGCCCACCGGCATGCCGGCCTGCAGTCCGGCCATTTCGATGGCGCGCGGATGCTGGCCTTCCGCGAGCAGCGTCAGGCCCTCCATCGGATAGGTGGCGAAGCAGCGTGAGGTGTAGAAGCCGCGCGAGTCGTTGACCACGATCGGCGTCTTCTTGATCTGCTGCACAAAGTCGAAGCCCTTGGCCAGCGTCTCCGCCGAGGTCTTCTTGCCCTTGATGATCTCGACCAACGGCATCTTGTCCACGGGGGAGAAGAAGTGCAGGCCGATGAAGTTCTTCGGGCGCTCGCTGGCTTCGGCCAGGCCGGTGATCGGCAGGGTCGAGGTGTTGGACGCGAATACCGCAGTCTTGGCGAGCTGGGCTTCTGCCTTCCTGGTCACATCGGCCTTGATCGTGCGATCTTCAAACACGGCCTCGATGATCAGGTCGCTGCCCTTGAGGTCGTCGTAGCTCGTGGTGGCCTTGATGCGTGCCAGCAGTTCGTCCTTGCCGGCCTGGGTCATGCGGCCCTTCTTCATGGCCTTGTCCAGCAGATTCGCAGAATAGGCCTTGCCCTTGTCGGCGGCTTCCTGCGTGGTATCCAGCAGCACCACCTCGATGCCGACCTTGGCCGAGACGTAGGCAATGCCCGCGCCCATCATGCCGGCGCCGAGGATGCCCAGCTTCTTCACCGTGGAACGCTCAAAGCCTTCCGGCCGCGAGCCGCCCTTGTTGATGCCATTCAGCTGGAACCACAGCGAGCCGATCATGTTCTTGCTGACCTGCGAGACCACGCAGTTGGCAAAGTAGCGGGACTCCACCCGGCAGCCGGTATCGAAGTCGGTAATGCCGCCTTCAAACACGCAGGACATGATGTTGGTCACGGCTGGGTAGTTGCCGTAGGACTTGGCACTGGCCATGGAGGGGGCAATCGCCCACATCTGCACATTGGCCGGATTCTTGGAGTCACCACCGGGCCAGCGGAATTTCTTGTCGTCCCAGGGCTGTACCGGTTTGGGGTTGGCCGCGATCCAGGCGCGGGCCTTGGCGAACATGTCGTCCTTGTCGGTTGCCAGCTCGTTGAGGATGCCCTGCTGCTTGGCTTGTGCGGCCTTCAGCTCCTTGCCCTCCAGCATCAGGGGCAACGAGGCCTGTATGCCGATCAGGCGCGGCAGGCGCTGGGTACCGCCGCCGCCGGGGAGCAGACCTAGTTTGACCTCAGGCAGGCCGAACTTGGCCTTGGGATCGTCGATGGCAATGCGGTAGTGGCAGCCGAGCGCCAGTTCCAGGCCGCCACCGAGCGCGGTGCCGTTGAGCGCAGCCACGACCGGACGGCCGCATTTCTCGAGGCGCCGCAGGAAAGCCTTGAACGCCTCTGAGAGCTCGAAGGCCTCTTCCGGCCGCGTCATCCTGTAGACCTTCTCGATGTCGGCGCCGGCCAGAAACTCCTTCTTGCCCGAGGTAATGATGACGCCGGTGATCGTGGCATCGCCTTCGATGCGGGTGATGGCATCGGCAAACGGGCCGGTAAGTTCTTCGTTGAGCACGTTCATGGAACGGCCCGGCATGTCCAGCGTCAGCGTGACGATGCCGTTGGAATCTTTGTTGAATTGCACTGCAGTCATGTTCAGTTCTCGAATTCGGTTGCGCGCCGGCCGCGAGTGGCGTGCGGCGCTAAGATCCCCGCTACACGGGGGCCCTGCTCACCGCTATACGCGCTCGATGATGGTGGCGATGCCCATGCCGGCGCCGACGCACAGCGAGGCCAGGCCGGTCTGCTTGTCCTGGCGCTCCATTTCGTCGAGCAGGGTGCCGAGGATCGCGCAGCCGGTGGCGCCCAGCGGATGACCCATGGCGATCGAGCCGCCGTTGACATTGACCTTGGCCGGGTCGATTCCGAGATCGCGCTGCGCGCGCATCACAACGGCGGCGAAGGCTTCGTTGATCTCGAACAGGTCGATGTTGCGGGCGTCCATGCCGGCACGCTTCAGTACCTTCTTCGACGCAGGGCCGATGCCGGTGAGCATGATCGTGGGCTCGGAGCCGATGACGGCGGTCTGCACGATGCGTGCGCGTGGCTTGAGCCCCAGCTTCTTGCCGATCTTCTTGTTGCCGATCAGCATCAGCGCTGCACCATCGACGATGCCGGAGCTGTTGCCGGCATGGTGCACATGGTTGATCTTTTCCAGCGTGGTGTACTTGCGCAGCGCGGTGGCATCAAAGCCCATCTGGCCCATCTGTTCGAACGAAGGCTTGAGCTGCGCCAGTCCTTCCATCGTGGCGTCACCGCGGATGAATTCGTCATGGTCGAGCACGACCATGCCGTTGATGTCCTTGACCGGGATCAGCGACTTGGCAAAACGGCCTTCGGCCCGCGCGCGCGCCGCTTTCTGCTGAGAGGCGAGTGCAAACGCATCCACGTCCTGGCGCGAGAAACCTTCCAGCGTGGCGATGGTGTCGGCGCCGATGCCCTGCGGTGCGAAACCGGTGTACTGGTTGACGCGAGGGTCCATGGCCCAGGCGCCGCCGTCCGAACCCATCGCCCAGCGTGACATGCTTTCCACGCCGCCGGCGACCACCAGGTCTTCAAAGCCTGAGCCGATTTTCTGCGCGGCGATATTGACCGACTCGAGGCCGGAGGCACAGAAGCGGGACTGGGTCACACCGGCGACGCTTTCGGCCCAGTTCGCATAGAGCACGGCGACACGCGCGATGTCCGCGCCTTGTTCGCCCACCGGCGTGACGCAGCCGAGTACGACGTCGTCCACCAACGCGGTGTCGAGATTCTGGTTGCGTGCCTGCAGCGCCCACAGCAGGTTGGCGACGAGGTGTATCGGCGTGACCTGATGGAGGCTGCCGTCCTTCTTGCCCTTGCCACGCGGCGTGCGCACGGCGTCGTAGATGAATGCTTCGGTCATGAGTCTCTCGGGTGGGGACTGGAGTTGCATGCGATGGTAACAATAATTACCATCCATTCAGTTTGTAGCGGTAGCTGGCATGACAAGCCGCAGGCTTGTCCTCTAGAGTTGCCAGCCGCAGCAGCTTAAACAGCATTACCTTCGGCGGTCAATGTGACCCCAGATCGGCACGTCTGGCAGCTGCGCGGGAGTTTTCAGTAACGCCTATTACTAAACGCCATTGGAATGAGAGCCTTATGCGTCGAACCGAAGTCGTGATCGCTGACCGGACCCAGCTGGATCCGGACACCCAGGCGCGTATTGAGCAGGCGGTACTGGATATCTTCGCCGAGCGCGAGTTCCATCGCGTCGGGCTGATCGAAGTGGCGCGGGGCGCCAATGTTTCGCTGCAGACGATCTACAAGTACTACGGCAGCAAGGAGGCCTTGCTGTTCTCGTCGCTGGATACCTGGCTCGGCAAGCTGGCGACGCGCATGATCGATCACCTGCAGGGCATCGAG
>JBFJJW010000202.1:0-5544 GCA_041612095.1 Solimonas sp. | reverse complement strand
TGCGCGCATTGCCAACGTCGATGGGCGCCAAGCCGGTTTCGGCGACCAGCGATCCCGAGGCATCCAGTATCGCCGCGCTATCGATACTGGCGAGCAGTTCCGCGGGAAGCAGTTGCGCAAGCTGCTCCGGGCTTGATCGAAGCGTCGAAAGGTCAACAGCCGAGGCAAGCTGGGCTGCGAGGTTACCCGCCTCAAGTGCCGACTGTCGGGTCAGTGCCCGCAGCGACTCGCCAAAGGACGCGCTGCGGTCATGGCTGTAACGCTGGTTCTGCTCGACGAGGTCGCGGTAGCCGATGTAGCCCATCGCGCCATGGACGAGCGCGAGCAGGGCCAGCAACAGCGCGAATGCTTTCCATTTGAGGCTGAGTCCGCGAGTGGGTCGATCCCCCATCTGGCCCTCTGGCCTCGGTTCAGAATCGGTAGCCAACCATCAACAGCAACAGATTCCAGCGGCGCTCGCGATTCCGATCCAGATTGTCGAGATTCGGAACGGTCGCGGTGCCATTGATGAAATGCCACTCGGCCCACGCACCCCAGTGTTCATTCGGCAACCAGTTGGTGCCGATCGTGTAATCCTCGGCGTAACGACTGTGGCGGTCGCCGCCGGTCTCGGCAGCGTAATCGCGCCCGTCGCGATCATTGCGATCGGAGTAGGTCGCGTCGTAGCGCGCCATCACCGACCACTGGCGACTGAGTCGGTAGTCCCCCTGCACATAGAATCCATCGCCTTTGGAGTCGATGGAGCCGATGGCGCTGTAGTTTCCCTTGGACGTGGTAAGCGAGTACTCGCTGCTGATGCTGTAGCGCTCGGCATCGTGCCGGAATGAAAGGACGTAGAACTCGAAATCGGCCTGGCCGCTGAACGGAATGCCGGGGTCCGGCTCGATGCTGAGCGTGGCGCGCAGGTGGCTGAATGCAACGCGGTCCGTGCCATTGTTCCATTCATGCCGGATCTGGGCCGAGAAGAAATTGCTCAGATTGATTTCCCCTGGAAAGTCGCTGCCGGTGCCGAACAGCTCGCGCTCCTCCTGTCTCGACAGCCTCTGCTCGCGGCCGGCGCCCAGAACCGCCGAAGTGTATTGCTCGCCGAAGCTGTAGCCGCCGTAGAGCTGGCCGCCGTCGTTGGAAAAAAGCACCGATCGCAGGCCCTGGCTGTCGTAGTAGATCGACTGGGGCAGCTGTATGCCGGGGCGCGTAAAGACCACATCTCGCGAGTCGTTGTACAAGCCCAGAGGATTCTTGACCCTGCCCGCGCGTATCCCCAGGTTGTAGTTCGTATCGCGGGCGAACTGGTAGTCCAGCAAGCCGTAGTCCAGCCTCAGCGCGCCATTGTCGTTGGCGCCGGCATCGCGCATCTGCAGCTGGCCTGAAGCCAGTAGGCCGGGTGCCAGCTGCACGGTGCCGTTGAGGCCGATTTCGTAGAAGTCGAGACTGCCCGACTCGCTGTCACCGTAGGCGTTGTTGCCGCCACTGAGGGCAAAGCCCTGGGCCACGGATCCGTGAATCTGGTAGTCGAGTGCCCACGCCGACGCTGGCACTGAAATCATCAGCGCGGCCGCGGTCAGCGTGGCGGGAAGTCGTAGCGGGCGTGGATTGTTCATGGCGAAGTCGCGGACGAAGGATTCGCAGTGCGGCGACCAGGCGCGGCCTCGGGCTGCGCCGGCAAGCGCAGATATCCGATGGCGCCCTTGGTAGAGCGAACCTTTTCCCGCATTTCCTCCTCTGAGCGAACAATAGTGGGTGCCAGACCCGTGCCGGTATAGACCATCCGGTCCCAGGCGCCACGCAACACGTAGGGATAGGTGCCCAGTTGTTCGCGGCAGAATCCTTCGTGGATGTCGCTGCCGTCGGGCAGCACAAAGACCTGAGCGGGTTCACCGTCAGGCCACTGGCGGACGCGCATGGTGAACAGCGCCAGCAACAAGGGGCGATTGATGTCGATGCCGCTGCGGTCTGGGCTGGTGATGACCGCCACCGTCTGCGCGTTAAGGGCGGTGGGGGTCACCGCCAGCATCAGCATGCCGAGCGCCACCAGCAAAGCTGCGCGGACATGCCGCGCCGCAGACGCCGCCGCCGTGGCCTCGTCTGCCGCCATTCCCGCAGTCCCTTGCTTCTGCGTCCCCATGCAACCCAGCTTACTCCGATTCCCCAGCGCGGGCGGCTGTCGGCGTTAAGCGCTGTTTTGGACCTGATGTGCGGCCATGGCCTTGATGCGTTCGACCATGGCGTAGAAGCCATTGCGGCGATTCATCGAGATATTGCTTTCCAGCCCCAGCCGCCCGAATGCGGCAGCAATATCGGTGTCGATGATCTGCTGCGGCGTCTTGCCCGAGCACAGCATCAGCAGCACGGCGATCAGGCCCTTGACGATATGCGCGTCCGAGTCGCCGTGAAATTCGAGCGTCAGCGGGGGGCCGGGATGCACTGCATGGGTCAACCACACCTGGGACATGCAGCCGCGCACCTTATTGGCCTCGGTGTGATCGGCTTCCGGCATCGGCGGGAGTTTTCGGCCCATGTCGATCAGGTAGCGGTAGCGCTCTTCCCAGTCGCCGAGCAATTCGAAGGTTTCTGCCAGTTCGTCGAGTTCCATGAGGGGATTGTAAGTCGACGGGGGTATACTCCGCGCCCATCTTTTCCCTTATTCGTCCAATGCTTGCACGTCCCTCCGGCCGTACCGCCGATCAGCTCCGCCCGGTCTCGATCCAGCGCGGCTTTACCCAGCACGCGGAAGGCTCGGTGCTGGTCGCCTTTGGCGACACCCGCGTGCTGTGCACGGCCAGCGTCGAAGAGCGTGGCCCGGCCTGGAAGAAGGACGGTGGCTGGGTCACGGCCGAGTACGGCATGTTGCCGCGGGCCACGCACAGCCGCTCGCGCCGCGAGGCAGCGCAGGGCAAGCAGTCCGGGCGTACTCAGGAGATCCAGCGGCTGATAGGCCGCTCGCTGCGTGCCTGTGTCGACCTCAGCGCGCTCGGCAGCTACACCATCACGCTGGATTGCGATGTGCTGCAGGCTGATGGCGGCACCCGCACCGCCGCGATCACCGGCAGCTATGTGGCGCTGGTCGATGCGGTGAACTCGCTGAAGAAGCGCAATCTGCTGAAGAAGGACCCCTTGTTCGGTCAGGTCGCCGCAGTGTCGGTTGGCATTTGGAACGGCACGCCGGTGCTGGATCTGGATTACGTCGAGGACTCCAACTGCGAATGTGACATGAACGTGGTTATGAACGAGGCCGGGCAGTTCATCGAGGTGCAGGGCACTGCCGAAGGCCATGCTTTCCGCAGGGAGGAACTGGATGGCCTGCTGAACCTGGCCAGCGGCGGCATCGCCCAGCTGATCCAGGCCCAGCGTGAGGCCCTCGGCGGGACCTGAGGATGAGCGATAGGGCCGGGGAGTGGGTATTGGCGTCACGCAACCCGAAAAAGCTTGGGGAGATGCAGGCGCTGCTGGCGCCGCTGGGCCTCAGGCTGCGACTGGTTTCGGAGTTCACGGATGACGAGGCCGCGGAAACCGCCCCCAGCTTTGTCGAAAACGCGCTGCTGAAAGCGCGCCATGCCGCGCAGGTCTCCGGGCTGCCGGCAATTGCAGATGACTCCGGGCTGGAGGTCGATGCGCTGCACGGGCGGCCGGGCGTGCGTTCCGCACGCTATGCCGGCGAACCCTCGGACGACGCCGCCAACAATCGCAAGCTGCTGGCCGAACTGGCCTCGGTGCCGGCTTCGGCGCGCGGCGCGCGCTTTGTCTGCGTCATGGTGGCGCTGCGCCACGCTGAAGATCCGGTGCCCCTGATCGCACACGGGTTCTGGCGCGGGCAGATGCTTGCGGCGGCGCGCGGCGACCAGGGCTTCGGCTACGACCCGCTGTTCTGGCTGCCGGAGCTGGGCTGCAGCTCGGCCGAACTGCCGGCTGCGGAGAAGAATCGGCTGTCGCATCGGGCGCAGGCGGTGCAGGCATTGCTGGCCTTGCTGCAAGCCTGATGCCGTGATTGCGGCCGCCGAGATACCGCTGGCGCTGTACCTGCACTTTCCCTGGTGCGTGCGCAAATGTCCGTACTGCGACTTCAACTCGCACGCCGTGCGCGGCGAAGTGCCCGAGGACGCCTACATCGACGCCTTGCTGCTCGACCTGGACTTCGAGTTGCGGGTAGCCGAGACGCGCCCGTTGCGAAGCATCTTCATGGGCGGCGGCACGCCCAGCCTGTTTTCGGATCGCGCGCTGGCGCGCTTGCTTGGCGAGTTGCGGTCCCGGCTGGCATTCGCGCCCGATATCGAAATCACGCTGGAGGCGAATCCGGGCACTGCGGATGCCGGGCATTTCGCGGGTTACCGTCGCGCCGGGATCAACCGCCTGTCGATGGGCGTACAAAGCCTCGACAACGCGCAACTCAAGCGCCTGGGCCGCATCCATGATCGCGAGGCAGTGTTCAGTGCCTATGCGCAGGCCCGAGCTGCCGGGTTCGACAACATCAATCTGGATCTGATGTACGCCCTGCCGGAACAGACGCTGGCGGCGGCGCGCGCGGATCTCGAGGGCCTGATCGCGCTGGCGCCGGAGCATCTGTCCTATTACCAGCTGACGCTGGAGCCCAACACCGAGTTCGCACTGCACCCCCCGCCGTTGCCGGACGACGAGGCGGCCTGGGCCATGCAGGAGCAGGGCGAGACGCTGCTGGCTTCGGCGGGCTACGCCCAATATGAGATCTCGGCCTATGCACGGCCCGGTCAGCGTGCGCGACACAACCTGAACTACTGGGAGTTTGGCGACTATCTCGGCCTCGGCGCAGGTGCCCACGGCAAGCGCAGCTCGGAGGCCGGCATTCGTCGGCGTGCGCGGCACAAGCACCCGCGCAGCTATCTGGCGCATGCAGGCAGCGCGCAGGCGGTGCAGGATGACCGTCTGATTGCGGAGGCCGAGCGCCCGCTGGAGTTTCTGATGAATGCGCTGCGCCTGAATCAGGGTTTTGACATCGACGACTATCAGCGCCGTACCGGACTGATCTGGGGACAGCATCCGGGGGTGGCCGCCAGCCTGGGACGCGGCCTGCTGGCACAATCCGGGCGGACCGTGGCCGCCACGGCCCTGGGCCGCCGACACCTCAACGGCGTGCTGCAACTGTTTCTGGAGTAGGGCGATGCTTGAAGAGGCCACGGTGACCTGCCCGGCGTGCTGGGAGTCCATCCAGCTGGACATCGACCTTTCGGCTGGCTCGGCCGACTACAGCGAAGACTGCCCGGTTTGCTGCCGCCCGATGAGCGTGCATGTCCGGGTAAACGAGGACGGCGGCGGCTTCGAAGTGGAGGTCGAGCCGGAGTCGGATTGACGACCATGGGGCTCGCGAGCTTGCGGCTTGCCGGGCGCTTCATTACACTGCGCGCCCTTTGACGTTTTTGGGCCGCTACTGGCTCGGGTTTTCCACTATGAAAGAAGGCATCCATCCCAAGTACGGTCCGGTCGCGTTCAAGGACTCGGCAGCAGGCCATACGTTCATCATCCGTTCCACGGTTCAGACCAAGGACAAGGTGACGGTGGACGGCACGGAATATC
>JBFJJW010000201.1:0-5601 GCA_041612095.1 Solimonas sp. | reverse complement strand
CGCGTGATCATTTGTGCCTATGGCAGCATGGACGCGAGTGCGGCCCCGGCCCACAAGCCGCGGCTGGTCTACTGCGACGAACTGAATCGCGTGGTGCGCACCGCCAATACGATCCCGGTGCAGGCAGCGGCCAACGGCTGATTCGGTGGTTGCCAAGCGGCTTGAAGCGTGGTTTCCGACGCTGATCTATAGCGAACGCCTGCAGGCCAAAGGCCTGCGGGCGTTCAATGCCGAGCTGCTGTCCGACTGCTACCGGATTCGCGAGCACGATCTTGCGGGTCAGCGCTGGTCGTCCACGCGTTATCCGCTGGGCTACACCAGCTATGGGTCGCTGGATCGATTGCACCAGTTGTCCTCCGGGTTTGATCAACTGCGGCAGCGGGTTGATGTCCATGCCAGGGCCTTTGCCCAGGCGCTGGACTGGAACCTCAAGGGCGGACGCCTGCAGATGACCGATTGCTGGGTCAATGTGATGCCCCCCGGCTGCGCGCACAGCTTCCATCTGCATCCGCAGGCGGTGATCAGCGGCACCTATTACCTGCGTACCCCAAGAAACTGCTCCGGCTTGCGATTCGAGGATCCACGGCTGTCGCGATTGATGGCGGCACCGCCCCGTCGCGGACGCAAGGCGGCGCAGGCCGCGCATGTGACCTACCCGGCAAGGGCGGGGCACGTCATCCTGTTCGAAAGCTGGTTGCGCCATGAGGTTCCGGCCAATCTCGGAACAGAGGAGCGCGTCAGCATCAGTTTCAACTATCACTGGTGCTGAGCGTTCGCCCTGTGCAGCGCCCGAGTTCGCGTGCGCGCCGCGTTAACGTTAGGCTTTGTGCGTGATAAAAACCCAACTGACACAAAGCGCGGCCTGGCGCCAGCTGCTGGATCATGCGCATGCCCTGCGCGGCGAGAACATGCTCGACCTGTTCGACGGCGATCCGCATCGAGTACGGGATTTCAGCGCCGAAGCCTGCGGCATCTATCTGGACTATGCCAAGCAGCGTGCGGCTCGCCGTACGATGGAACTGCTGCTGGAGTTGGCGCGCCAGCAGGATGTTGAGGGTTGGCGCCGGCGCATGCTTGCGGGTGAGCGCATCAACACCACCGAGAACCGTGCGGCGCTGCACGTCGCACTGCGTGCGCCACGCGAAGCCTCGTTGAGCGTCGACGGCGTGGATGTGGTGCCGCAGGTACACGCGGTACTGGATCGGGTTTTCGATTTTTCCGAGCGCGTACGCGACGGGCGTTGGCGGGGCCACGCCGGAGATCGCATTACCGATGTCGTCAATCTCGGAATTGGCGGATCGGATCTGGGGCCGCGCATGGTTTGCGAGGCGCTGGATGAGTTCGCAGATGGCCCGCGTACGCATTTCATCGCCAATGTCGATGCGGCCCCACTGGAGCGCTTGCTGCAAGGCTTGAACCCTGCCAGCACGCTGTGGGTGGTAGCGTCCAAGAGCTTCAGCACGCTTGAGACGCTGAGCAACGCGCGCTTGGCGCGGGACTGGTTCCTGCAAAACGCGGACGAGGCCGATATCGCGCGTCACTTCGTTGCCGTTTCGACCAATCGCGACGAAGTTGTGCGTTTCGGTATTGCGCCCGAGAACATGTTCGAGTTCTGGGACTGGGTCGGCGGCCGCTACTCGCTGTGGTCGGCCGTGGGCTTGCCGGTTGTTCTGGCGCTCGGGCCGCAACGGTTCCGTGAGCTGCTCAATGGGGCACATGCGATGGACGGGCACTTCCGGGAAGCGCCCTTGGAGCGCAATCTGCCTGTGCTGATGGCGTTACTCGCGATCTGGAACTCCAACTTCATCGGTCGCGGCTCCCAGGTGCTGGCTGCCTATACGCAGAATCTCGCCAGTTTCGTCAGTTGGGCGCAGCAACTGGATCTGGAATCCAATGGCAAGCGCGTGACCCGGGCAGGCGAAGAGGTGGATTACGCGACGGCGCCGGCACTTTGGGGCGATGTTGGGACCAATGCTCAGCATGCGTTCTTCCAGATGTTGCATCAGGGGCCGACGGTACATCCGGTGGATTTCATCGTTCCAGTGCAACCCTCCCATGGCTTGCCTCAACAGCACCGGCAACTGGTGGCCAATGCACTGGCCCAGGGCTGGGCGTTGATGCGCGGGAAGTCGGAAGGCGAGGTGCGCGTTGAACTGAAGGCAGCCGGTCTTGGCGGAGTGGCGTTGGAAGCAGCGATTCCGCACCGCGTGTTCCCCGGCAATCGCCCCAGCAATACGCTGTTGTTGCCACGACTTGATGCCTATCATCTTGGCGCGCTGCTGGCCCTGTATGAACATCGCACCTTCGTCCAGAGTGTCATCTGGAACATCAACGCCTTTGATCAATGGGGCGTGGAGTTGGGCAAGAAGCTGGCGCTGCGTCTGCTCAGCGACGATGGTGAGGACCCGGATCCCTCCACTACCGAGCTGCTGCGCCGTACACGGCTGCACGCGGAGTAAGGCTCAGGGCTGCAGGCGATTCAAGGACCAGGCGATCTGTTCGCGTACGGTTTCGTCGGGGTATTGCTCTCGCGACTTCAGTGCAGCAATCACTTCCAGGCTTGCGCTGCCGTTGCCCATCGCCAACGCCACATTGCGCAGCCAGCGGTTGTATCCGAGCCGTCGCAACGCCATGCCTTCACTGCGCTGCAGCCATTGCGACTCGTTCCAGGAAAACAGTTCGATCAGCTGGGGTGCGTCGAGTTGGTGGCGTGGCGCGAAGTCCGGCTCGACAGTGTCTTGTGCGTAGCGGTTCCAGGGGCAGACCAGCTGACAGTCGTCGCAACCGAAGATGCGGTTGCCGATCAATGGGCGCAGTTCCTCGGGAATCGGGCCGTAGTGTTCGATGGTCAGGTAGGAGATGCAGCGGCGGGCATCGAGGCGATAGGGTGCGACGATAGCCTTGGTCGGGCAGATGCCGATGCAGGCGCTGCAGCGGCCGCATGACTCGGCCACGGCCGGGCCAGGATGCACCGGCAATGCCAGGTCGGTATAGATCTCGCCCAGAAAGAACCAGGAACCGGCTTCTCGATTCAGCAGAAGCGTGTGTTTGCCGATCCAGCCCAGATTCGCGTTGCGCGCCAGTGCCTTTTCCAGCGCCGGCGCGCTATCCGTCAGTACCCGATAGCCGTGCGGGCCTATCGCGGTTTCGATGCGTTCTCCGAGCTTCAGCAGGCGCCGGCGCATGAGCCGGTGATAGTCCCGGCCAAGCGCGTAGCGCGAGATGTATCCCTTGTCTGCATCTTCCAGAACCTGCCAGGCGTCGGTGGCGCGAGGGCGGTAGTTGAGGCGTACGGAGATCACGCTGAGCGTGCCGGGGCGCAGCAGTTCGGGAGTCGAGCGCATGTCCGGCGCCCGCTGCATGAACTGCATGCCCGCATGAAAGCCTTCGGCCAGCCAGCGCCGCAGATGGGCCTGATCCTGCTCCAGCGTCAGCCGCGAAATGCCGGCATCGGCAAAGCCCTGTTCCAGCGCCCAATTCCGGATGTCATCCGCAAGGCGCTGCAGTTCGTCGGTGCTGAGAGGTAGGGAATGCGCTGACATGGGCCTGTGGCGGTGACGGACTTTCTATACTGTGGGCATGCACACCCGCCACCACCGATTGTATGACGCATCGCAGATTCGCGAGATCGAGCGGCACGCCATCAGCGCGCTGAATATTCCGGGCTACGCATTGATGCAGCGTGCAGCCTCGGCGGCGTGGCACGCCATGCGGAAGAGGTGGCCGGGAGCCCGGCGCATTGCCGTGATCGTCGGTGCAGGCAACAACGGCGGCGATGGCTATGAGATTGCGCGGATGGCGCTGGCGGACGGCTGCGTGGTCACGGTCGTAGCCGTCGGGGCGCGCGCCCGCAGCGGCGACGCCGTGACGGCCTGCGATGCCTGGGAGCGGGTGGGTGCCGTACGGAGTTGGAGCAGCGGCGCCATACCCGAAGTCGACGTGATCTTCGATGCGCTGTTCGGAATCGGCTTGTCCAGGGCGCCGCAAGGCGATGCGGCTGCCGCGATCAACGCGATCAACGCGGCGCGTTCGGCGGGGGTGGGCGTAGTGGCGGTGGACATTCCGTCCGGTCTGGACGCGAGTACCGGCGCCGCCGAGGGGCTGGTGGTGCGTGCCGACCTTACGGTGACCTTCATCGCCGACAAGCTCGGTCTGCATACCGGCTCCGGGCCGGATTGCGTCGGTGCGCTGGTCGTTGATGCCTTAGAGGTTCCCGACTCCGCGCTGGATGCCCACTCTGCCGTCGCGCTGCAGATGCAGGCCGACGACCTGAGGACGGGATTGCCTCAGCGCAGCCGGGCCGCCTACAAGAATCGCCACGGACATGTACTGGTGGTCGGCGGCAATCACGGGATGGCAGGTGCCGCATTGCTGGCGGCGCGCGCGGCACTGCGTGCGGGCGCAGGCCTGGTCAGTGTCGCCACGCGCAGCAGCCACGCGCCAGCGCTGACCGCTGCGCAACCCGAGTTGATGTGTCACGGCGTGGACCGTGCACCGGAGATGGCGGCGCTGATCGCGCGCGCGGATGTGATCGCGATCGGTCCCGGACTTGGACAGGACGGCTGGGCGCGCGAGCTGTGGTCGCTGTGCCTGGAGGCGGGCAAGGCGCTGATCATCGATGCAGATGCGCTGAATCTGCTGGCGCAATCGCCGCAGCGCCTGCTTGATGCGGTGCTGACGCCGCACCCGGGCGAGGCGGCACGCCTGCTGGGCATCAACTCTGCGGTCGTGCAGCGTGACCGCATCGCCGCGCTGAATGCGCTGCACGGTCGCTACGGCGGCGTATTCGTGCTCAAAGGGGCCGGAAGCCTGGTAGGGGCGAGCCCGCATTGGCTCTGCCCATACGGCAATCCCGGCATGGCGGTGGCCGGAATGGGCGATGCGCTGACCGGCACCATCGCCGCCTTGCGCGCGCAGGGTTTGACGGCGGCTGAAGCCGCGCGTCACGGCGTCTTGCTGCACGCCCTCGCGGGTGACCGTGCGGCGCAGCGCGGCGAGCGTGGCCTGATTCCGAGTGATTTGATTGACGCATTGCGTGAGGTGGCAAACCCGACATGAACCGTGACTCGGTGTTTCTGGCAGACGACGCTGCGACCGTGCGGCTGGGCACCGCGCTGGCGCAGGTGTTCGCCGCCGCATCTGGCGGCGTCCTGTACCTGGAGGGCGATCTGGGGGCGGGCAAGACCAGCCTGGCGCGTGCCGTGCTCAGAGCGTTCGGCGCCGTCGGTGCGGTGCGTAGCCCCACCTACACGCTGCTTGAACCCTATGATCTGCCTGGGCGGCGGGTCCTTCACATGGACCTGTATCGACTGGCTGCGCCGCAGGAACTGCAGCAGCTGGGACTGGAAGATGATCCCCCGAGCTCAGCCCTGTGGCTGGTCGAGTGGCCGCAACGCGGCGGTGACCTGCTTCCGCCCGCGGATCTGCGGGTGGTCCTGGCTCGACAGGACGCTGGCCGTGTCGCCGTCCTGCAGTGGTCAGCCGAGCCCAACGGACGGCACCTGAATGAGCGGTTTGCCGCCATGTGGCCGGCGCTAGCGCAGGTTTGACCTTAAGAAGGTTTTCTATCTTGCTGTTTGTGAAAACAATAAACTTGCAAAT
>JBFJJW010000200.1:0-5608 GCA_041612095.1 Solimonas sp. | reverse complement strand
ATTCGAACGGGCGCTGCCCCATGCCCCACTGGAAATCACCCTGCCCCTTTCGCGCGGCCTCATGGCGAAATTCGGCAGCGCGTTTCCGGGCTCAAGTTTTGCCATGCTCAACTGGCTGCGCAGCCGCGGACGCCAGCGGCAATCGCGACGGCAGCGAGAAGGCGCGCCTTAATCCGTCAGGCACCGGTCACCTCACCCGACGGACGCCGCCAGCCCGCGGGCGTGTGCCCCGGTGACTCAGCGTACCCGGATGAACGCCCCTCCCTAGCCCCGCCGCGGGCCGCACCGCGCCGTCGAATAAGGCACTGGGCGACACATCTGGCGCACGGAACCGAGCTGGGTTGTCTTAACGGATGATAATCAATATCATTTGAGAACCAGTTCTCATAACCGCCGCCCGTGCTCCCGCGATTCCGGCGCATTACAGGGCAGGAAATGTCTTTGGCTCTCGCGCTCAAGCACCGCAGCTTTAACGAACTTCAATCCTCATGGCCTGGCTTTCGCTGCTGATGATGGCGACCGTAACCGCCTGCTGGATCGCTGCCCAGCGGTCTAACCGATGCAACGGCGTCAGCCTTGAATGGGGGTTGATCAGCGTACTGGCCGCGGCTGCCCAGCTGTTGATCCTGCTCGAGTCCGGAGATACCGCGCAGACGCTGCTGATGTGGTTAGGCCAGCTTGCAACGGCCGCGCTAGTTCTGGGCGCATGGCAGCTACGCAGCCTGACGACGCAACCAGCGCGCCCAGCCTGGGCGCTGGTGTCGCTGGCAGTACTGGCCTTCAGTCTGGCGCCTGGCGCGGCGCTTTCGCAGCATCCAATCGAGAACTCTCAACCAGCGAAGCCCGCAAACGACCACCTGCAGAACATTCCGGTGAGTGAGGCCGAGCTACCCAAGGACGAACTCCCCGCCGCCAACGCCCCGCAGATTCTGGAAAACCTGGTCGTCACCGGTGAGAAGCTGGGACGCAGCCTGAACGAAACCACGAGCAGCGTGGGCATCGCCACACGCGAAGATTTGCAGGCCGGCAGCGACGCTGCGCTGAAAGATGTGGCAACGCAGTTTGCCAACGTGATCTCCGCCGCCGGCGACCGGGAGTTGGCAATCCGTGGCGTTCCGCAGGGCGGCATTGGAGGTGAGGGCGACACTATCAGCGTCTATCTCGACGGCGTTGCGCTACCGAGCCGCGCAGCGAGTTTTGCCGGCCCGTTGTCTGCCTGGGACCTGGAGCAGGTCGAGGTGCTGCGCGGTGCGCAGTCAACCAATCAGGGTCGCAACAGTCTCGCCGGATCTGTTGTACTGCGCTCGCGCGATCCGACGCCCTATTGGGATGCGCGTATGCGCGCCGCCACAATGAGTCGCGGCGGTCACGACTACGCGGTGGCCGGTGGTGGCCCGCTGAGTGACACGCTGCGCTTCCGCGTTTCAGCACAGGACCGCTACGACAACGGCGACATCACCAATACCACTCGTGATGAGGACGATGCCGGCCGTGAAATCACGCGCAATGTGCGCGCCAAGATGGCGTGGACCCCTGCCCTGCTAAGCGGCTACCGGATGCAGTACGGCTATACCCAGGCCAGCAATGAGTATGGCGATCCTCTGCACGACAGCTCCGGCGGCGAGCGCACAGAGACCGCCAACGTGCGCGGAACCGAGGACTCCCGCTCGATGTTGCACAGCCTTGAGCAGCGGCTCGAGTTCGGCGAAGGCTGGCGGCTTGACGCCATCAGCGGCTGGTCGGACTTCAGCAATCTCTACACCATCGACTACGATCGCTCCGCCTCCGACGGCGGCTACTCCGACAACACACTGGATGAGGCGATCTTCAGCCAGGAACTGCGGTTGCAGTACCGTGCCGATCGCCTCGCAGCCGTGGCCGGCATTTACCTCGCTGACGCCGACAAAGCAGCCAGCACCGTGGGGTATGACGTCGCCACTGCAGGAGGGCTGGTGCTGCTTGACGGCTACATCAACTCCGACAGCACGACCCAAACATTGGCGCTTTTTGCGGAGAGCGATTGGGACTTCAGCGAGGCCTGGCGCCTGACCGCTGGCCTTAGGTGGAATCGAGAACGCGCGCGGCGGCATGACGCCAGCGACTTGCAGTTGACGCTAACCGCACCGATTCCGGGCTTACCCACACAGGAACCTACTGGCGTTCCGCTGCCGGATGCCGTGAGTGACCTGCTCGCGACGTTGGCTCCCAGCTACGTCCCCCCCGACTACGAGGCATCCAGCCGGACCCGCTTCAATGATGTACTTCCTAAGCTGGGGCTAACGTGGTTCAGTCGCAGCCGCGATGCATGGGCGCTGACCTATCAGGAGGGATATCGCTCGGGAGGAACCAGCGTGTCCTTTTTTGGCGGCGCCGTCAGCCCATTTGATCCAGAAACCACCAAAACCGTGGAGCTTGCCGCTCGCACACGCTGGCTGGAGCAACGCCTGAGTGTCAACGCAAATCTGTTCTACACCCGCTGGCGCGACCAACAGGTGACCATCGGTGAGACCTCGGGTTTTGAAACGACAACCGATAATGCCGGTAGGTCTCACTATTACGGCCTGGAAAGCGAAGCGCTGTGGCGTTTCGATGCGCCGCTTGAGATTTTCGCGACCATCGGACTACTACGCAGTGAGTTCGATGAGTTCGTCAATGACGGCGAGGACTATGCCGGCAATGCCTTTCCCTATGCCCCCCGGCACACCGCGGGCCTGGGTCTGACACTGCGCGAATGGAAGCGCATCAGCGGACAGGTATCGATTCATAGAATCGGCGCGGTCTACAGCGACCCGGACAACGATCCCGGCTCGCGCGCACCTGCGCGCACCCTGGTCAACGCCAGAATCGGCTATCAGCTACCTGCCGGCTTCAGCGTCGCAATCTATGGGCGCAACCTGGGTGACGATCCCAATGCGCAAGGAGCCCTGGTTTCAGGGGGCCGCATCGCCAGCCGCTACGGTGAACCCCGCAGTTTCGGCGCGATTCTGGAGTGGCAACTGTGACCGCTGCAGCGGCTTCGCGCATCGTTCTCGCCGGCCCGATGGTGCTGGTGGCTGCCGCGCTAGTGATGTGCGGTGGCGCGCTGTGGTTGCCGAAAGGCGCCGCTCAGATTGACAACATCGTGCTGCCGATCGTGCTGTTCCCGCTTATCTGGGCGGTGTTGTTCTTCTATGCCTGCCTCGACCGCAGGCTGGGGCGCGCCTGGGCGGTGATAGGCAGCGTCACCGCCCTGCACGCGGCGGCGATCGCCGCTCACCTGATAACAGCGGCGCACTGAAGGCCCCATCCCATGATTCCACTGAGCCAGGACCGCACCAAGAGGCTGTTGGCTATACACGGCTGGTCCGCCGTATCCCTGGGTCTGTTGCTCTATGCCGTCATCCTGACCGGTGTGGCCTCGGTGTTCTCCAAGGAAATTGCCGACTGGTCGTCACCGCTGCCGGCGCACGTGAAGAATCCGTTTTCCGCAGGAACGGATCGCATGCTCCGCGACTTTGCCGCCACGGTCGATCCGCAGTACTACGAAGAGGCATTCTTCTTCCCGCGTGCCGGAAACCGGCTATTTGCCTTCTTCCATCGGCATGAGCGCGACGACAGTGGCAAGCTCAGAGATCGTGGAGTGGCCGCCGAATTTGACCCGCACACCGGCGCGGTCATCGAACGCCGCGAAGGCACACGCAAAGAGATCGCGGAGACGGACACCGCCAATGCACTGGCGGAGTTCCTGATTGACCTACATGTGCGCCTGCACCTGCCCAACCCGTGGGGCCTGTTGCTTACCGGCTTACTGGGGCTAGCCATGCTGGTGGCAGCGGTCACCGGCTTCATCATCCATCGTCATCTGCTACGCGAGCTTTTCACTTTGCGACGACGCGGTGATCGGCTGCTGACGGCCCGCGATACCCATGTGATTGCCGGTACCTGGAACCTGCCGTTTGCGTTTGTGCTCGCCTTCACCGGCAGCTTTTTCAGCTTTGGCAGCGCGTTCGGAATACCGGCGATGGCGATGGTTGCCTTTGGTGGCGATCAGGACGCCATGATCGAAGCCGTTATTGGGAACTCTACTGCCGAGGATGCGACGCCGGCTACCGTCGCCGATCTCGACGCGATCATCGCTGACGTGCGCCAACGAAGTGGCGCCGAACCATCCTTCGTATCGGTGGAAAACTGGGGCCGCGCCGACGCGCTGATCACGTTCTCCATGAACTACCGCGAAGGTCAACTGCTCGGGCCAAACTACGTATACAGCGGAGCCACAGGCGAATTCCGCTACGCGAAGCCTGGGTTGGGCTTGGCCCCCTCCACCGGCAGCGTACTATTCGAGCTGATGTCGCCGCTGCACTTCGGCAACTTCGCCGGTGTCGTGTCGAAGGCCATCTGGTTCGCGCTGGGTTTTGCGGGCGCCTATGTGACGATTACAGGCCTGCTGCTCTGGACGCTGCGCCGCCAGGATCAACTTGGATGGTCGCGGCTGACGCGCGCTACCCACTGGGTTGGCTATGGACTGCCATTGGCACTCATCGCTTCCGCCTATGCGTACTTTCCCGCGCGCACTTTTGACGCGAATGTGCAGGCAGCCATGATGAACACGTTCTTGCTCTGCGCGGTTATCGCCGGGCTGACTGCGGCATGGCTTCACAACCCAGGCACGATCAAACACGCACTGCTGGGGGCTACCGGCGTCGGCCTCGTCGGATTGCCGCTGCTGCGCATCCTCTGTGGCGGACCTGGTTGGGGGGCGGCCTTAGACGCCGGCCTACCGACCGTCGTTGCAGTGGATGCTACGCTCGCCTTAGGGGGCGGCCTGTGCCTCTGGAATCTATTGGCAGCGTCCGCTGCGCAGACGACACCGCCCGTAATGCCCGATGTCGGGGGTACCACTGCAGCGGCGACCGACGGCTTGACCAAACCATGAGCACGTCTCTTGCCGCGTCGCTCGCCTTGTTCTGCAGCCTGCCGCCGCTGCTGTGGCTAGCCCTGCGAGATCCTAAACGCCTACGCAGCTTGCGCAGGCAGGGCTCGCCACCCGCGAACCCCGGCACGCGCCGACTGCTGGCGACCATCGTGGCACTGCCCGGGATTGCGCTCGCGGGACTCGCGCTGTGGCCTCCATTTCTGATCTGGATGGGCGGGATCACGCTAGCCGGCTGGCTGTTTGCGCAAGCACTGGCACCCAATCGGCCACGGGACTGCTGACTTCCAACGTAAATCTGGAAGCCATCATCCAGCCACTCGACCCAAGTTCATCGCGTAGCCAGCGCCTAATGCCTGCCGCTCCAGCCCATCCAAGGTGGCCGGACGCTGTCATGTCTTGCGCAGACAACAGGAGGAAAGGCCTTACCGGCAGCGTTTGGCCGATCACACCACGCTGTGAGCCATAATCCGACCCAAACCGGCGCCGGATGAGGACGATGGCAGCCATCAAGAAGAACAGCAGTGCACGGAGAATGGTTGCCCAGCCTCGGGCCAAGGCGGGCACGCGCAAGGTGCCACGCATCGAGCGCATGGAGCAGATGCTGACTGCGGGCGCGCAGGTGTTTGCGCTGCGCGGCTACCACAACGCGTCGATGGATGAGATCGCGCAACGGGCCGACATCAGCAAGCCGCT
>JBFJJW010000199.1:0-5667 GCA_041612095.1 Solimonas sp. | reverse complement strand
CTCAACGTTGTGGGCTGGTTCGGATTTCAGGCGCTGGACCTGCTGACGATGATTGGCTTCATCATCCTGCTGGGCCTGGTGGTGAATGCCGCGATCCTGCTGGTCGATCAGACGCGGGCTCGCGAGCGGGACGGCCTTTCGCGGCACGAAGCGGTGCAGCAGGCGCTGCAGACCCGCGCCCGCCCCATCGTGCTGTCGACGCTGACGGCCGTGCTGGGGATGTCACCACTGATCCTGATGCCTGGATTGGGCGCCGAGATCTATCGGGGTCTCGCTGCCGTGGTCAGCGGCGGCATGATTCTCGGTACGGCATTTTCTTGGTTCCTGATGCCGGCCCTGTTACGCCTGGGCGAAGCCCGCGCGCACACCGTTGTCGACGCTGACGCGTCCTTGCTCGATTCGAGACCGACTTGATGACTCACACCACCCTGCGGAGAGTCCTGATGAAACCCAGCTTGCTGCCATGTGCGCTGTGGGTGCTGATTGCGGTTCCGGCAATTGCTCAACAGCGCCCCAGCGCGGTTGAAGTCACGCCAGCGGAACTGCGGCAGCTGGCGCCGTCGGTGACGGCAACGGGACAGGTGCAAAGTCGCTCTGGGGCCGGTATCGCCGCTGCCGTTGACGGACAGCTGCGCTGGGTTGCGGAACCGGGCACCCGGCTGGCCGAGGGCGAGGTGCTGGCACGCATCGACGACGACGCGCTGCGGCTGCAGCGTCTGGAACAGTCCGCTCGGGTCAGTCGCAGCGAAGTTGCGCTCAAGCAGGCGCAGCGCGAACTGGAACGCTTGCGCGCCTCCGGCAATGCGGTGAGCCGCTATCAGTTCGATCAGGCGGAGAACCTGCGCGACCTCGCCGCCGCCGATCTCGACATCGCACGTGCAACCCTGCGCCAGACCGATGAGCGTCTGTCGCGCACCGTGATCCGCGCGCCGTTTCCGGGTGTCGTCGCCGAGCGCTTGCGCAGGGGCGGAGAAGAACTGGCGCGGGGTGACGTCATCGCGCGCCTGCATGACACCGAGCACCTGGAGATCCGCTTGTTTCTGTCGTTGCGTCACGTCCGCGCCATTCAGCCTGGCAGTCGAGTGACCATCCGCAGTGGTGAGAATGTCGCTGAAGCGCGGGTTCGCGCAGTGGTGCCGGTGGGCGACGCGCGCTCGCAGTCCTTCGAGACGCTGATCGATATGCCGGAGCACTCCAGGCTGGCCGTGGGCGATACCGTGCGTGTGGAGCTGCCGCTGGATGCTGCCCGGCAGGCGCTGGCCGTGCCCCGCGACGCCATCGTCATCCGTTCGGAAGGCGCAGCGGTCTATCGCATCAAGGCCGACAAGACCGCCGAGCGCGTACCGGTCACGACCGGCGTCGCCGCTGGTGACTGGGTTGCCGTCGAAGGTGAACTTTCCGTGGCCGACCCGGTAGTAGTGCGCGGGGCCGAAACCCTGCACCATGGCGATCCAGTCACTGTGATCGGGACGAGGAACGTATGAAACTGACCCTTGCGCGGGGCCTGATGGCCGCATTCATTTCCACGGCTGCGCTGTCTGCCGCTTCCTTCTCCGCCATCGCCGCCGAACAGGAGCGCCTGATCTCGGTTACCGGCAACGGCGAAGTGATGGTGAAGCCGGACCGGGCGCGTCTTTCGCTCGCGGCCGAATCCATGAACACGGACATCAAGGTCGCAGAGTCGTCGGTCAACAGCGTGGTGCGCGCCTATCTGGTTGCCGCGCGCAAGCTGGGGATCAAGGACGATCAGATTTCGACCGCGGGGGTCAGCCTGAACCCGGAGTATGTATGGGACGAAAAGGCGCGCCGACAGCAGTTGGTAGGCTACCGGGCGCGGCGTGACATCAATCTGGTGATCGAGGATCTCGACAAGCTGGGCGACTACATCCTGCGCGCCACGGAAGTCGGCGTCACCCATGTGTCCTCGCCGCAGCTCGAATCCAGCCGCAGTGCAAGCCTGACAGATCAGGCGCTGGTCAATGCCGCCATCGACGCGCGCGCCAAGGCCAAGCTGCTGGCCGACACCCTGGGCATGAAGCTGGGCGCGGTACGCACGCTGCGCGTGAACGACTACGCACCGCCGCCGGTGCCGATGAAGGCGATGGCGATGCGCGCCGAGATGGCCAGCGATAGCGGCAATCAGGAGATGGGTCTGGCGGCCGGTGAGATCAAGTACAGCGCCAGCGCCTCGGTCGAGTTCGATCTGCTGGCGCCGTGACGCGCGGGGCCGCCACCAGCGGTGGTGCGCGTCGCGCGGCCTAATGCGATAATCCGGCGCTTTCCCGTCGCCTACAGGCCGTGAAAGTGGCTAAGAAGCCTACCCGCAAGATCCCCAGCAAAGCTGTTGTCGGCATCATCATGGGCTCCCGCTCGGATTGGGAGACGATGGCGCATGCAGCGCAGATGCTCGATTCACTGGGCGTAGCCTATGAGGCTCGCGTCGTGTCCGCGCACCGCACACCGGATCTGCTGTTCGAGTACGCAGCGGCGGCCCGCGGGCGCGGCCTGAAGGTGATCATCGCCGGTGCCGGTGGCGCCGCCCACCTACCGGGCATGTGCGCCGCCAAGACCACCTTGCCGGTGCTGGGCGTGCCGGTTCAGTCGAAGGCGTTGAAGGGACTGGATTCCCTGCTGTCGATCGTGCAGATGCCGGCGGGCATCCCGGTTGCAACACTGGCCATCGGTGCGGCCGGGGCCAGCAATGCCGCGCTGCTCGCCGCCGCCATTCTGGCGACCGGGGATGCGCGCCTGGCACTGCGCCTGGAGCGCTTCCGCGCGCAGCAGACCGCCAAGGTGCTGGACGACGCGCCGCTGAAGCTGCCGGCATGAAGATCGGCATACTCGGGGCGGGCCAGCTCGGTCGCATGCTGGCGCTGGCCGGCTATCCGCTGGACTTCGACTTCGTGTTTCTGGATCCGGCGACGGAGGCCTGCGCGGCGCCGCTCGGACAACACATCCACGCACCGTATGACGATGAGCACGCGTTGGCCGAGTTCTGCGTCAGTGTCGACCTTGCCACCTACGAGTTCGAGAACGTACCGGCGAAAACCGCCGAGTTTGTCGCCAGCCGCATCCCGCTGGTTCCCGCCCCGGTCGCGCTCAGCATCGGCCAGGATCGGCTGTCTGAGAAGCGGCTGTTCGATCAGCTGAAGATCCCGGTGCCGCGCTACATGCCGGTGGCCACCCGCGAGGCGCTGGATCTGGCGGTAAAGAACGTGGGCCTGCCTGCCGTACTGAAGACCCGCCGGCTCGGATACGACGGCAAGGGACAGGCGGTACTGCGCAGCGCCGAGGATCTTGATCGTGCCTGGTCACAGCTCGGCAACCAGCCGCTGATACTGGAGGCCTTTGTGCCCTTTCAGCGCGAGCTTTCTTGCCTGGCGGTACGGGGCAAGCAGGGCGAACTGGCGTTCTATCCGGTGGTGGAGAACGTGCATCGCGACGGCATCCTGCGCACGGCCACACCGCGCCGCGACGATCCGCTGCAGGCGGCGGCCGAGGACTATGCGACGCGCGTCGTCGAGCACCTTGGTTACGTCGGCGTGCTGGCGTTCGAGTTCTTCGTTGCCGATGGCGGCTTGCTGGCCAACGAGATTGCGCCCCGCGTTCACAATTCAGGGCACTGGAGCATAGAGGGCGCGGAGGTTTCGCAGTTCGAGAACCATCTGCGCGCCATTGCCGGACTGCCGCTGGGCTCCACGCGGCTGCGCGGCCACCCGGCGATGATCAACTTCATCGGTGATGCACCTGAGATTGCGGCGCTGGCGCGCATCCCCGGCGTACACATTCATCACTACGGCAAGACGCCCAAGCCGCAGCGCAAGGTCGGCCACGCAACCGTGACGGCGGCCACTGCCGAGGAACTGTCCGCGCGCCTCGCCCAACTGCAGGTGCTCGTAAGCGCCGCGGAAAGCTGAGTTCGAACTTGCCGGGCGGAAACGCCGCTACAGCTTCAGTGCCTGCTTGATCTCCAGCCACAACTCCGCGTAAGCCAGCAGGGCCGGGTCATCGCTGGGCGCGTACGCCGCCATCGGAGCCCGGTGCTCACCCATGCGCTCCACCATCGAGGCATACGGTACCGTGCTCTCGAAGCGCCGTGCCATCGTCGCTGGCGGCTGTTCCAGCAGCTCGCGGTGCAGGCCCCGGCGGCGGTCCGCCATGGAATAGAACGGCCGCAGCTTCCTGGCGTCGAATCCGTGCTGGCGGCAGTAGTCCTGCACCTGCTCAAATGCCCTCAAGGACAGGAACGTGGGCACGACCGGCGCCGCGATCAGATCCGCGCACTGGAATATGTTGTCTGCGAGGTATGACAGGCTCGGCGGACAGTCCAGTACGGTCAGCGCATAGCGCTCGGAGAACGGCTTCAACAGACGGCGCAACGCTTCACGGGGCGGATGCACCTTCTTCAGCATCACATCCAGATAGCGATAGGAGAAATCCGCCGGGATCAGATCGAGGTTGGCGTAGGGCGACGACTTGACCAGGCGAGCCACCGGCGTCTGACCATCGAAGACCTTCCGCGTCTTGAGGTCCTGCGGTTTGCCGTGGAAGTACCAGCTGGCCGCACCCTGCGGATCGAGATCCCAGAGCAGGGTGGGTACGTCATTGCTCGCCGCGAGGTAGGCCAGATTGACCGCGGCCGCGGACTTTCCGACCCCACCCTTCAGGTTGTACAGCGCCAGCGTCTTCATCCCTTCGGTCTCCCCTGTTACAGGGCGATTACCGCCCCGCTTACTCCTCAAACGGCCGCAACTCTCCGCCATACGCCACGGCCACACATTGGCCTCCGACATTTACCGCCGCCGTCGCCGACATGATGCTGCGCAGGATTTCCACGCCGTGCCGTGATGCAGCTTCCGCCAACTGCGCATAGCCGGGCAGCTGCGTGATCTGAGCAGGATCACCGCCATAGCTGATGCCGATGTGGCGCGTGTCGATGCCGAACTCGATCTGCCGAGCGACATGCAGGAACATGCGCTCTACGGCGCGTTCATAACCACGAATCTTGGCGATCGGCTGGGTTTCGCCGCGGAAGCACAGGATCACCGGCTTGATATCCAGGGCCGAGCCTATGGCATAGGTCATCAGACCCACGCTCTTGTCGCCCTTCTTCATGCCGCGCGCGCGGATGTAGTACAGATCACCCGGCACCATGTAGCCGCAGATATGCTCGCGCAGGTCATCGAGGCGCTTGCGGATGTCGTTAGGGTGTGCGCCTGCCTTGGCCATCTGAGCAGCTTCGGCGACCAGCACGCCGGTACCGCTGAACATGGTTTTCGAATCAACCACCCGGAGCGCGAACGGCCCCTCGACACCTGCGGCCGCCCGGGTCGCCTTGTAGTCATTGAGAATGGCGAACGAGGCCTTGGTTGCGTTCTCGAAAATCGCACTCCGCGTGGCCGTCACGGTGATGCAGAAAACGTAGTCGTAGTTCAGAACCACGCGTTCCAGAAACCGGTCGCGGATCTGTTCCGCCGGGATCGGAGCGGTTTCCGCATCCAGCCCCTTGTCTGCCAGTTGCTCGGCGTAGAACCGCAGGGTTTGCTCCCGATTGCGGACGTCCTCGAGCTGTTCTTCCCGCCGCGCGCGGAGCACTTCGCCCGCCGCGACGGCGGCATCCGCCAGCGCATCGCGATCGTGCGCAGCAACGCCGTCCGCGACTTCCGG
>JBFJJW010000198.1:0-5680 GCA_041612095.1 Solimonas sp. | reverse complement strand
ATGAACAAGATGCAGAAAGGTTTTACGCTGATCGAACTGATGATCGTGGTTGCCATCATCGGCATCCTCGCCGCCATCGCCATCCCGGCCTATCAGGACTACACCATCCGCGCCCAGGTGTCGGAAGGTCTGTCGCTGGCCTCAGGTTCCAAGACTGCCGTTGCCGAATTCTTCACCAACCGTGGTGATTGGCCGGCCGCCAATTCATCCGCTGGCGTTGCTCAGTCTGCGTCCATCACCGGCAACTACGTGAGCAGCGTTGCGATCGCCGACGGTATCATCACCGTAACGTACAGCAAGGACTCGCCGCAGAAGGCCAACGCCAAGATCGATGACTCCACTCTGGTTCTGTCGCCGACTGATTCGGCCGGCAGCATCAAGTGGGAATGCCGTGGCGGCGCCGGTGGCACCACCGCCCTGAACGGCGCGGGCTCCAAGTACCTGCCGTCCTCCTGCCGCTAAGCTTCTTTAGTTGCAGCAAGAAAGGCCGCGAAAGCGGCCTTTCTTTTTTGGCTGACCTGTCCGCTTCCCTGTGCACCACCTGTACACCATAGGCATGCGCTAGTCTTCGGCGCTCACCCCTGTCACCAACTTTTTCAAACGCAGCGATGATTCCCACCCTGAGCACGCGCATCCTGTTCTGGTTCGGGTTGGCCTTGATGGTGCTGGCGACCACCTACGCATATTCACCGGGCCTGGCGGGCGGCTTTCTGTTTGACGACGCCACAAACCTCAAAGCACTGGGCGCGCAAGGGCCCATAGATGACGGCAGCAGCCTGCTGCGCTACCTGACCTCCGGCACGGCGGACCCCACGGGGCGCCCCCTGTCATTGCTCAGCTTCCTGGTGGACGCGCAGGACTGGCCGGCCGACCCCGCGCCGTTCAAGCGCAGCAATCTCGCGCTGCATCTGCTGAATATCACCCTGCTGGCGCTGCTGTTGCGGCAACTCATGCGACTGGCACCGGGCTTGAGCCCATTGAGGCAGAACCTGGCGGCTGTTGCCGGCGCGGCGTTCTGGGGCCTGCACCCTCTGCTGGTTTCCACCACGCTCTATGTGGTGCAGCGCGAAGCGATGTTGCCCGCTACCTTTACCCTGCTAGGCCTGATGGCCTGGCTGCACGGCCGCAGCGCGCTTGCAGCCGGCTACAGCACGCGCGGCAGCCTGTGGATGCTGTTGAGCCTGCCGCTGTTCACGCTGCTGGCAACGCTGAGCAAGGCCAACGGCGCCCTGCTGCCGTTGCTGGTGGGCACGCTGGAACTCACGGTGCTGGCCGCCTGGCAGCCGCTGCCCGCATCGCAGGCAGCGCGCCATCGCCTGCTGTGCGCGTGGCTCGTACTGCTGCCGAGCGCCGCACTGCTGGCCTACCTGATTCATACCGGCGTGACCGTCGCCGGCAGCGATATCTCCGGCCGCCGCCCTTGGACGCTGGTGGAACGCCTGCTGACGCAGCCGCGTGTACTGCTGGACTACCTAAGCCTGCTGTGGGTGCCCCGGCCCGATACCACCGGCCTGTTCAACGACGCCTACCCGGTGTCTCGCAGCCTGCTTGACCCCATCAGCACGCTGCCCGCCATGCTGCTGGTCTTCGCGATGCTGGCCGCCGCGTGGCTGCTACGCCGCCGGCAGCCGGTGATCGCCGCTGCCTTGCTGTTCTACTTCGGCGGGCAGCTGATGGAGTCCAGCAGCATTCCGCTGGAGCTGTACTTTGAGCACCGCAATTATCTACCGGCGCTGCTGATGTTCTGGCCGCTGGCGCTGGCGCTGGCCATGCTCCCCACACCCAAGACCAACACAGCGGCCGCCATGCGCGGCCGCAACACACTCGCCATATTCACCGGTCTGGCGTTGATGCTGGGGCTTGCCGGCATGACCCGTGCGCGCGCTGATCTATGGGGCAATACCAACGAGCAGGCCCAGGTATGGGCCGCGCTGAATCCGGACTCCGGCCGCGCCCAGGCATTTGCCGCGCAGGCCGAGCTGGCCCACGGGCGGCCGGATCTTGCGATCCAGCGTCTGGAACGCACGCTGGACCCGCAGGCGCCCGAGCTGCAGCTGGCGTTGAATCTGGTGGATGCCTACTGCGCGCTGGGCCAGATTCCGCCCCCTGTGCAGGCGCTGGCCGAATCTGCTTTTGCGCAGACCCGCAATCCCGGCGGATTGCTGGCCGGCTGGCTGGGCGGCCGCATGGAGAGGCTGGATCACAAACGCTGTGCCGGCTTGGACGAGGCCTTTATCCAGCGGCTGCTGGACGCGGCTGAAGCTAACCCGCGGCTGATCAAAAACCCCGGCCGACGGCAGGACCTGTGGCACCTGAAGGGCCGCGTGGCACTGCGCGCCAGCGACGGCGCCGCAGCCGCGCAGTGGTTCGCCAAGGCACTGGCCGTCAATGGACGGCCGGAAATTGCGATGCTGCAGGCATCACTACTCGGCGCCCATGGATACCCGCGCCTGGGCCTGCAGCTGCTCGACCAGTGGCAAGCCATGGAATGGAAGGCGCCGTACAGGCATTACGCCATGGCCCACCTGCACCAGTGGCTGCTAAAGAAGCAGGGCTACTGGGAGAATGAAGCTGCACGCCTGCGCCAGATCCTGAACGAGGATCTGGCCGCCAATGAAACTCTTTTGCCGACCGAACCCTCCCGAGAATGAATACCCGCACCCGACTGATGCACAACGGCTGGCTCTGGATGCTGCTCGGCACGCTGCTGACGCTGGCAGCCTACTGGCCGGGCCTGCACGGCGGCTACATCTTTGATGATTACCCCAACATCGTTGACAACACCGCGCTGCAGATTGACGAGTTGACCACGTCCAAGTTGGCGCAGGCGGCGCTGTCATCCCCTTCCAGCGATCTCAAGCGGCCACTGGCCTCCATCAGCTTTGCCCTCAACCACGTCGCTACCGGGCTGGACCCGTTTGCGATGAAGCTGACCAATCTGCTGCTGCACCTGCTCAATGGCTTGCTGTTCTTCGTGCTGGGCCGCGCGTTGCTGTTGCGCGCAGCGAGCGGCGCGGAAGCCACCCGACGCGCGGCACCGCTGGCGGCCGTGCTGGCCTGCGGCTGGATGCTGCTGCCGATCAACCTCAGTTCCGTGCTCTATGTGGTGCAACGCATGGAAAGCCTGGCACAGCTCTTCGTGCTACTGGGCCTGCTGGGTTATCTGGCTGGGCGCAACCGCATGAGCACCGCGCCGCGCCAAGGCCTGCTGATCTGCGCGCTGAGCCTGATCGTGATGACCGCGCTCGGGCTGATGGCCAAGGAGACCGCCGTGCTGCTGCCGCTCTACGCCGCAGTGATGGAGTGGCTGGTGCTCGGCGGCCTGCGCCGGCACGCTCCAAACCGCCGTGCGCTGCTGCTGCTCTACGGCGTCATCCTCGTCGTGCCCCTGATCATCGGCCTGAGCTGGATACTGCCCTCGGTACTGAACCCTCATACATGGCTGCGCCGCGACTTCACCCTGGGCGAGCGACTGCTTACCGAGGGCCGCGTCGTGCTCGGTTACGTCGGGTGGACGCTGCTGCCGCTACCGCAGTGGCTCTCGTTCTACCACGATGATTACCTGCTCTCGCGCGGGTGGCTCTCCCCTGCTACCACACTGCCGTCGCTACTGGCGCTGGGCGCACTCGCCGCGGCAGCCCTGGCCCTGCGCAGGCGCAATCCCCTGTTCGCCTTGGGAGTGGCCTGGTACTTCTGCGCGCACCTGCTCACCGGCACCGTCCTCAGGCTGGAGCTGGTATTCGAACACCGCAACTACTTCGCCAGCTATGGGGTACTTCTGGCGGTATTCGCCCTGCTGTTCCAGCTCTCTGCGCCAGCGCCGCAGGCCAGCACGGAAAGGCCACGTGACCCCACCGCGGCGTTTCTGGTGGCCAGCGTACTGGTGCTGATGTGGGCTGGCTTCACCAGCATGAGCGCCCGCATATGGAGCGACCCTCTGCGTCTGGCCCTGGAGCTTGAAGCCCGCGCGCCCAACTCCGCCCGCGCCCGCTACGATTTGGGTCGGGTCTATCTGGTGTATTCCGGTTACCACGCCAACTCACCCTTTACATCGATGGCCTATCGCGCCTTTGGTGACGCCGCCGAACTGGACCAGTCTTCCATTCTTCCCGAGCAAGCCATGATCTACATGGCTTCGCGCATGCAACAGCCGGTCAAGCCCGAGTGGTGGCAGCAAATGCAGCGCAAGCTCACGGCCAAACCGCCTTCGATAGAGGATGACGGTTCGCTGATGGCGCTGGTCCGCTGCAGCCGCGATGGTCACTGCGCCATTGACCCGGAACCCATGGTGCAGACGCTATTGATTGCGCTGGATCACCCCAAGCCCAGTGCCAACCTGCTAGCCGCCTACGGGGACTACGCATGGAATGTGCTGAAGGACCCCGAACTGGCGCTGCGCGTGGCCCACGATGCCGTTGCACGCAAGCCCAGCGAGCCGACACACCGTGTCACACTGATCCGCATGCTGCTGGCCACCGGACAACTGGAAGCGGCCGAGCAGCAAATGAAGGTGCTGGAGTCGATGTCACGCGCGGGGTCGCTGGAAGCGACATTGCGAGAACTTCGAGAAATTGCTGCGACATTTAGGGACAGCGTGCCGAAGGCGGATGAGTAGCCGCGTCCTCTTGGACGGCAACAAGCCGATAATGCCCCATATCCCTCAATCGAACTTTTCCAGATGAATCTCAAGCACGTTCGTCAAACTTTGCTGTCGCCACTCAAGTCACTCTGGCACTCGACAGGGACCTGCTATGACCCGGTATGCCAACGCCGAGTGCGCGAGTTTCGTCCGCACGGAAAGCCGGCGCGCGCCAACGCGCGCTGCCCGATCTGCGGCTCTCTCGAGCGGCACCGGCTGGCGTGGCTGGTGATGAAGCAGCACACTTCAGTTTTTAGCGAAGCCCATCGCAGCCTGCTCCACTTTGCTCCCGAGCCCACAATCAGCGCGGCGTTGAAGCGCCTCAAGGGCTTGAACTACCTTTCGGTGGACTTGGCCCCGGGGCGAGCGATGGAGCAGGCCGATATCACGGGGCTGCACTTCGAATCGAACCGATTTGACCTGATCTACTGCAGCCACGTACTTGAGCACATTCCGGATGATCTCAAGGCCATGCACGAGTTGTTTCGCGTACTCGTGCATGGCGGCATGGCGATTGTTCAGGTTCCTGAACGGGGAGAGCACACCTATGAGGACCCCAGCATTACCGCGCCCGCCGAGCGCGAACGCGCTTTCGGGCAATGGGATCATGTTCGCTGGTATGGATCGGACATAGCGGCGCGACTTGCGTCGGTCGGATTCTCAGTCGAGCGCGTCAATGGCATGGACCTGGTTGCCGCAGAGGATAGAGATCGTTTGGGGCTGACCGCCGACCAGCATTCCACGCATGTCTATCTCTGTCGCAAGCCTGTCGCTGCAATCTGATCTATAGAGGATTCGCCCGGCGCCCATGATGAACGCGAACATTAAAGTTGCCTTGCGCCCCTTGTACCCGCTGCTGTATCCGTTGCTGCGTTGGGCGCATCGATGGGTCATCACCCCCTTCAATCTGAGGCGAAACGGCCGCAAGAAGGTGCGACAGCTTGAGATTGGTCCTGGACCAAAAAGAATTGACGGATTTGAAACGCTCAACGTGCGGGCAGGCCTATCAATTGATTACGTTCACGACGTTGCGCGCGCGCT
>JBFJJW010000197.1:0-5751 GCA_041612095.1 Solimonas sp. | reverse complement strand
GGGTTCCTCTCTCTCCGTATCGATCTGGTTATTGGTGCCCGGCATTGCAAGCGAATGTCGCGGTGCAGGTTTCGGCTGCGATGGCCGGTAGGTAGCGCCCACAAGGCGCGGCTTCTGGCGAGCTCACCGTTTGCGGGTGCCGACTATCTGACAGACCGCTGAGCGCGTCAATGGCGCTGGCGTCGCGACGATCTTCGGTCCTGGCGATAGGCCCGATGGCCTGACACTGCGATAATGCGCTCATCCATTCGATGTCTCACCCAATCATTTTAAGGACAGCCCCGCGATGAACGATCGCTATTTGGAGTTCACTCATTCGTCATTCGGCAAATCTTTTGCGAGCCTGCTGGGCCTGCCGACGCCGCCGCGGCTCAAGCGCGCCGATGGTCCATGGGCGGAGCAGCCGCTGGCTGACCGGCCGGTTCTGGTCGGTGCCGCCGGCGGCTCCGATCTGAGCGAGCCGCTCCTGCGCGAACTCAGCGCCATGGGGGCCACACTGCGCATCGTTCCGGACCACGCCGGCTTGCCGGTCCTGAAAGCGGCGGCGGCAACGGCGTCGCTGACCCTGGCCGGTAATCCTGTCGACGGCAGCGGCGAGGCCCGGAATGCTGCCCTGGTTTTTGACGCCAGCGGCT
Organism: Solimonas sp.; assembly: GCA_041612095.1. GTDB lineage: Bacteria > Pseudomonadota > Gammaproteobacteria > Nevskiales > Nevskiaceae > Solimonas. Next base: position 5,116 of record JBFJJW010000197.1, on the reverse strand, counting down.
TGTCGTCACCGGCTCAGATGCGCGAACTGTATGACTTCTTCCAGCCGAACCTGCGCGGCATGTCGTCCAACGCGCGCGTGCTGATCGTGTCACGTGCTCCCGAGGCACGCAGCGACGTCAATGGCAAAACGGTGTCGACGGCATTGCGCGGGTTTGTGCGCTCGCTGGCCAAGGAAGTCGGCAAGAACGGCAGCACTGCCAATCTGCTGGAAGTGCAGACCGGAGGTGACGCTGCGCTGGCCGCTCCGCTGCGCTTCTTCCTGTCGAGCCATTCGGCCTATGTCTCCGGCCAGGTTCTGGAGGTAGGCAAGGGCGGCCGCAGCACCGTGAGACTGGCCGGCAGCCTGAATGGCAAGGTCGCACTGGTTACCGGCGCGGCGCGCGGCATTGGGGCATCGATTTCCGAAGTATTGGCCCGGGAGGGCGCCCAGATCATCGGCATGGATCATCCTTCCGCCGAGGGTGGCTTGGGCGAGACCATGGCCAAGGTGGGCGGCGTCGGGCTGGCACTGGACGTCACCGCGCCCGACGCAGCCGATCGCATCATTGCCGAAACCCTGGAGCGCTTTGGCGGGCTTGATATCGTGGTCCACAACGCCGGCGTCACCCGCGACAAGATGCTGCGCAACATGCCGCCACACTTCTGGGACATGGTGCTGAACATCAATCTGGCGTCGATCCTGCGCATCAATGAGGGCCTGCTGAAGAAGAGCCTCAAGGACGGCGCGCGCATCGTCTGCATCTCGTCGATCGGCGGCATCGGTGGCAACGCCGGGCAGACCAACTATGGCGCGACCAAGGCGGGCGTGATCGGCTACGTAGACGCGCTGGCGGATACGATGGCCAAGCGGGGCGGCGGTATCAATGCCGTTGCCCCGGGTTTCATCGAGACTGCGATGACGGCGGCGATGCCGATGGGGCCACGCGAAGTCGGTCGCCGCATCAACTCGCTGTCGCAGGGCGGTTTGCCACAGGACATCGCCGAGGCGGTGGCGTTCCTGGCCTCGCCGGCGGCGGCCGGCGTCAATGGCTCGACGCTGCGCGTCTGCGGCCAGAACTGGTTCGGCGCCTGAGATTCGGGCAGCGCCCTGTGCTATTCCGACGCGGGGACCGGTAAACTGCCGGTCCCCGCGTCGCGTTGATGCGCTACCTCAGGGTTTTGATCAGGGCGAACCTGACCGAACATCGAGAACGACTTGAAGAAGTCACTCCATAACATTGAATTAATTGCGGAATCAACGTTGCCGACCACCTATGCAGAGTTCCGCATAGAGGTCTGGCGCAGCGCGGATGGCAAAGAGCACGTGGTGCTGTCGCTGGGCGATCTGTCGCCTGACGCCATCGCGCCAGCGCCACTGGTACGGGTGCACTCGGAATGCTTGACCGGCGATGCGCTGTTTTCTCAGCGCTGTGACTGTGGCTCGCAGCTGCAGGGGGCCATGATCAAGATCGCCGAGGCCGGTCGCGGGGCGGTGCTGTATCTGCGGCAGGAAGGGCGGGGCATCGGCCTGGGCAACAAGATCCGCGCCTACGCCTTGCAGGATCAGGGCGCGGATACGGTTGAGGCCAACCATCAGCTTGGCTTTCCGGCCGATGCGCGCGAATACAGTCTTGCGGTGGAATTGCTGCGCAAGCTGGGACTGTGCCGCATACGTCTGATGACCAACAACCCGCGCAAGCTCGACGCGCTGGTGGCCGATGGCGTCGAGGTCGTGGAGCGGGTGGCGCTGGAGACCGGCCGCAATCCGCATAACGAGAAGTATCTGGCCGCCAAGGTCGCCAAGCTGGGCCATCTGCTCAGTCTGCCCTGAACGCCCCCATGCCCGGCACGCGCACGCAGGACCCACGCAAGGCGCCGGGATTGCTTCGCGATCTGGGCGGCCTGACGGTTTCCACCTATCGCGTTTCGCGGGGGCTGCTGCCGCTGGGCAAGCTGCTGGCTTCCGAGTCGGATATCACGCGTGATGAACTGACGGTTGCGGTTGATCGCGCATTCGAGGGGCTGTACCGCCACCCGCTCCTGCATCAGACCGAGCGGCTCACGGGATATCTGCGCAAGAAGCGGCTGATACCCAACGAGCAGTCAACTGAAGATCTGATCCGGTTTGTCGTTGAACAACTGGTGGCACGCTCGCCGGTGCCGGTACCGGATCAGCTGGTCCAGGAGTTCTGGCAGTTCTTCAACGAGCTGTTTTCCTCGCCTGAGCTCAAGGGGCTGGGCGAACTGTCGCTGGACATGGTGCGGCTGGTCATACGCACCTACGAGCCGATGTTGGTCGAGGTTGCCAACCTGCTCAAGGCCGGTCGGCGCTTCAATCAATGGCAGCTCGGCGAGATCCTGCGGCGGGCGGCCATGGTCCGGCATGACGCTGCGATCGTGCGTCGTCAGATACGTGCGCTGCGCTACATCAAGCCGTTCTTCCAGACGGATCCCAAGGATTTCAGGGCGCAGGCGCAGATCGTGGCGCAGATGGTGCGTGAGTTCGGGCCGTTCTTCATCAAGATGGCACAGGCTGCGGCCGCCAGTTCGGATTTCCTGCCCGAGGAGATTGCGCGCGAGCTCTCGGTGTTCCATGAGGACGTGCCGGCCATGACCGAGGAGGAGGTCGTCGCGGCCTTCGTGGAGTGCTACGGCCAGCCGCCGCACAAGCTCTACATGGACTTTGATCCGGCACGGCCAGTGAAGTCCGGTTCGATCGGTTCGGTCTACTTCGCCAAGAAGCCGTTTCTCGAAGACGGCAAGGAAGTACTGCGCCCGGTCGTGATCAAGGTGGGGCGGCACAACATCGATCGCGAGTTCGTGATCGGAAAGCTGGTGCTCGGGCTGGCCATCATGTCGTCGCAATACTGGGCCCCGCATTCGAAGCTGACCCCGTTCCTGCGGGCGATGCAGGAGCAGGTCGACGAGTTCGTGGCCGGCTTCATGGAGGAGCTGGACTTCGAGCAGGAGGCGCAGAACCACCTGCGCTTCTATCAGCGCAGCCTGAAGTCTTCGATGTGGAGGGTGCCCGAACTGTATGGGCATACGCACCGGATACTTGAGATGGAGTACCTGTCCGACGCTGCGGGACTGACGCGGGCGCTGGCGCGCATGCCGCGTTTCGAGCGCCGACGCTTTCAGCGACAGGTATCGGAACGCCTGCTGTACGCCTTGGTTTATCACGTGTTTGCCCACCGCGAGATTCACGGAGACTTGCATCCCGGTAACGTGATGATCGGCAGCGACGGCACCCTGCATCTGATCGACTGGGGCAATGTCGTGCCGCTCGACGGTCGGTGGGGTTCGGTATGGGATTACCTGGCAGCCGCGGTGGTTGCTGACACCGAGCTGCTGACTGACGTGCTGATCGACATCAGCACGCAGCCGGACGCCAACCGCGCACGCCGCGCCGAGCTAAGGGCCGCCCTGGACGAGACGCTTCTGAAGAAGGGCGTGACACCACTGACGCGCCGAAACTTTGTACACGAGCTGCGTCGCGGCGGTCTTCCGGGCCTGCATCGACGCGCGCAGACCGTATTGCACCTGATGTCGAACACGCAGCAGATGGGGCTGGTCGTGCGCCGCGAGTATCTGCACCTGTCACGCGCGCTGTTTGCCGCGGCTGGCAGCTTCGGCTCGCTCTACGAACAGGAGCCCAAGGGGCGTCTTGCCCTGGATCTGGTGCGAGGTCTGGCGCGTCTGCCGCTGACGCTCACGCAGGACAAGCTGCAGGAGCAGGCGCAAGGTCTGCGGCAACGGCTGCAAGCGCGGGGGCCGCTGCTGAGGCTGCTGCGAAAACGCTCGGCGCCCGCGGCGCTGAGCCATTCCTGAACCCATATATCGAGAGAGGCGCGATGTACCGTCTGGCCCGCAACGCCCTGTTTCAGCTTGATGCAGAGCACGCCCATGAACTGACCCTCGCCGCGTTCCGGCGATTGCCCCGGATCAGCACCTTGCCGTTCGCCGCCAGGGCAGTGGACGCTCCCGTCGACCTGCTGGGTCTGCGTTTCCGCAATCGCGTCGGGCTGGCGGCAGGGCTCGACAAGAACGGTGAATGCCTGCAGGCATGGTCGCGCCTGGGCTTCGGTTTTGTTGAAGTGGGGACGGTCACGCCGCGGCCGCAGCCGGGCAACCCGCGTCCGCGCATGTTCCGGCTGCCGCGGCAACAGGCACTGATCAACCGTCTTGGGTTCAACAACAAGGGCGTGGATTACCTGTTGGCGCGAGTCGCCGAGTCGGATTACAGCGGTGTGCTCGGTATCAACATCGGCAAGAACGCGGATACGCCGATGGAACGGGCTGCCGACGATTACCTGCTGTGCCTGCGCAAGGCCTATGCGGCGGCCAGCTACATCACCGTCAACATTTCATCGCCAAACACCAGGAATCTGCGCGAGCTGCAGGCGGAATCACCGCTCAGGGACCTGCTGTGCCGCTTGCGGGACGAGCGCGAGCGTCTCGCTCAGCAACACGGGAAGCGCGTGCCCCTGCTGGTCAAGATCGCCCCCGACGTGGATGGCGCGCAGCTGGACAGCATCGCCCTGGTGGCCCGCGAGGTGGCGATGGATGGCCTGATTGCAACCAATACCACGGTCTCGCGACCCGGCCTGGACGGCGTCGCGCTCGCCGGGGAGACCGGTGGTCTGTCCGGCGCGCCGCTGCGCGCGCTGGCCGAACAGACCGTAAAAGGGCTCAGAGCCCGGCTCGGGACGGATTTTCCGCTGATTGGCGTCGGTGGCATCACCACGCCGGAGGCAGCGCGTGCGCGACGGCAGGCCGGCGCTGATCTGCTGCAGATATATACCGGGTTTATTTATCATGGCCCGGCGTTGATAGCCGGATGTGCGGCTGCCGCAATCTAGTTGCGGTTGCCGCTGTCATGATGAATCCTTTAGAGTCCGGCCACCAAAAGCCGAACAGGCACGATAGGGGAGTTTAGAGATGCGCAAGAAGATGCTGTGTGCTGCAGCCGTAGCCACGTTGTGGGGTGGTTCTGCGTTTGCGGTAACGACCGATGGTTTCGAGATCCCCTACGTCGGGGGCGCGTACTCGTATGAGTTCCCGGACAGCCAGCGCGATTCCGACGATGGCCAGGGTTTCCAGCTGCACTTCGGCTGGCCGCTGAGCGACTACGGC
>JBFJJW010000196.1:0-5754 GCA_041612095.1 Solimonas sp. | reverse complement strand
GGCGGGGTGGCGTTGCGGGCTAAATTGCCGCGATGCAGCAGCGGCGGCTACAATTAGTTGTTTTCATTAGCCCTTAATCCCCTCGGAATCGCCATTACGGCCGTTGCCTGCGTCGGGGCGGGGTTCTTTTCCGTTTGCTTTGAAGGAGTTTGCTGTGTCGGTCGAACGTACCCTGTCCATTATCAAGCCTGACGCCGTTGCCAAGAATCTGATCGGCGAAGTTGTCGCCCGTCTCGAGAAGGCCGGCTTGAAGATCATCGCTGCACGCATGACGCACCTGACGAAGGGCGAAGCCGAAGGCTTCTACGCCGTTCACAGCGCGCGTCCGTTCTTTCCGGATCTGGTTCAGTTCATGACCAGCGGACCGGTCGTGGTCATGGCGCTGGAAGGCGAGGACGCCGTCGCCAAGTATCGCGACATCATGGGCGCCACGGATCCGAAGAAGGCGGCTCCGGGCACGATTCGTGCAGACTTCGCCGACAGCATCGACGAGAACGCCGTGCATGGTTCCGACAGCCAGGAGAACGCGAAGATCGAGATCGCGTACTTCTTCCGTACCACTGAACTGTGCCCGCGTACGCGCTGATCGCGTAGTCAGGCCAACCCGCAGCTACTGAGATGCAAGCCGCCATCCCACCCAACGCTGAACAGCAGGTGCCTGACGGCGCTGGCATCTCAGCGAGCGCGGGTGCGCCGGCGGCAGTCAACCTGTTCGGCCTGGATCGCGAACAGCTCAGGGCGGTGTTTGCCGCGCGTGGAGAAAAGCCTTACCGCGCCGATCAGATCATGCAGTGGATCTACCGGCGCGGTAAGAATTCCTTCGACGAGATGTCGAACATCTCCAAGGATTTGCGGGTGAAACTCGCGCAGTGGTTCGTGATCCGCACGCCCGAGCTGGTCACCGAGCAGGTTTCGCAGGATGGCACCCGCAAATGGGTGCTGCGACTGGACGGTGGCAACGCCATCGAGACGGTCTACATTCCCGAGGAGGGGCGCGCCACACTGTGCATCTCCTCTCAGGTCGGCTGTGCCATGGATTGCTCGTTCTGCTCCACGGCGCAGCAGGGCCTCAATCGCAACATGACCACGGCGGAGATCGTCGCCCAGGTCTGGTTTGCGGCACGCACGCTCGGTGGCGACTTTCAGAACGAGCGCGTGATTTCCAATATCGTATTCATGGGCATGGGCGAACCCCTGGCCAACTACGGCGCGGTACTGCCGGCCATTCGCATCCTGCTTGACGACTTCGGCTTTGGCCTTTCCAAGCGCCGGGTCACGGTTTCGACCTCGGGTCTGGTGCCGTTCATGGATCGACTGCGTGTCGATGTCGACACCGCACTCGCAGTGTCGCTGCATGCGCCGAATGACGAATTGCGCAATCAGCTGGTGCCAATCAACCGCAAGTATCCGATTGCCGATCTGCTGGCGGCATGTCGGCGCTATACCGCCGACAAGGATCGCAAGGCACATATCGTCTACGAGTACGTGATGCTCGATGGGGTCAACGACCACCCAGAGCATGCACGCGAGCTGGCCAAGCTGCTCGGCGGCATGTCGGCCAAGGTCAATCTGATCCCGTTTAACCCGTTTCCGCAGACTCAGTACAAGAGATCCAAGCCGGAGACGATTCAGGCTTTCGCCAAGATACTGCGTGACAAGGGTGTGCTGTCGATGACGCGCAAGACCCGCGGCGACGACATCGACGCGGCCTGCGGGCAGTTGGTCGGCAAGGTGCAGTCGCGGCAGAAGAACCGGCTCAGCGGTATACCGGTGAGGGTGCAATGAAGCGCGCTGCTTTGACCGGCTTGCTGATGTCGGCGCTGCTGCTGGGCGCCTGCGCGTCCGGGATGAGCAAGTCGGCCTCGATGGAGGCGGCGCGCCTGAACACGCGCGTTGGAGTCGATTACGCCCAGAAGGGGCAGTACGCGGCCGCGCTGGATCGCTTGAAGAAGGCGGTCCGACAGGACGAGAGCTACGCCCCCGCGCACGGCGCCCTGGCCTATGTGTATCAGGCCGTGGTGGACCCGGTTCGGGCCGAACGTCACTACCGACGCGCGCTGGCGCTGGACGGCGATGACGCGTCCGTCAAGAACAACTATGGCGTGTTCCTGTGCTCGCAGAAGCGCGGCGACGAGGCGCAACGCTACTTTGCTGAAGCCGCCAAGAGCCGCAACTACGCCACCCCGGCAGCGGCCTGGGCCAATGCCGGAATCTGTCTGCGAGACACCGATCCGGTCAAGGCCGAGCAGTATTTCCGCGAGGCGTTGAAGATAGACCCGCTGTCCGCGCAAGCGCTGGAGCAGATGGCCATCCTCAGTTTCAAGGACCAGAACTTCCTGAGCGCGCGCGCGTTCCTGGAGCGCTACGATCTCGCTCAACGGGCTACCGCCGAGTTGCTGTACATCGCCTATCGCACCGAAACTCAATTGGGTGACGCCGGTGCCGCACAGCGATATGCGGTGCGCCTCGTCAAAGAATTCCCGCGGTCTGCAGAGGCCGCTTCCCTGAACCTGCACACGCCATGAGCCAAGAGAATCCGGACCCCGGTATTTCGCCGACTGTCGCCACCGAAAGCCCGACAGTCATCGTGCCGCCGGCACCGCCCCCGCCCAGCCCCGGAGCCATGATCCGCGAAGCGCGCGAGCAGTTGCGCTGGTCGCTGGACGATCTGGCGGGTCAGACCAAGCTGGCTCGGCACGCGCTCGATGCGCTTGAGCGGGATGACTACGGCGCCCTGCTGGAACCGGTCTACGTGCGCGGCTATTACCGCAAATGCGCCAAGGTTCTTGGGCTGGATGAGCAAACGCTGATCGGCGCCTACGAGGCACGGGTCGCGCCGAAGACCCAGCTGCCGCCGACCAAGCTGCGGCTGGCCTCGGGAACCGAACTGGGATCGACCAGCCGGCTGCCGGTGTCACTGGCCATCGGCGCGGCGGTACTCGGCGTGGTGGCTACAGCCTTTATCTGGCTGGCGCGTGCGCCGGTCACCGAGCCGACGATAGCCACGACGATCGAGGCGCCGGCCACCAGTATCGGTGAGCCGCTGGCGGCCGAAGTGCCAGAGGCTGCTGCCGACGCCGCCGGGTCGGTGCCGCAGACGGATGCGGTGGCGACACCGGTGGGCGAGGCGTCCGCACCGGCCGCTGGCATGGGCGCGGAGACTTCGCCGCCGGCGGCAGCGGGCACGGGTGTGGCGCAGCTGCAGTTCGCAGGAGAATCCTGGGTGCGCATTGACGACGCATCTGGCAAGACCTTGCTGAACGGGCTGATGAGCGCGGGCGCGGCACACAGCGTCACCGGCGCAGTGCCGCTCAGCGTGTTTCTGGGCAAGGCTTCAGAGGTGACCGTGCAGTTTGATGGCCAGACCATCGACACCACGCCGTACCGGCGCGACAACGCGACGGCGCGATTCACCCTGCCGCTGACGGCCAACTAGGTCGCGAGCGTCGAGGACGGGTGCCGCCATGGCGATGACCAGTCACCACCTGATCCAGCGCCGGCAGTCGCGGGCGATCCGTGTCGGTCGCGTCACCGTCGGTGGCGGGGCGCCGGTAGCGGTGCAGACGATGACCAACACCGACACCGAGGATGTCCCCGCCACCGTTGCCCAGGTGCGGGCCGCGGTGAAGGCTGGCGCCGATATCGTCCGTATATCGGTACCTACGCTGGCTGCGGCCGAGGCCTTCGGCAAGATCAAGCAGGAAGTCGGGTACGTCCCGCTGGTTGCCGATATCCACTTCAACTATCGCTGTGCATTGGCGGCTGCCGAGGCCGGCGCCGACTGCCTGCGCATCAATCCGGGCAACATCGGCAATGACCACAAGGTCGGCGAGGTCATTGCCTGCGCGCGCCATCACGGTGTACCGATCCGCATCGGCGTGAATGCCGGCTCGCTGGAGGCTGATCTGCAGGAGAAGTACGGCGAGCCCAATGCCGATGCGCTGGTGGAATCGGCACTGCGGCATATCGAGATACTCAAGCGCCACAACTTTGAAGATTTCAAGGTTTCGCTGAAGGCCAGCGAGGTGTTCATGACCGTGTTTGCCTACCGCAAGCTGGCGATGCTGATCGACCAACCCCTGCATCTCGGCATCACCGAAGCCGGTGGTCTGCGCGCGGGCGCCGTGAAATCCTCCATCGGTCTCGGCATGCTGCTGGCTGATGGCATCGGCGACACCATCCGCGTGTCCTTGGCGGCCGACCCCGTTGAAGAGGTCAAGGTCGGCTGGGACATCCTCAAGTCCCTGCATCTGCGGCACCGCGGCATCAATCTGGTGGCCTGCCCGTCCTGCTCGCGTCAGAACTTCGATGTGATCAAGGCGGTGGCCGAGCTGGAAACCCGCTTCGATGAGATAGATGAGCCGCTGGATCTGGCCGTGATCGGCTGCGTGGTCAACGGCCCGGGCGAGGCGCGCGAGGCGGCGATCGGCGTGGCCGGCGGCTATCCGAACTCGATCTACGTGGATGGCAAGATTCAGCACAAGGTGCATAACGCCGAACTGGTGGACACCCTGGAGCGCCTGGTACGCGAGAAAATTGCCGAGCGCCGTGCCGCCAAGCTTGCGGCCGCTGAAGCTGCTGCCGCGCCCGCCACACCGACCTGATTCTCATGGCCAATCTGTTCCAGTCCGTTCGCGGATTCAATGATGTGCTGCCGCCGGATACCGCGCGCTGGCAGCAGCTGTACGCGATTGCCGGGCAGGTGTTCTCGGCCTATGGCTACGCCGAGATCAAGCTGCCGCTGCTGGAACATACGGCACTGTTCAAACGCTCCATCGGTGAGGTCACCGACATCGTCGAGAAGGAGATGTTCACGTTCCAGGACCGCGAGGGCGACAGCCTGACCCTGCGTCCGGAAGGCACGGCCAGTTGCGTGCGCGCCGGTCTGGAACATGGCTTGCTGCACAACCAGCAGCAGCGCCTGTGGTATGCCGGCCAGATGTTCCGGCATGAGCGGCCCCAGGCCGGCCGTTACCGTCAGTTTCATCAGTTCGGTGTCGAGGCTTTCGGCATGGCCGGCTACGACGCTGATCTGGAAACCATCGCGCTGTCCGCACGCCTGCTCAGGCGCCTCGGTCTCAACGACGTGCAGCTGGAGCTGAACTCGCTGGGCGGCAACGACACACGTGAGCGCTACCGCGCCGCTCTGGTGGCGTTTCTGCAGCGCAACGAGGCGAAGCTGGATGCTGATTCCAGGCGACGCATGCTCAGCAATCCGCTGCGCGTGCTCGATTCCAAGGTGCCGCAGACGCAGGCCTTGCTGGCCGATGCGCCCAGCATCGCCGATTGCTACGACGATGCCGCGCGCGCGCACATCGATGGGCTGCGCCAGGGCCTGGAGGATCTCGGCATAGGCTACGCCCTGAATCCGCGTCTGGTGCGTGGGCTCGACTACTACACCAGTACGGTGTTTGAGTGGACGACCACGGCTCTGGGCGCGCAGGGCACGGTGCTGGCCGGTGGCCGCTACGACGGTCTGGTCGAGCAGCTGGGCGGCAGCGCCACGCCAGCCGTCGGTTGGGCCTGCGGCATCGAACGCCTGATTCTGCTGATGAAGGCCCAGGGCCTGGCGGCGCCGGACAGTGCCCCGCATGCCTACTTCTGCTGGCTGGGCGAGGCGGCCGGTCGCGTCGCGCGCCAGCAGGCCGAGAAGCTGCGCGAACGACTGCCTAACTTGCGCCTGGTGGTACACGCCGGTGGCGGCAAGCTGGCGGCCCAGCTCAAGCGCGCCGACCGCAGCGGCGCGGCTGTCGC
>JBFJJW010000195.1:0-5785 GCA_041612095.1 Solimonas sp. | reverse complement strand
CCGTTTTCCTGCAGATCCTGAATCTCCGCCGCCACCGGGCTGCCGTAGCGGTACAGCAGATGCGCAAGGCTGTTGAGCATGGCGCGCTCGGCCGCCGGCTTGCGTGCGTGGGCTTGCAGCTCGGCGCATACCGCCAGTGCCGTGCCCAGCGCGGTGCCGGCGGTAATGCGGTGCTCGACGGCGGAGGTGATCAGCCAGCGTTGCGCGCCGCGGCTTTCAGTGACGACCGCCAGCGGATCGCGGAGGCCGAGGGCCTCTGCGGGCAAGCGCGGAAAATGCAGGCAAAGCCACAGCATGGCAGCGGCTTCATTGCGCGAGCGCGTACTGCGCCGGCGGCCGTGCGCCCCGGCACTTGAGCACCTCCACCCGCGGGCTGCCGTGTTCGCGGCTGATGCGCAGACGCAGACCGGCGGCACTGCTGTCGTGTGCGGCGCTGAGCGGGCGGTAGAGCAGGCCGATGCCGCCGCCGGTTTCCGCCGCCAGTTGCAGGCGCCGCAGTGCCGTCATGTCGATGCGGGTCTGCCACAGCAGCACCGCACCGGCCTGGGCGTGTAGCAGTTGCTCGGTGGCCCACAGGGCATCCACGGCGTCGCGCGGTTCTACCACCAACACGTGAGACAGGGCGAGGCCGGCTTCAGCCAGCGCCGGGGCATACGGCAGATATGGCGGCGCAATGAACGCGATGTTCTGGCGTGCCTGCGTCAGCCGTGCCAGCAAAGGCAGCGCCAGGCTCAGTTCACCGACGCCGGGGCTGTCATGCAGGATTTCACTGAGCGCGCCCTGCGGCCAGCCACCGCCCGGCAACGCTTTATCCAGTGCCGCATGGCCGGTGGCCGTGGCGCGGATCGCCGCCGCACGGTCGCCGCGCCAGAGCCGCGCATCACGCAGTACGGTTTGCAGGGCGGCAGCGCGGTTCATGCGGCAAACGGCAGGCCGGTTGGCGTGTTGCCGAGCGGGCCGCTGCGCAGCAGGCCCACGGCGCGGCCTTCAATGATCAGTTCCTGCTGCGCCAGATCAATGCGGATCGGCGCGTAATCCGGATTGGCCGGCAGCAGACGCACCAGCGCACCGATGCGCTCGAAGCGTTTGACGGTGACTTCATCGCCCATGCGCGCCACCACGATCTCGCCATTGCGTGCGGTGGCCACGCGCTGCACCGCCAGCAGATCGCCCGGCAGGATGCCGGCATCGCGCATCGACAGGCCTTGCACGCGCAGCAGGAAGTCCGGTGCCGCGCTGAACAGTTTGCGGTCCAGCGTGTACCAGTCCTCGATGCTTTCCTCGGCCAGTATCGGCGCGCCGGCGGCCACGCGGCCCACCAAGGGCACGCCCTCATTCGCAGCCGGGGGTGCCTCGATGGCCAGCACGCGGATGCCGCGCGAGGCGCCGGGCAAAAGCTCGATCGCCTGCTTGCGGGCCAGCGCGCGCAGATGGTCATCGGCCGCCGTCAGCGAGCGGAAGCCAAACGCCGCCACGATTTCCGCACGGGTAGGCGGCAGCCCCTGATCGGCGATCTGGCGGCGGATGTAATCCAGGATTTCGGCCTGGCGGCGGGTCAATGGGTCCATGGCGGGATTCTATACTGTAGAAATGTACAGTAGTGAGAGCGCCCGGGGCTGTCAATGCAGCGTCATCCGGGGCCGGCAGCCTGTGCGTCCAGAAGCTGTGCCGGCGATGCGCCAATGGCCCGGAATGGCCGAAAAAGCGTAGCTCCGGCCGGGGTTTGGATTGACCCCCTGCCTACAGGGGCCAAGAATACGGGCGAGTTGGTCTTGTTCTGCGTCGCGGCCTGTCCTTTGCGGGCGCGTGGCGGTCTTGGGGCCGTTTTTCGGAACCGGGGGTGGGCAGGGCTGCGTCTTTTGCCTCATACCAATGCATAAAGGGCTAAAACCATGAACTACTTCGTTACCGGCGCGACCGGTTTTATCGGCAAGTTTCTGCTGGAGCGCCTGCTGGCGCGCGAGGGGGCGAAGGTCCACGTCCTGGTCCGCGAATCGTCCAAGGAAAAATTCGATGCGCTGCAGGCGCGCTATGGCGACTACGGCAAGAACCTGCATGCCGTGTATGGCGACATCACCACGCCGGGGCTGATCTCCGCTGCTGACTTCAAGAAGCTCGCCGGCAAGATCGACCACGTGTTTCATCTGGCGGCCGTCTATGACATGAACATGGACGACGATGCGGCGGACCGCATCAACAATGAAGGCACGCGCAATCTGGTGGCCTTCGCCAATGATCTGGGCGGCAACGTGCGCCTGCATCATGTGTCGAGCGTGGCGGTGGCCGGCGGTGGCTACAACGGCCGCTTCACCGAGGACATGTTCGACGAAGGCCAGCGCACCGATCATCCGTACTACCGCAGCAAGTTCCAGTCCGAAGCCATCGTCCGCGATGAAAGCCGCGTGCCATTCCGCATCTACCGCCCGGGCGCGGTGGTGGGCTCCAGCGTCACCGGCGAGATGGACAAGATCGATGGCCCGTACTACTTCTTCAAGACCATCCAGAAGCTGAGCCATTCGGTGCCGAAGTGGCTGCCGCTGCTGGGCATCGAGGGCGGCAAGGTGCCGGTGGTGCCGGTGGATTACGTTGCCGCGGCGATGGATCACATCGCCCACAAGGACGGGCTGGATGGCAAAGCGTTCTGCCTGATCCAGTCCAACTCCCCCAGCGTGGGCGATCTGCTGCAGACCCTGCTCGAGGCTGCGCATGGCCCCGAGTTCGCGCGCAAGATGGAGCTGCCCGAGGTGCCGAAGTCGGTGCGCGCATTGGCCGGTCAGGTGGGCAGCCGCATTCCGCCGCAGGTGGAAAAGCGCATTTCCAAGGCGATCGGCGTGCCGCTGTCGGTGCTGGGGTATGTCGGCAATCGCGCGGTGTTCGACGACAAGCGCGCGCGTGCGGCGCTCAAGGGCACCGACATCAAGTGCCCCGACATCCGCGACTACGCCGACAAGCTGTGGACCTACTGGGAAACCTTCCTGGATCTGGAAGTCACGCTGCCACGCGGCGCGGTGCAGAAGCTGGCCGGCAAGGTGGCGGTGGTCACCGGCGCCAGCAGCGGCATCGGTCTGATCGTGTCGCGCAAGCTGGCCGCGGCCGGCGCCAAGGTGATTCTGGTGGCGCGCACGCGCGAGAAGCTGGAAGAGACGCAAGGCGTGATTGCCAAGGCCGGCGGTGAGGCGCATGTCTATCCCTGCGACCTCAACGACATGAAGGCGATCGACGACTGCGCACAGGCGATCCTGGCGGACTTCGGCCATGTCGACATCCTCATCAACAACGCCGGCCGTTCCATCCGCCGCGCGGTCATGGAGTCGCTGGATCGCTTCCATGACTTCGAACGCACGATGCAGCTGAACTACTTCGGCGCGGTGCGCATGATTCTGAATCTGATGCCAAGCATGGCGGCGCGCAAGAGCGGCCACATCATCAACATCAGCTCCATCGGTGTGCTCGCCAATGCCGCGCGCTTCTCGGCGTACGTGGCGAGCAAGGCGGCGCTGGATGCGTTCTCGCGCTGCCTGTCGGCCGAGGTCAAGCACAAGAACATCGAGGTCACGGCCATCTACATGCCATTGGTGCGTACGCCGATGATTGCGCCGACCAAGCTCTACGACTACGTGCCGACCTGGAGCCCTGACAAGGCTGGCGATACGGTGATGAAGGCCCTGATCGAGCGCCCGAAGTCGGTGGCGACCGTGCTGGGTACTGCCGCTGCCGTCAGCTATGCGCTGTGGCCCAAGGTCAACGACTACATCCTCAACCGCGGCTTCAGGCTGTTCCCGTCGTCCTCGGCCTCCAAGGGTGGGCGCAAGGAAGGCGAGAAGCCGACACTGGAGCAGGTGGTGTTCGCCAATCTGTTCAAGGGCGAGTACTTCTGAGCTTCGCGCTGCGCGGCTGATCCGGCGATACGGGGCTCCGCCGACCGATGAGCGCGGCTGCCGCGCTGCATCTGCTGCTGCACGGCCTGGTGCCGGGTGCGGTCGCGTGGCTGTTTTTCCGCGAGCGCTGGCGCCAGGCCTGGCTGGTGATGGTGGCGACGATGCTGGTCGATCTGGATCATCTGCTGGCCGATCCGATCTACGATCCGCAGCGATGCAGCATCGGTTTCCATCCGCTGCACCAGGGGCCGGCGGTCGCGGTGTATGCGGTGCTGGCGGTGCTGCGCCGTACGCGGCTGATCGGCCTGGGCCTGCTGATTCACATGGGGCTGGACTGGATCGACTGCGGCGTGCAGCGCGCGTAAGCTGGTTCGACAGGGAGTTGTTGCCACGGGGGAGCGTCCATGCAACGCATAGAAGTCGCAAAGTCGGAAGAAGTATTCGAGGGCGAGTTTCACGCCGCCAAGGTGGGTGACTACAAGGTGCTGATCACCCGCGCCAAGGGCCAGCTCTGCGCCATCGAGAACAAGTGCCCGCATCTGGGGCTGCCGCTGGCCAAGGGCGAGATCGACGATGGCACCATACGCTGCCCCTGGCATGGCTCGCGCTTTGACCTGTGCAGCGGCAAGAACCTCGACTGGGTCAACGGCGTCGTCGGCGTGCCGCTGCCGAAGTGGACGCACAACCTGATCGCACTCGGCAAGGCACCGGCGCCGGTGCGGAGCTTCAAGGTGTCTGAGGACGACGGCAGCGTGTTCGTGACGCTGGATACCTGAAGAAGGCCCGCACAGCCTCCCAAACAACAAAGCCCGCGCAAGCGGGCTTTGTTTTGACTGCGGCTGGCTTCAGGCGCTGCGGGCGTTGCGCAGGCGTCGCTGCTCGACGCTGTTGGCCAGGTGACGCAGCAGTTCGGCGGTGTCGTCCCAGTGAATGCAGGCATCCGTCACGGACTGGCCGTACGTCATCTTCTCGGGTGCGGCGATGTCCTGCCGGCCCTCGACCAGATGCGACTCGACCATGACGCCAATGATGCGCTCGTCGCCGCCGGCAATCTGGTGGCCCACGTCCTGGCCCACCACGATCTGGCGGCGATGCTGCTTGCTGGAGTTGGCGTGACTGAAGTCGATCATCACCTGAGGGCGCAGGCCGGCCTTGGTCAGCGCCGCGCAGGCCGCATCCACGCTCTTGGCGTCGTAATTGGTGCCGGAGCTGCCGCCGCGCAGAATCACGTGGCAGTCCTCGTTGCCGGTAGTCTCGAAAATGCCGACCTGACCTTCCTGGGTCAGCGACAGGAAGCGATGCGGATGCTTGGCGGACATCACCGCATCCACCGCCACCTTGACCGAGCCCTCGGTGCCGTTCTTGAACCCGACCGGGCAGGACAGCGCCGACGCCAGTTCGCGATGCAGCTGCGATTCGGTGGTGCGTGCGCCGATCGCGCCCCAGGCCACCAGATCCGTGAGGTACTGCGGCGTCAGGATGTCCAGATACTCAACACCGGCGGGAATGCCCATGTCGTTGAGGTCCAGCAGCAGGCGCCGGCCCACGCGCAGACCCTGGTTGATGTCGTAGCTGTCGTCGAGGGCGGGGTCGTTGATCAGGCCTTTCCAGCCGACCGTGGTGCGCGGCTTCTCAAAGTACACGCGCATGACGATCAGCAGATGCTTGTCGAGCTGGGCGCGCAGCGCCTTCAGGCGCTGGGCATATTCCAGCGCAGCCTGGGTGTCGTGGATCGAGCAGGGGCCCACCACCACCAGCAGGCGATCGTCGCGGCCGTGCAGCAGATCCTGGATCTCGCGGCGCGCATCAAACGTGGTCTGCAGCGCGACTTCGGATGCAGGCAGGTCGGCCTGGACCTGGGCCGGGGTGGAGACGTCGCGGATCGTCTTTATCCGCGTGTTTTCAGT
>JBFJJW010000194.1:0-5786 GCA_041612095.1 Solimonas sp. | reverse complement strand
GACTCTTAATCAGTAGGTTCGGGGTTCGAGTCCCTGGCAGCCCACCAGCACGCTAGTGTTTGCTCAAGCCCGGCTCACGACCGGGCTTTGTTGTTTGCGAGAACAGAGAGAGGTTCGAGGAGAGCATGCTTCAACAGATCCGTGACCGTACCAGCGGCTTGGTGGCCGGCTTCATCGTCGCCCTCATTGCCATTCCTTTCGCGTTCTTTGGCCTTGAACAGTTTGGCGGTGGTGGCGGCGATCCGGTCGTTGCCAAGGTCGGCAGCCAGAAGATCCGGGAGTCCCAGTTCCGCCTGGCCTACGACCAGCGCTATCGCCAGATGCAGCAGCTGATGGGCGAGAACTTCCGTGCCGACATGATCGACCGCGCCCTGTTTCGCCAGGCCGTGCTGAGGGACATGACGCAGGAGGCCATGCTCAAGCAGCACAGCGCGGAGGCCGGCTATCACGCCAGCGACGCGTTGCTGTTCAAGACCATCAGCAGCGCACCCGTGTTCCAGCAGGATGGCAAGTTCAATACCACTGCGTACATGAACTTCCTCGCCAACCAGGGTGAATCGCCGAAGTCCTTCGAGGCACGCCTGCGCGAGTCCATCGCGCTGGATCAGTTGCGCGCCAGCGTGGTCGAGAGCAGTTTTGTCGTTCCGGTGCAGGCTGAGCAGGCCTACAAGCTCGCCAACCAGGAGCGCGTGCTGTCCTACGCGGTGTTTGACGCCGCGCGCTACCTGCCCGAGATCACTGTTTCCGATGAGGAGATTGCGGCCCGCTACGAGCGCGACAAGAGCCAGTACATGGCGCCTGAGCGCATTCGCCTGGCCTATGTGCAGCTGGCTCAGGATGATCTTCCCAAGGCGGAGGCTCCGGCTGCCGATGTGCTGAAGGTTCTGTACGACGCCGAGAAGGCCTCGCGCTTCACCACGCAGGAAGAGCGCAAGGCTCGGCATATCCTGGTCAGCTTTGGTGCCGACAAGGACGCGGCCAAGGCCAAGGCCGAGGACCTGGCCAAGCGCGCGCGCGCGGGCGAGGACTTCAGCGAGTTGGCGCGCAACAGTTCGGATGACAGCGGATCGGCGGCACAGGGTGGCGATCTGGGTTGGGTCAAGCGTGGCCAGATGGTGGAGAAGTTCGAGGATGCGCTGTTTGCGCTGGATGCCGCGGAAATCAGCGAACCGGCGGAAACCGAGTTTGGCTGGCACGTGATTCGCGCGGATGAGGTCAAGCCGTCGGTGACACGCCCGTTTGAGGACGCTGCAGTTCGGTCTGAGCTGATCGACCTGTACCAGGCGCGCGAGCGTCAGCGCAGCTATCAGGAGACCCTGGAGAAGCTGGAGCAGCTGGCCTTCGAGAATCCGACGGCGCTGGAACCCGTCGCCCGCGACCTCGGGCTGAAGGTGCAGACTACCGAATGGTTCACGCGGGCAGGTGGCGCTGGAATTGCAGCGATGGATGCGGTGAAGACGGCTGCCTTCTCTCAGGAAGTGCTGACGGACGGTGAGAACAGCAAGCCGTTGTCTGTCGGCGACAACAAGGTTGTGGTGGTGCGCAAGGCAGAGTACGAGGCGCCGCGTCAGCGTAGCCAGGCGGAAGTGGCCGAAACCATTCGCGAGGCGCTGCGTCAGGAACAGGCCAAGGCCCGGGCGCAGGCGGACATAGCGGAGGTCATCGCGGCTGCCAAGGCCGGCACGCCGCTGGAAGAGGCGGTTGCCAACAAGAATGGCGACTGGCACGCGCCGGGTGCGATACGGCGTGACAACAGCAGCGTGGATCGCGCGGTGATCGAGGTCGCGTTCAAGCTGCCGCGACCGGCGACCGACGCAGTCAGCTACGGAACGGCGCAGTTGGACAACGGTGGGGTCGCGGTGATCGCCCTGTCGGCGGTGCAGAGCCCGGATGTCGCCGAGATGTCGTCAGCCGATCCCGAGCGGCAGCGGGTGGCGGCCATGATTGCAGGCGGTGAGTTTCAGGCGTATCGCACAATTGTTGCTGACGAGATCGAGGTCGAGATCCTGCAGCCTGATGAGACGGCACCGGCGGCCGACCTGGAGCCCTGATCGGGAACACGCGCTTGCAGCGAGAAATTCGCAGCCGTTCATGGTTCAATGCCCCATGAACGGCTGTTTTTGTTTGCGCACCCTATGAAGCTTCACTGGCAGATTGCGATTGCATTGGTCGCTGCGGTTGCCGCCGGCGCTCTGATCGGTGAAGCCCCGTGGGTCATCGACAGCACGCGCTTTATCGGCACCCTGTTCCTCAATGGTTTGAAGATGCTGATCGTGCCGTTGATCGTGGGCGCGATGATTCACGCCGTCATCGGCATGGGGGACGGCGGTGGCGTGTCCCGCATCGGCGGCAAGGCTGCGCTGTTCTTTCTTGGCACCACCGCAATATCTGTGCTGACGGGTCTGCTGCTGCTGGACGTGGTTCAGCCGGGGATCGTCGATGGCGCACCGGCCGGCCCTCTGCTGGGCCTGTCTGCCGATACCGCCGTGGTGCTGGAGCAGGTGCAGGGCAGGGGCGGCGGTGACCTGCTGGGCGTGCTGTTGCGGATGGTGCCACCGAACCTGTTCGAGGCTGCCGTCAAGGGCGAGATGCTGGCCCTGATCTTCTTCAGCTTGCTCTACGGATACTTTGCGGCGCGCCTGCCTGCGGAGATGGCAGAGACCCAGCGCCGCTTCTGGGCCGGCCTGTACGAGGTGATGATTCGCATCACTGGCTGGATCATGCGGTTTGCGCCGCTAGGCGTATTTGCGCTGGTTGGCAAGACCGTTGCGCAGACGGGTTGGGGCGCCTTGCAGCCGCTGCTGCTGTTCACCGTCTGCGTGCTGGCGGGACTGCTGATACAGACGTTGATCTGGCTGCCGCTGGTGCTGCGCGGCTTCGGCCTGTCACCGCGCCGCTACCTGATGGCGATGACCCCCGTGCTGATGACGGCCTTTTCCACCAGTTCTTCGGCGGCCACGCTCCCCGTCAGCGTGGAGCACGTCAAACGCGCCGGCATCTCGGATGAAGTGGCAGGCTTCGTGCTGCCGCTGGGCGCCACGGTCAACATGAACGGCACCGCGTTGTACGAGTGTGCGGCAGCGATCTTCATCGCGCAGGCCTACGGTCTGGAATTGTCGTTGATGACGCAGTTCGTCGTAGTGTTACTGGCGCTGCTGACATCGGTGGGTGTGGCCGGCATCCCGTCGGCGAGCCTTGTGGCCATCGCCGTGATACTGGCCGCGGTCGGGCTGCCGCTGGAGGGCGTCGGCCTGATACTTGCGGTCGATCGCATTCTGGACATGTGCCGCACTGCGGTTAACGTGTTCGGCGATACGGTAGCGGCTGCGGTGATTGCCAAGCTCGAAGGCGAGGCGGTGATGCCGGAGATTGCCTCAAGGCCTTAGGCGTCTCCGGGAAACGACATGCCCATGATGTGGTAGCCCGCGTCTACGTAGAGCATTTCGCCGGTGATGCCGGAAGCCAGGTCAGAGCATAGAAACGCCGCCGCGTTGCCCACTTCTTCGATGCTGACATTGCGCTTCATCGGCGCGGCGCCTGCAGCGTGCGCGAGCATGCCGCGAAAGCCGGTGATGCCGGCCGCGGCGAGCGTCTTGATCGGCCCGGCGGAAATGCCATTCACCCGTATGTTCTGCTCACCAAGCTCGGCGGCCATGAAGCGTACATTGGCTTCCAGGCTGGCCTTGGCCGGCCCCATGACGTTGTACATCGGCACGGCGCGTACGGCCCCCAGGTAGCTGAGCGTCAGCATCGAAGCGGCGCGGCCCTGCATCAACGGGCGGGCCGCCTTGCCCAGAGCGGCGAATGAATAGCTGGAGATGTCGTGAGCGATGCGAAAGCCTTCGCGCGTGACCGCGTCCAGATACTTTCCGGCGAGTTGTTCGCGTGGGGCGAAGCCGATCGAGTGGACCAGTACGTCGAAGCCGCCCCAGGCCTTCCCCAGTTCCTGCATCACCTCTTCAATCTGCGCATCCTCGGCGACGTCCAGCGGCAGTACGATCTTCGAGCCCAGACCGGCGGCAAACTCCTCGACGCGCGACTTGAGCCGTTCGCCTTGATAGCTGAAGGCCAGTTCCGCACCCTCGCGATGAAATGCCTCGGCGATGCCGGTGGCGATGGAGCGGTCGCTGGCGACCCCGGTAATGAACGCTCTTTTTCCCGCGAGAAAACCCATGTCTGGCTCCGTGCGCTGTATCCCCGACGGCCGAGTGCGGGGCCGATCACCCGCCACGCTGGCGCGCACGGATGATCGGCCCCGTCGACACTCAAGACGGCAGGAAGTTGATGGGGTAGTTGGGGTAGGTAAACGGCGGTACTGATTTGGCTCCGAAGTTCAGCAGCATCACGCGCTGCACGACCTTGCGCTCCAGGTCCGCATCGTTGAACGTGCTCGACACCAGCTTGCAGTCCGTCACCGCGCCACTGGGGGCGATCGTGATGCTGACGACGACCTTGCCCGCACCCAGATTCGGGTTGTCGCGCATGGCGCGATTGAAGATCGCGTAGAAGGCGCCCTTGTTGCGGTCGAAGGTCAGCTGGATCTCCTCCAGCGTGCGACCGGGGATCAGCTTGTCGCCGCCCTGGCCGGGACGGGAACGATCCTCGCCAAAGCCCACCGGGCTCTCGACGACGGTGGTCCGGCGCTGGCCGAGTCCGGTGCCTGCCTGGGTGCGGCGGGTCTGGCCACTGCCGGTTGCGGAGCCGATGCCACCGGAGGTGCCCGCCGCCGCTTGCTCAAACGCGCCGCTGCTGGGGGCCCCCGCAGTATTGGCGGCGTCCCCGGTGTTGAGCTCAGACAGCGCCTGATCATTCTGTTCGATGGCTGCCACGCCGGTGTGCAGGGCGGACAGCTGAGAGGCAAACGCCATGACGCCGGAGCGTTGCGCCGTCTCGCGTGCGCGTTCGACTGCGCGCTGCTGGACCACCTCAGGGGGAACCTCCACCGGCTTCGCGGCCTTGGGTGGTTCAGGGCGCGGCTCGGGGGTCGGCTCAGCCTTGACGTCCTCGGGTTCCGGCTCATCGACCTCGGCCGGCTTGGGCTCCTCGACCTTCTCGGCTACCGGCGCGGGCTGCTCCGGGAGAAACTCCACGTAGCGCGAACCGGCCAGCGTGCCACCACCGCGGGTAAGGCCCACCAACTCCAGGAATGGGATGATCGCGCTGAGAATCAGCAGCGGGATGCCGACAATCAGACACAAGCGCCGGAAGCGGCGATCCGATTCGTCCGCCAACTCCCAGGTTTGCCACTGGATGCTGTGCGTGCTCATCGCTTGGCGCCTCCCTCACGATGCGCCACAGCTAGAGAAATCTGGGCAAAGCGTGCTTCGGTACAGGTCGCCATGACCTTCTTGACGAGCTGGTAGGGGATGTCCTTGTCGGCCATCACGTTGATCTCGCCGCGTGACACCGCACCGGTGCCAGCGCCGACCACCGGTATCAGGGCCTCCTGAAGCAGTCGCGACTTCAGCGGGCCGAGCACGGTGCCCGTGGTATTGGCGGCGTCGTCCACCGACATCACGCGCTCGTTGTTCACGAGGATATCGTCGCGGGTAATCATCAGCAGCACGCTCTGCCGCGGCCCTGCGGTTGCCACCGATTCCGGCAAAGCCAACGCGCGCGGGTTGGGCAGCACCTCAACCTGGGAAGAATTCACCAGCAGGAAGAACACCAGGATGGTGAAGATGTCCATCAGCGAGGCCAGATTCAGCGAGCCCGGTCGGCTGCGCTTGTGGCGCCGCTCCAGGCGCAGCGAGCGTAGGGTGTGCGCTCGGATCATGGGGCGGCCT
>JBFJJW010000193.1:0-5852 GCA_041612095.1 Solimonas sp. | reverse complement strand
TGGCGACCTCCGAACTGGGGTGCCCGGAAATCTCGGCGGCACTGAGCAATAGATTGCGATCCTTCAGCAGAGCCGCTGGCCAGACAACGAATGGGACACCGGACCGGAAATGCTCGCGCTGAACACCGCCCAGCTTTCTGCCTTGATCAGTAACCTTCCAGCCCTTCACTCCCTTTTCGATCCAACCAAGCTCGGACAACATCTGGTTGACCTTGATAGCGGAAAAGCCAAATTCATCGCCGATTCGCGTGGGAGTAATGATCTCGGAAGACTGCGCTTCGTGGATCTCACCAGATTCGGCCTCGGATACCGGTGCTGCAGCCGCGCTGGTCAGTTCGTTTCTTTGCAGGATCTCCGGCGGCCAGGCGATGTACTGTCCAAAACGTCCTTTCGCGATCGTTCCGCCTGCCGCCTGACCAGACGCGGTAAGCGCCCAGGCTCCGGCGGCGTCGCGCTGCACCCAACCCGCAGCTTGCATTCGCGCTGTAACGTCCTTCGCATCACAGCCCAATCTTTCGGCAATTCGTGACGCAGACAGTCTCTCTTCAACCATCGTTCCCCCACAGGCTCGTTGCCCGGATCTCAGATATTCTGGAAGCGCGGGCGAACGGTTTACCAAAGCAAACAGTAGTGGTCGTCCACCCGGGCTCACTTTCGCAGCAAGCCAGGCGCGGCATCAACAGGCTTCAACGCGGCCAATGCCGGCGCGACCAGGCTACTGGGTTCAGACCATGAATCATAAAAGTACGCGCCCAACCACGTGGGTGCCATCTACGCCGACCAGAGCGAGATTGCGCCTCATCATCCGTTGCCGTTCCGGCGGCCCTTGCCAGACGGACCTTCGGTTTAGTTGTTCGAACACTCTAGCCTAGGGGATCTGTTACTGAGTGCGGTCCATTAGCTCACAGCTGCCGTTGTATCTCGCACCCCAAGAGCGTGCGCGCCTCAGGCCGGACGTCTACTACTGCGGAAACTGCTGCCCCGGCGTCGACCGTGAGAGCTCCAGTTCGGCCGGCGTCATGTCGGCGGGTACGTCCGCGAACAGCGGCGTGCTGAGGTAGCGCTCACCGGTGTCCGGCAGCATGCACAGGATGTTGGCGCCTTTTGGCGCTTCGGCGCAGACGCGCAGCGCGGCGGCGAAGGTGCCGCCGGCGCTGATGCCGACGAAGATGCCTTCCTTGCGGGCAAGCTCGGCGGAGCAGCGCAGTGCGTCTTCTCCCGGAACCGGGATCACGCGGTCGATCTTGATGGAGCGCGTGGCGTCGGCGGTGATCTTGGGAATGAAGTCCGGGGTCCAGCCCTGCATCGGATGCGGCTTGAAAGCGGCGTGCGGGGCCGACGGCGAACCGTCGGCATTGCGTGGCTGTTCCAGACCGCTGCCCAGCAGCGGTGCGTCGGCCGGTTCACAGACGACGATCTTGGTCTCTGGCCGCTCCTTGGCGAGCACCCGCGCCACGCCGTTGAGGGTACCGCCGGTACCGTAGCCCGTGACCCAGTAATCCAGACGATCACCGCTGAAATCAGCAAGGATCTCGCGCGCGGTCGTGCGCGAATGGACCTCGGGATTGGCCTCGTTCTCGAACTGTCGGGTGAGGAACCAGCCGTGTGCCTCTGCCAGTTCCAACGCCTTGGCAACCATGCCGAAGCCGCGGCCGGCCGCCGGCGTCAGCACCACCCGCGCGCCGAGAAAGCGCATCAGCCGACGCCGCTCGACGCTGAACTGCTCAGCCATCGTCACCACCAGCGGATAGCCCTTGGCGGCGCAGACCATCGCCAGACCAATGCCGGTGTTGCCGCTGGTCGCCTCGATCACGGTCTGGCCGGGCTTGAGCTGCCCGGACTTCTCGGCGGCCTCAATCACGCCGAGCGCAAGTCGATCCTTGACCGAGCCCAGCGGATTGAAGGCCTCGACCTTGACGTAGAGATTCACACCAGCGGGCGCCAGCCGGTTGATGCGAACGACCGGCGTGTTGCCGATGGTTTCGAGGATGCTCTGGTATCTGCTCATGCGAACGCTCCTGAGGGGGATACGGCTGTCACCAGCATACTCAAGCCGGTTCAGGCGCGTGTGACCACCACCTCCAGATACGCACCGGGCACCACCATGGTGCTGTCGCCCGAGCGGTTGAACTGGCCGACCAGCGCCAGCAGATCCCGCTCCAGTTCGGCCTGCGCTGGCTCATCAAGCGCGGCGAAGGCCTTTAGCGTGGGGCCGTACCAGGTCCTGAAAACCTCCAGCCAATGCGCAGGCGAGCGGTAGCGAAACACGAACAGGCGCTCGGCGGCCGTGACCGAGCGGGCGCCGGTTTCGAACAGCTCGGCCAGCCGCGTGCGCGTTCCCCACGCCGCTGGCGACGGCGCGCCGGCAGGCGGTGGGCGGTGGCGGCCGATGACCTTGAACAACTGGCCAATGAAGCCTTCCGGCGTCCAGTTGGCAAGGCCGATCTTGCCGCCCGGCTTGCAGACGCGCAGCAGTTCGGTCGCCGCGCGCGCGTGATCGGCGGTGAACATCACGCCGAAGGTCGAAACCACCGCATCGAAGCTCGCATCAGCGAACGGTAGCGCCTCGGCATCGGCCTCCTGGCACTGCAGAGCGAGCCCTTCGGCGCGCGCGCGCTCGGCGGCGCGCAGCAGCAACGCCGGCACATAGTCGCTGGCAATCACCTCGCACCAGCGCCGGGCAGCGGCGAGCGCGGCGTTGCCATTGCCCGCGGCGACATCAAGCACGCGCTGACCCGAGCGCAGGTCCAGGGTCTCGCACAGGTTCTCTCCGACGATCTGCAGCGTCGTCCCGACCACGGCGTAGTCGCCGGCGGACCAGGCGCTGTGCTGCTGCCCCTTCAGGCCCTGCAGGTTCACCGGCTGTGTCGCGGCAGCCGGGTTGGGTGTGGCAATTACTGAATTCATCCTCGGTTCTCCTTGTCAGGTACAGGCTGGCGACCCGCCCATGGGCGGGCCGCCGGGCTGGGGGTATTACTTCGCTGTATGCGGCGTCGGCGTGGCATCCAGCGGCGCTTCGAAGGCGATGAACAGCACGCAGGGCGCACCCTTGGCGCAGACCGCTTGGTGGGGCCGCTCCGCCGGGCCGTATGCGTAGCTGCCTACCGTGAGCCGGTTCGTTTTCTGGCCCTCGTAGGTCACATCCAGCACGCCGGAAACCAACACCATGCGTTCCGCAGAGCTATGCGTGTGCGACGGGATCGTGAAGCCACCGGGCACCTTGAAGAACACGTCGACGTTGGGCCTGGCCGGATCACCGTGCAGCACAGCAATCTCGCAGCCCTTGGGAATGAATGGCGGGCACGGTCCCCACTTCAGACCCGCGTCCTGATGGGTGTAGGCCAGCGCAGGCTCGGGCGCGGCGTTCTCGGTCTTGTCCGCCATCGCCAGCGGACTCAGCAGCAGCAAGGGAAGCATCAGCAAACTCATGAGCTTGGACATCGTCTTTCTCCATTGATCAGGGCTGGTGGTCGGGGCCCGCTTGGTTGCACATCCGGTGCAGCCGCATACTGCGTTTTCCCGACTGCGGGGGACGGTAACGACCGAGCGTGGAGGAGAGCGTGTGAGCCGTCGTGGTATTGACCAAGGAATGCAGCGGCAGGACGCAGCCGACGCCCCGAGCGGCCTGCGACTGGAACTGCTGGGCCCGTTCAGCCTGAGTCGCGACGGTCAGCCCCTGGCGCTGCCAACCTCGCGCAAGCTGCGCGCCCTGTTCGCCTACCTCGCGCTCGCACCCCGCCCCCAGGGGCGCAGCCACCTCTGCGAACTCCTGTGGGAAACACCCAAGGACCCGCGCGGCGAACTGCGCTGGTGTCTTTCCAGGATCCGCCACGCGATCGACCTGCCCACCCGGCATCGCGTCATCACCGAGGACGATACGATCGCGCTCGATCTGGCCGGTTGCCGGGTGGATGCGCTGGAAATTGCGCAGGCCACGCAGGCCGGACTCGACACACTGACGCTGGAACGGCAACAGACGCTTGCGACCCTGTACCGAGGCGATTTTCTTGAAGGCCTGGACATCGACGACAGCCCCACTTTCGGCAGCTGGCTGACAGCCCAGCGCCGGCGCCTGCGCGGCAGCCGCATTGCCCTGCTGGAACAACTCGCGAACCGTCTGCCGGCCGAACAGGCGCACGCCGCGCTGGAGGCCTGGCTGCAGCTCGCCCCCTTCGACCGGCGCGCGCACCAGCGGCTGCTGACGATGCTCGCGCAAGGCGGACACATGCGCGAAGGCGAGGAACATCTGGCCGCTGCAGCGGCACAGTTCGAAGCCGAAGGGCTGGACTGGACGCCGATACGCGAGGCCTGGCGAGCGGCCAGGGCCGAGGCCGAGCGCGCACCACCAGGCCGGGTGGACATCGCGCTACCCAGCCCGCGGCTCGACGAAGCGCAAGGACGCACGGCCTCACGCCGCGCAGCCATTGCCGTGATGCCATTTGCCGATGAGTCGGCGGCGCCGCGCGAGCACGGTGGCGCCGCCGATGCGCTGGCACACGACGTCACTACCCGCCTGTCCAAGCTGCGCAGCATGTTCGTCATCGCGCAGGGCAGCGCCTTCGCCCTGCACGAACGACGCATCGGCCCGGAGCAAGCTGGGCGCATGCTCAATGTCGATTACGTGCTGAGCGGCTCGCTGCACCGGCTCGGCAATCGTTTCCGGGTGGCCGTGGAGCTGACCGAAACGCGCAGCGCGCGGATCATCTGGTCGGAAATCCTCAACTACCCGCTGGACGACGCGTTTCTGGTGCTGGACGAAATCGGCAACAAGATCGTGGCGTCAGTCGCCGGCGAGATTGAGTCCATCGAACGCGAGCGCGCCATTCTGCGGCCACCCAACTCACTCGATGCCTGGGAGGCGCATCATCGAGGCCTGTGGCTCATGTACCGCTTCACCCGGACCGACAACGAACAGGCGCAGCACTTCTTCAAGACCGCAGTGCGGCTGGACCCCAGCTTCTCGCGCGCCTACGCCGGACTCTCGTTTACCCATTTCCAGAGTGCCTTTCAGGGCTGGGCCACGCGCCAGCAGGAGATCGAACGGGCCTTTGAAAGCGCCGGGAAGAGCCTGATGGCGGATGACCGCGATCCGGCAGCGCACTGGTCGATGGGGCGCGCGCTATGGTTGCGCGGCCATAACAGTCAGGCCGTGGCCGAACTGCAGCGCGCCATCGACCTCAGCCCCAACTTCGCCATGGGCCACTACGCTCTGGCATTCGTGCAAGCGCAAACGGGCGACGCCGAAGCTGCCATTGCCAGCTCGCGCTACTCTCAGAATCTGAGCCCGTTCGACCCACTGCTGTTCGCCATACTCGGCGCGCGCGCACTCGCGCTGGTGCGGTTGGGGCGCTACGAGGAAGCCGCGCAATGGGCGCTCAAATCTGCATCGCGCCCCAATGCCCACGCACATATACACGCCATCGCCGCCTACACCCTGGCGCTGACCGGTGCCCTCGACCAGGCGCGCGAGAAGATGGCCGCAGTACGGCGCGTCCTGCCCAACTACTCCGTGAATGACTTCCTCGACAGCTTCCACTTCGAGCAGGACGGTGAGACCCTGTTTCGCCGGGCGGCGGAGCATACCGGCATGGCCTGAGTGCGGCGGCGTGCGGCGGCCTCGATGCCGAAGGGCTACCGCCTTCTTTCGTAGCGCCCGTCAAACACCACCTGCCACACCCCGTCCTTGTTCGTGGATTGCCACAGCTGGCGCACACCGCCATCGGCAAGCGGCGTCCAGGTGATGCGGTGCAAGGTGACCTGGCCGTCCGCGCCGGTCGTCTGGCCCTCCAGCACCATGCTGCCTTCGCGCAGCCCTCCCTCAAGGCGCAACAGCAAACCGGTGTTATCAACCC
>JBFJJW010000192.1:0-5892 GCA_041612095.1 Solimonas sp. | reverse complement strand
TCAGCACATAGCCGGTTTCCTCGCGCAGAAAATGCGCTGCCGTCGCGGCAACGGCGAAGGCCAACAGCAGTACCAGCAGCCAGCGGATCATTGCGGCAGGGGCTCCATCTGCTGACGCAGCAGGCTCAGGCTGTTGCTGATCTCCGGCAGCGGCGGCGCCAGATCCAGCGGCAGCAGACGCGCCAGCTCGGCCTGCGCGGCGATGACGCCGGCATCTTCAACATGGAAGTAGTCGTTCAGCCACTGCGCGGCAGACTCGCAAAGATCGCGAAACGTAACCGCATCTCCCCTCAGCAGAGCCATCCGCGCGCCTTCAAGCTTGAGCGCGAGGATCTCGACGATCAGCGTCTCCTGCTCGGCACTGAGCAACCGCGGCGACGGCCCGGAATTGCGGCGTACCGCAAACAGGCTGGACAGCGCCTCGCGCACCGAAGCGATAAAGCGCTGCCCGCGCGATGCATCCGCGGGAACTGCCGGCGGCGCGGCACGTTGCGCCTCGAAGCGCTGGGCAACGCGCGCGGCCAACGGCAGCCGCGGCACCCGAGCAATCAGGCTCGCCAGCGTCAGCGCCGCACCGGTGACATCGGGCATGGCAACGGCGCGCAGGTTGGTCCGCTCCTGCGCCAATGCCTGGCGGACAGGAAACAGCCGCGGATCACGCAGCTGCGACAGCCGCGCATCCGCCGCATCCAGTGCCGCCAGCGCCGAATGGTGGTCACGGGCCAGCAGCAGGCGGTCGTTGGCAAGCACCAGCAGCTGCTCAATGACCGCGAGCTGGAAGCGCGTGCGGCCACCGCTCAATTCCTCGCTGAGGTCGCCGACCAGCTCGTCATGCGCGGCGATGCGGCTGGCGAACTCGGCGACATCGCTGGCGGTACGCTGACCACTGGCCGTGAGGTCGGCCTGGCGCCGCTGCAGGCGATCAGCCTGCACTTCCAGCGCGTTCACATCCTGTGCCATCTGATGCAGCAGGGCATCCTGCGCGGCGATCGTGTCGTTGAGGTGCTGGTTGTACCGCCACAGGCCGTAGGCAGCGGCCGCGACTACCGCCAGCAGCACGAGGGCCAACCACCAGGCCGTGCCAGTCGCCTTGGGCAGTTCCGGGGTCTCGGTTGCCGGGCGGGATTCCGAGGGCTCGGGCGCGGGGCCCGCTGCGGGCTGTGGAGTCGTTTCGTCGGTCATGCAGGATCTCTGGGAGCGGCCTCAGCCCACCAGTGCTCCAGGCACTGTACATAGGCCGCATCGGTGATGGGATCGGGCACTAACGGCGCCCGCTGGAATCCCAGTTGCTGCGCCTGTTCTACCACACGCTGGCTGGGCACCACTAGCTGTGTGCGCAGCAGCGCCGGCCGTGTCGCGTCGGTGGTCAGTTGGTGCAGGCGCTGCAGGGCCTCGCCGCTGGTGACGACGGCAGCCTGCACCTGATCCAGCGCCTGCGCCACGGCCTCCTGTGGATGCGGCAGCACCACCCGCCGATATACCGATGCCTTGCTCACCGCCGCTCCGCGCGCGGCAAGGCCATCGTGAATCCGGTCCAGGCCGTGCTCACCGGCGACCACCAGATACCGATGCCCAGTGATGTCCTGCAGCTCCGGCAAGGCCAACACACCTTCGCTTGTGTACGCCGACACCGGCACCGCGGGTGACTGTCCCAGCGCCTGCAACGCGGCCGCCGTGGCGGCGCCTACCGCGATGCACGGCGGCCAGACCCCGGGGTCCAGCTCTGCCGCGAACTTGACCGCATTGGTGCTGGTGAATATCCAGGCCTGCGCGTGCCGATGGGTCTCGAACAGGCGCTTGGCCGCAGCCGGAGCGCGCGCCGGCTCGATCACCTGCAACGGCAGACGCTGCACGTCGGCGCTGCGCGCGGCCAGCAAGCGGCACAGGAGTTCGGCCTGCGCAGCAGGCCGGGTGACCAGAACCCGCAATCCGCTCAGGGTTGGCGTGGTGTTCACCGCGCTCAGACCTGCAGCCCGAGGCGGCCGAGAATGTCGCGCGCGCCGGCGTCCAGCAACCGCTGCGCGAGTTGCGCCCCCAGCGCGGCAGCTTCGCCGACGTCACCCTCGATGACATCGCGGACCTGATGCCGACCGTCCGGCGCGCCCACCAGCCCCTGCAGTCGCAACCGATTTCCGGTGATGACGGCGTGGCCCGCAACCGGAACCTGACAGGCGCCGCCGAGGCGCGCGTTCATCGCGCGCTCGGCCGCCAGGCGGATGGCCGCCCCCTGATCGTGCAACGGCTGCAGCAGCGCCCGCGTCTGCGCATCATCTGCGCGGCACTCGATGCCGACGATGCCTTGCCCGATCGCCGGCAGGAATCGCTCGCTATCCAGCGCCTCCCGGATGCGCGTGCCCAGGCCCAGCCTGATCAAGCCGGCAGCGGCCAGCAGGATCGCGTCGTACTGCCCCTCCTCGAGCTTGCGCAGACGGGTGCCGACATTGCCGCGCAGTTCGCGCACCTGCAGGTCCGGGCGCAGGGCTCGCAGCTGAGTCTGTCGCCGCAGGCTGGAGGTGCCGACCACTGCCGCCTGGGGCAAGGCATCCAGTGAGTCGTACCGCAGGGACACCAGCGCGTCGCGCGGGTCCTCGCCCTCCAGGAAACATGCCAGCGTCAGGCCATCGGGTTGCTGCACCGGCACATCCTTCATCGAATGCACGGCCAGATCCGCGCGGCCCTCCAGCATGGCCTGCTCCAGCTCTTTCACGAACAGCCCTTTGCCACCCACCTGCGCCAGCGGCGCCGACAGTAGCTGGTCTCCCATCGTGGTCATGGGGACCAGCACAACCCCCAGGCCGGGATGGGCGGCGCGCAGACGCGCGGCGACATGTTCAGCCTGCCACAGCGCCAACGGTGATTCGCGCGTGGCAATTTTCAGAGTTGCGGGCATCAGAGGTTCATCAAGGGTAGTAGCGGCGGACATCGGCGGGTAACGACCCCGCAAGCATAGCCTGCGCCGCCGCCCGTACCGAACGTCGCTCCGCGCGCGACCCGCGCGGACGGAATCAGGATTCGGTGAGAAACCGCCTGACCTCGGCCAATCGGCGGCGTGATACCGGCAGCGCGTCCGCAAGATGCTTCATCCGCAGCCAGTGATGCTGCTCGCCCTGGCGATCTCGCTCGAGGCTGGCGATGAAGCGGGTGTTCACCAGCGCCTTGCGATGGATACGCAGGAACCAGGGCTCGAAATCGGTCTCCAGGGTCTTCAGCGATTCCTCGATCAGCACCTCTCCGTGCAGATGCTTGACCGTGGTGTATTTCTGATCGGCAATGAAGCAGACCACATCCTCGCTGGGCACACGCACCAGGCCGTCGCGCGTCGTCGCCAGGATGTGCTCGCGCTTGGGCTTGCCGCCTTCCACCTTGGACGCAGGCTGCGGCTTGTGGGCACGCGTGGGCTTGCGTACGCGCTGCAGGGCATCGCGCAGCTTCTCCATGCGGATCGGCTTGAGCAGATAGCCTTGCGCGCTGGCATCGAACGCGGAGAGCGCGTGCTCGGAGTAGGCCGTGGTGAAGATAACCGCCGGCGGCACGTCCATCTCTGCCAGCTGGCGCCCGACCTGCAGCCCGTCCATGCCGCCCATGCGGATGTCCAGCAGGACCAGATCCGGCTCCTCCTCATCGATGACATCGAGCGCGGATTCGCCGTCGCCGGCCTCGCCGACCACCTCATAACCCGGGAATTCCTGCAACAGCCTGTGCAGGCGTTCTCGCGCCAGCGGCTCATCATCCACGATCACTACGCGCATAGCGTGCGGCTCCCCTCGTTATCCCGCGCCGGTGTCGGCGCAGCTGTGTGCTTCAACCCTGCGGACTTTCCTTGCTGGATTCCTTCGGAAGAATCAGCCGCGCCCGGAACAGTCCGCCCTCCAGGCGCAGGTCGCGGCCCAACTCCAGCCGCGCGCGCTCACCGTAAATCAGGTTCAGTCGCTGGGCAATATTATCGACCGCCACCCGGTTCCCGGAAGAAGGTCCGGCGGCCTCCAGCGGCATCGGGTTGGTGACCTCGATCACCAGGCGCCCGAAGATCTCGCGCGCAGCCACCCGCACCGCACCGGTGCCGACCAGTTTCGAGATGCCATGGTGAACCGCGTTCTCGATCAATGGCTGGACCACCAGCTTGGGCACCGGCCATTCCAGCAGCGCCTCCGGGATATCCCACTCCACGCTCAGCTTTTCACCCAGCCTGAGCTTTTCGATGCGCAGGTAGGCATGGCACAGGCCGATCTCCTCGACCAGCGGCGCGGTCATGCCGCGCTTTTCCAGGCTGGCGCGAAACAGGTCGGACAGATCCTCGACCATCATCTCCGCATCGTTCGGTCGCACCTGGATCAGTGCCGCCAGACTGTTCAGCGCGTTGAACAGGAAGTGCGGCCGTATGCGGGCATTCAGCGCCTGATACCGCGCCTCGCCCTCGGCCTGCACCTGCATGCTCCACTGGTGACGCACCCAGAAGTACCGCAGCAGCAACAGCGTGACGATGGCCGCGATGCAGCAATGGCGCATCACGAACTCGACCCGGGCTTCGGTCGGCAGCATGAACGCCCAGTTCAGCGCGTAGCTGACCCGGTAGGCAATGTCGGCGATCAGCATCACGATCAGCACCAGCATGCCCCAGCACACCACGAACATGACGCTGGGTCGCGCCAGATTGAAATACCGTCGCGACCAGCACAGCGCCGCCGCCGAGCACAGGCCGATCCATTGCAGATACAGCGAGACCAGCACGAAGCGCTGGGCGGTCTGACCGTCGCTGGCGCCACCGCCCAGGGTCAGAACGATGGCGACCAGCTCCATCGTGAACGCCAGCGACAGGATCGCTCGCCCTTTGCAGAAGTTCGGGATCAGGTCAGCTGAAAAGTGAGTCTGGGGTCGGATGCGCTCCACCGCGACAGGTTCGCAGGCGGCCGTCATCGCGGCAAGTCATATCGGCGGCAGCCTGCTCCTGCCGCGCCGGTCGGGCCTATAATCGCCAGCCCTGTCGCCACCCTTCAGAACCGCTCCACCATGACCCGCTCAGGCTCGCCCACCGATCCGAAACCCGCTGCCAAGCTGTGGGGCGGCCGCTTTGCCGAAAGCACCTCCAGCCTGGTCGAGGCGTTCTCCGAGTCGGTCAGCTTTGACCAGCGCCTGTATCGGCAGGACATCCGCGGCAGTCAGGCACACGCGCGCATGCTGGCCAAGGTCGGAGTGCTGAGCGCCGCAGATGCTGACGCCATCGTCAACGGACTGGATGGCATCCTCGCCGACATCGAAGCCGGCCGTTTCCAGTGGAGTGAAGCGCTGGAAGACGTGCACATGAACATCGAGGCGCGCCTCACCGAGCGGATCGGCGATGCCGGCAAGCGCCTGCACACCGGGCGCTCGCGCAACGATCAGGTCGCCACCGACATGCGCCTGTACGTCCGCGATGCCATCGACGACATCGTCGATTTGATCGGCAGCGTGGAGTCGGCATTGCTGGACTTCGCCGAACGCGAAGTCGACACCGTGATGCCCGGCTTTACCCACCTGCAGATCGCGCAGCCGGTCAGCTTTGGCCACCATATGCTGGCCTGGCGCGAGCAGATGCTGCGCGATCGTTCACGGCTGCTGGATTGCCGCAAGCGCATGAACCTGCTGCCGCTGGGCGCTGCCGCGCTGGCCGGCACCGTGTATCCGATCGACCGCCATTTCGTCGCCGAACTGCTCGGCTTCGATGGCGTCACCGAGAACTCGCTGGACACGGTCTCCGATCGAGACTTCATGATCGAGTTCTGTGCCGCGGCCAGCCTGATCCTGGTGCACCTGTCACGCTGGAGCGAGGAGCTGATCCTGTGGGCAACGCCGATGTTCGCCTTCGTCGACCTGCCGGACAGGTTCTGCACCGGCTCGTCGATCATGCCGCAGAAG
>JBFJJW010000191.1:0-5926 GCA_041612095.1 Solimonas sp. | reverse complement strand
GCGGGGCCCGCCAGTAAGTTACGCGCTGGCGCCGTTTCCAACCACCGTAAGAGGCGCAACAAGAACATGGGTATCGAAGCACTGGGTCCGGGCGACAAGGCCCCCAACGAGTTCTATGTCGTCATCGAAATTCCGGCCTATGGCCCGCCGGTCAAGTACGAAGTCGACAAGGACACCGGCCTGCTGATGGTTGACCGCTTCATGAACGTGGCCATGGCCTACCCGGCCAACTATGGCTATGTGCCGAAGACGCTGGCCGGTGACGGTGATCCGGTCGATGTGCTGGTCATGACCCCGCACCCGGTGGTCGCCGGCTCCGTCATCAAGTGCCGCGCCTTGTGCGTGCTGGACACCGAGGACGAGAAGGGCAGCGACGCCAAGCTGCTGGCGGTGCCGGTGGACAAGGTCAGCAACAACGCCTACGACCACCTGCAGGATCTGGCCGATGTGCCGGAGCGCGTAAAGAACGAGATCCATCACTTCTACAGCTCCTACAAGGCGCTGGAGAAGGGCAAGTGGGTCAAGATTGCCGGCTGGCGCGACGCCGCCGCCGCGCGCGAAGAGATTGCCAACGGCATCAAGGCCTACAAGGGCTAGGCTACGCCCAGGCGGTACGGCGGGACCTCACAACGGCAGGCGCGAGCCTGCCGTTGTGGTGTCGGCCGACAATGTGTGGCCGGGCAAGGCGCCTGTGGCAAGCTAACGGCAAACCCGACTACGGAAGATCGCGATGGACGAATTGCAGACGACCGACGCGCAGTCAGCGGAAACCGGCGAGCGCAATACGCTGCTGGTCGCCTATGTGCTCGACGCGCTGGCGCCGATTACCGGCTTTCTGGCGGCGCTGGTCAGCGTCATCATCAGTCACATCAAGGTCGGCGAGACCCGGAACGAATTCATCCGCAGCCATCACCGCTGGCTGATACGGACATTCTGGTGGAGCCTGCTGTGGGGCGTGATCTTCGGCGCCCTGGCCATCGTCATGGTCGGCTTCATTGGCCTGTTCGGCCTCTTGGTGTGGTGGATCTACCGCGTCGTCAGGGGCCTGATCGACTATTCCAACAACCGGCCCATGCCGGGCTGAGCCGGTCGGCATCATGCTTAGTTCTGCAGCAGCAAGCCGCACTCCTGCTTGGGATTGGGCTTGGTGGGGTCGAAATAGTCCCAGCTGACCGGCAGCTCGTGCTGCTGGGCATATCGATGCAGTTCGCGCGTCGACCACGAGAGCAGCGGCGCGATCTTCAGCATCCCCTGCTCGTTCCGCGACACCGGCTGCATCTGCGCGCGCTGCTCCGTATCTGACCCGCGCGCGCCGTGCAGCCACACGCTGGGCTTGAAATCCCTCAGCGCCCGCGCAAACGGCTCCAGCTTGACCTCATTCACGAACGCCTCGAAGCCGGCCTCCTCCGGCTGCGGCAGGCCGCCAGACAAGGCTTCGCGCTGTGCCCGGCTGCGCGTCGGCACGTAGACATGCAGATTCAGGCCCAGACGCTGGCGAAGATCCTCGGCATGGCGGTAGGTTGCGGCGGTGTTGTAGCCGGAGTCCATCCAGATCACCGGAATGTCCGGCTGCTGGCGCGTCGCCAGATGCAGCATCACGGCGGCATACGGGCGAAAATTGCTGGTGACGATCGCAGGGCCGCCCAGACGCGCGGCTTCGGCCAGACCCCAGCGCAGCAGGCCGGGGGCGTCATCCCCGAGTTCGGCGTTAATGCGCTCCAGTGTGTCCATGGGGCTCCTTGCAAGAGGCTCGGACCCCCGATATGGGGACGGGTTCTGCTAGTCTGCCGCGCCCATCGCTTTTGATCTAAGCAAATGCCCGCTGACGCCACGGTGCCTGACTATTTGCAGCAGACGCTCGGCTGGAGCTCACAGGCCGGCGACGGCCCGCTGCTGCGCGGACGTCGGGCCGAGGGCGATGGTCCGCAGCTGCACTTCATGCACGGCAACGGCTTCTGCGGCGGGGTCTACTGGCCCTTTCTGCGGCTGCTGCGGCCTGACTACGGTCTGTTCTGTCACGACATCGAAGGTCACGGCGCCAGCGAAGCCCCGCCCCGCTTTTCCGGCCCGCGGGCGCTGATCGCGCGCATCCCGCAGGTCATCGACGAGCAGCGCCTGGGTTCCGGACAGGCACTGATCGGCATTGGCCACAGCTATGGCGCCGCGCTGACGCTGGGCGTGGCCGCCGCCAATCCGGGGCTGTTCAGAGCGCTGGTGCTGCTGGATCCGATTACGATGCCGACCTCGGTATGGCTCGGCGTACGCATCGCCGCCGCGCTGAAGCGCAACGCGATTGCCCAGGCCACGCTGCGCCGGCGCGATCGCTGGAAGAGCCGCGATGAGGTCATCGACAAGCTGCGCGGACGCGGCATCTATGCCGGCTGGACCGAGGAGGCGCTGGCCTGCTTCGCGGATCACGCCACCCGCGACACGCCGGATGCTGAGCGCGAACTGTGCTGCCCGAAAACCCTGGAAGCGCAGATCTTCGATCAGCCGGTGTACCCCTGGCGCGCATTTCCTCGCGCCGAGTTGCCTATCCTGTATCTCTATGGCGCGGCGTCCTACCCCTTCATTCCCTGGGCTGCGCGCCTGGCGCGCCGCGCCAACCCGCGGGTGGAGGTCGAGACCCTGCCGGGCGGCCACTGCTTCATGCTGGAACAACCTGAAGCCGCCAACGAAGTGGTGCGCGGCTTCCTGAGCCGGCACGGACTCTGATCCCGGAATCCCTGCGACCTTTTTCCGGAGCGCCGCATCTAAGGAGGGCATGAGCGCCACCTTTGACCTGCCGCTGGACCCCGCAAGCCTGGCCGCCGCCCGCCGCGGCGAGCGGCTTGCGCAGGCGCACATCTACCGGACCTACGAGCGCGCGGTCTACAGCCTGGCCCGGCGCATGACCCATTGCCCGGACATGGCGGCAGACATCCTGCAGAACTGCTTTCTGCAGGCCTTCCGCGTGATACATCAGTTCCGTGGCGACGCCCCGTTCGGCCACTGGCTGCGGCGGATCGCTGCCACCGAGGCGCTGCAACTGCTGCGTCGCGAACGTCGCTATACCGAGCTGCTGCTTCCCGAAGCCGTCGAAGACGTCCATGTCGATGTCAGCGCGGTGGCGCAGCTGGATCTCGAACGCCTGCTTGGGCTGCTGCCCCCGCTTCCCCGCGCCGTGCTCTGGCTGTACCACGTCGAGGGGTATAGCCACGCCGAGATCGCCGAGAGTTGCGGCAAGACCATCAGCTTCTCGAAATCGCAGCTTGCGCGCGCACATCAACGCCTGCGCAAGCTGGTTCAACCCGCGGCGGCCGACGCCAACGCCGCGCCGATCACGGAGCCCACATGAGCCCCTCCAATCACGACCTGACCCGGCAGCTGCAGGCGCTGCCCGACTTTGATCCGCCGGCAGGCGGCTGGGACACCCTGCGGCGGCAGCTGGATGCCGCACCTGGCCGGCGTCGGCGCCGACGGCTGGGCGCATGGGCGCTGGCCGCTTCGCTGCTGGCCAGCGTCGGCATCGGCTGGCAGTTGTGGCCACAGGCACAGCCAGACAGGGCAGATACGGAGCTGAGCCAGTTGATTGCGCAGTCACAACGACTCGAACGCACCCTGCAGCGCGTCCGACCGCAGGCGGTGGTCTGGGATGCCCGCCTCGCAGCACGGGCCGAAGGTCTGGAGAACGACCTGGCCGTGGTTGATCTGCAACTGAACTACGCGCAGGACGCGGCCCGGCGTCGGCTGTGGCGCGATCGTGTGGCGCTGATGTCACAACTGGTACAGACCCATCAGGGCGCGGCCCTGCAGGCTGAACCCCGCATACAGGAACTGAGCATATGAATACCGCTACCCACATCCGATTCGGCGCTGCCCTGCTGATCACAGCCCTGGCCGTGCCGTTGGCGGCACTGGGGGCCGATGCCCCGGCCGCGAAGCAGCAGCAGGAGCTGGAGCAGGCGCGCAAGGCGCTGGAAGATGCGCAGCGCGAATTCGCACGCGCCGCCGCCGAAATGGGGCGTGCCGCACGTGCTGCGCATGGTGAGAGTCCGCGTGCCGAGGCCTACGAATTCATCTTCAATCCTCAGCGCGCGATGCTCGGCGTCACCATCGACGACAGCACCGAGAAGGACTCTGCTCAAGGCGTGGTGATTACCGGCGTCACCCCCGGCAGCGGTGCCGAAAAGGCCGGCATCAAGAGCGGTGATCTGCTGCTCAGCGCCAACGGCGAGACGCTGTCCGCCGGAAAGGGCGAAGCGCAAAGCCCCACCCGCAAACTGCTGGAGGTCATGTCCAAGCTGAAGCCGGGTGACCCGGTGGCGCTGGAATATCTGCGCGACGGCAAGCGCGCCAAGACCACGGCCATAGCCTCGCGTCCGCGGCCGATGGTGCCCCATGTGCCGGCCTGGGCCTGGCACGATGAGCGCGATTTCGACGTACTGGTGCCCCCGGTGCCGCCGATGCCGCCGGCAGCGCCTCGGGCGCCGATGGCGGGAGATCACCTCGCGATGTCGCTCTCTGGGATCGGCGCCGGCCTGCAACTGGCCAACCTGAATCCGGATCTGGCGGCGTACTTCAAGACCGAGCAGGGGGTTCTGGTGGTACAGGCCCCGCCTGCAGACAAGGACAGCAACACACTCGGCTTGAAGAGCGGCGATGTCATCCAGCGCATCGACGGCCAGTCGGTGGACCATCCGGTTGCGGCCTGGGAACGCCTGCAGGCGCATCGGGGCAAGAAGCCGTTGCAGGTCGAGGTGGTGCGGCAGGGCAAGCGCCAGACATTGCAGGGACGCCTCGATACCCCGTCAGAACGCCGGCTGGAGCGGCGGATTATCGAGATCGAGCGGCCAGAGTAGGCAGCGCGCTCGCGCTTGACCGCCCCGACAGGTGCGGCTGTCGGCGTGCCGCTGGTTTCGTCTGACAGACCAACGCAGTATTTGGCGATAGCCTGGGCATACGCCTGTGCTGGAGGCTGCGGCTTGTGTAAAGTCGCGCCTCCAAAAAATCGAACCATCTGCGAGAGGACTGCATGCGTCTGCCCCCCCAACTTGCCGCCACCCTCTTTGGCTTGCCTTTGCTGCTCGTCAGCGCCAGTGCCACCGCCATCTCGTTCTCGTTTGGTCCAGACGACTCGATCGAAGGCGTCCTGAACACCACCGTGACCTACGGCGCCGCCTGGCGCATGCAGGACCGTTCCGCCAATCTGGTCGGCAAGGCCAATAACGACCCCAGCATCTGCGACGGCCGCTACCAGTCCTGCCAGGGCCTGTTCAAGGATCAGTCCTACCCGGCGCAGCGCCTCACCGATTCGCGCGGCCAGTTCACGATGCGCAACGACGACGGCAACCTGAACTATGACAAGGGCGACGCCGTACAGCATGTCGCCAAGCTGACGCAGGACATCAACCTGACCTTTGGCGACTTCGGCTTCTTCGCCAAGTGGCTGTACTTCTACGACTTCGTCAACAACGACTTCACCGAATATCACCCCAACCGCATCACGCCGGAGAATGTCGGCGACGTCGGCTTTGAGCTCGGCACCGCGTCGGGCAATCCGGAGTCCAATCGCTACTTCGAGCACACCTACGGTCCGGGTGGCGTGGTCCGCAACAAGCGCAACGACGGCGCAGTCCTGAACCAGGTGGGCACGGACCTGCAGATTCTGGACTTCAACTTCTATGGCCGCCTTCCGTTCATCGGTGATCGCGAACTGTCCTTCAAGATTGGCCGGCAGACCGTGAACTGGGGCGAATCCACGCTGCTGGTTGTCAACTCGATCAATCAGGCACAGCCGGTCAACGCCAATAATCTGTATCGCGTCGGCTTTGCGGTAGAGGAGGTCTTCACCCCGGTCGGCATGGTCTTCCTCAGCACCGACCCGTTCGCGAACGCCACGATCGAGGCCTACTATCAGTACGAGTGGAAGCCGCTGGAAGCGCCG
>JBFJJW010000190.1:0-5984 GCA_041612095.1 Solimonas sp. | reverse complement strand
TGTCGCCGGGGATCCGCGGCGCCCAGCCAGCGACCGGTCTCGTCGACGGCGACGGCGTTCACGTTTCCGAACCCGCGTTCCGACGGGGCCAGACGGTGTCCGCGATCGATCAGGGCACGCCGGACGTCCTCCGACAGCGCCCATCGTTCGTACCCGATCTCGTCCGGTTGCCACTGGTGGTGGAAGCGGGGAGCGTTCACCGCCTCCTGCAACGGCATCCGATGATCGATGACGTTGATCAGGACCTGCAGGCCGAGCCAGCTGCCCATGGCGTAGCACAGGTGCGCGGAGAAGAACTGGTTGCGCGACTCCGCTTCGCGGCCGATCCGGAACGCGCGCCAGACCAGCAGCGCGAACAGCCCCAGCAACACGACGACGCCAAACAAGCCGAACTCCTCGGCCCAGATGGCGAAGATGAAGTCGGTGTGTGTCTCGGGCAGGTACAGCAGCTTCTGCACGCTGTTGCCCAGGCCGACCCCGTCCCAGTCACCGCGACCGACGGCAATCAACGATTGGGCCAGCTGCCAGCCACCGTTCTCGACGTCGGCCCAGGGATCGGTAAAGTTCAGCAGCCGCTTCAGGCGATACGGCGCGGCCACCGCGAGCGCGGCCAGCGCGGCGCCGGCCAGCAGCATCAGCGCCAGGTAGTAGTGCACGCGCGCACCGCCGAGAAACAGCATCAGAAAGGCCACGCCGAGCAGGATCGCGGTGGCGCCGAAATCGGGTTCCAGCATCAGCAGGATGCAGATCGGCAGCAAGGCCGCCAGCGGCACCAGCAGCCCGGAGAAGCTGTGCTGCAGCTGCAGCTGCCGTCGCGCGATATAGCCGGCCAGATAGATGATCAAGGCCAGTCGCGCCGCTTCAGACGCCTGCAGCCGGAACACACCGAGATCGATCCAGCGGCGGGCGGCATTGACGCTGACCCCGACCCCCGGCACCAGCACCAGCAGGAACAGGGCAAAGACGTAGAACCAGAGGCTGGTGTTCTGCCACTGCTTCATCGGCACGCAATAGATCGCAAAGCCGACGACGCCTCCAATCCCGATGAACATCAGCTGGCGGTAGAAGAAGTAGAACGGATTGCCGGTCAGCTTTTCGGCCTGCGCCACGGATGCCGACGCCACCATGATCAGGCCCCAGGCCAGCAGCGTCGCGAGCGAAACGCACAGCCATACATCCAGCCCATAGCGCGCGCGCGGCATCGGCAGCTGAAGTTGCAACTGCAGCCTGTCGGCCAGAGGCAGGTTCATGCCAGCGCCCTCACGGCGGCGCGAAACTGATCGCCGCGATCGACGTAACTGCTGAACTGGTCAAAGCTGGCGCAGGCCGGCGACAGCAACACGCGATCACCCGACTGCGCCAGACTGCGCGCGCGGCTGAGCGCGGCGTGCATATCAGCTTCGCGATAGATCGGCGCGGCGCCGAGTACGTCGCGCTCGATCAACGCGGCGTCCTGCCCGTAGAGAATGGCGGCACGCGCCTTCTGCGCCAGCGCCGCGCGCAGCTCGCCAAAGGACTGGCCCTTGCCCTGCCCCCCGCCCAGCCAGACGATCGGCGCCGGCAGCCCCAGCAGCGCCGCCAGCGTGGAGCCGACGTTGGTGCCCTGGGAGTCATTGAAGTACTGCACGCCGCCCAGCTCGGCGACAAACTCGCAGCGATGCGGCAGGCCCCGGAACGCCTTCAGCGCACTCAGCGCATGCTCATGGCTGATTCCCGCGGCCTGCGCCAATGCCAGTGCCGCCAGCGCATTGGCCGCGTTGTGCAGGCCGAAGATGTGCAGGCCGTCGAGCGGCAGCAACGGCACCTCGCCCTGGGCCAGCCAGGTGGCTTCCGCCTGCCGGATCAGGCCGTAATCACGTCCCTGCGCGGCCTCGATACCAAAGGTCAGTGCGTCGGCCGGTG
Organism: Solimonas sp.; assembly: GCA_041612095.1. Lineage (GTDB taxonomy): Bacteria > Pseudomonadota > Gammaproteobacteria > Nevskiales > Nevskiaceae > Solimonas. Next base: position 4,082 of record JBFJJW010000190.1, on the reverse strand, counting down.
CCAGCTTCAGCGCGATCGCATCGTCGCGATTGGCGACCGCAACCTCGCAGCGCTGAAAGATGCGGGCCTTGATCGCCGCGTACTGCGCCATCGTCGCGTGCCGGTCGAGGTGATCCTGAGACAGGTTCAGAACGGTGGCAGCCTTGCAGCTGAGGCTATGCGTGGTTTCCAGCTGGAAGCTCGAGAGCTCGAGCACGTAGAGTTCGACCGCGTCATCGAGCAGGTCCAGCGCTGGCGTTCCGAGGTTGCCGCCCACGGCAACTCGGCAGCCGGCAGCCCTGGCCATCTCGCCCACCAGCGTGGTGACCGTCGACTTGCCATTGGAGCCGGTAATGCCGACCACCGGCGCACGCGCCGCGCGCGCGAACAGCTCGATGTCGCCGATGATCTCGACTCCGGCGGCAGCCAACTCGCGAACGAACGGCGCTTGCGGGGCGACACCGGGGGACAGTACCGCCATCGAGAACCGCGACAGCGGAGCCGGTGCACTGAGTGCGCCCAGATGAAAGTCGACGTCCGGATGCTGGCGACGCAGCGTGTCGATGCCAGCGGGCGCGGCGCGCGAGTCGGTAGCGGTCAGGCGCGCACCGGCGCCGCCCAGGTGTCGCAGCACCGAGGCTCCGGACGCACCCAGCCCGACAACCAGCACATGCTGGTCGCGGTACTGCTGCTCGGAAGCTGGGCGCGACGGATGGGACATGCTCAGCGCACCTTCAATGATGCAAGGCCGATCAGCACCAGGATCAGGGTGATGATCCAGAACCGCACGATGATCTTGGGCTCCGGCCAGCCCTTCAGTTCGTAGTGGTGATGCAGCGGCGCCATGCGGAAGATGCGCTTGCCTCCGCTGTACTTGAAGTACAGCACCTGCAACGCCACCGAGAAGGTCTCGGCAACGAAGATGCCGCCCATGATCGCCAGCACCAGTTCCTGACGGACCAGCACCGCCACCACGCCCAGCGCCGCGCCCAGGGCCAGGGCGCCGACGTCGCCCATGAAGACCTGCGCCGGATAGGCGTTGAACCACAGGAAGCCCAGGCCCGCACCGGCGATCGCGGCACAGAAGATCGCCAGTTCACCGGCACCGGCGATGTAGGGAATTCCCAGATAGTGGGAAATGACGACGTTGCCGCTGGCATAGGCGAAGATCGCGAGAGCCGAGGCCACGAGCACCGTGGGCATGATCGCCAGACCATCCAGACCGTCGGTGAGATTCACCGCGTTGCTGGCGCCGACGATGACCAGATAGGCCCAGGGAATGAAAAAGATGCCGAGGCTGATGGTGACGTCCTTGAGGAACGGGAAGATCAGCACCGTTTCCGCCGGGGTCTTCGCGGTATAGAAGATCAGCGTGGCGACACCGAAGCCAGCCAGCGACAGCCAGAAATACTTCTTGCGTGCGGGCAGTCCCTTCGGGTTCTTGTGCTTGATCTTGATGTAATCATCAACGAATCCGACCGCACCGAAGGCCAGCGTGACGGCCAGCGCAAACCAGACGAAGCGGTTGGACAGGTCAGCCCACAGCAAGGTCGATACCGCGATCGAACACAGGATCAGCACACCGCCCATGGTCGGGGTGCCGGTCTTCTTCAGATGCGTGGCCGGTCCGTCATCGCGCACCGGCTGACCGAACTTGAACCGGTACAGGCGTTCGATCATCCATGGCCCGAAGGCGAAGCTGAAAACCAGGGCGGTCAGGATGCCGAGCACGCTTCTGAACGTCAGATAGGAGAAGACGTTGAAGCCGCTGATGTGCCCACGCAGATAGTCGGCGAGGTAATAGAGCATTAGTGAATCCCCCCGGATGTGCCGCCGGTCAACGCCTCAACCACACGCTCCATGCGCGCTGATCGCGAACCCTTGACCAGCACGATGCTGTTGGAATCCAGCTGCGTCTTCAGCGCAGCTGTCAGTTCGGTAACGTCGTCGAAAACGCGCGCGGCGCCACCGAATCCGCGCGCGGCCTCGGCCACCAGCGGGCCCAGGCCATACAGTCCGTCTATACCCAGGGCGCGCGCGGACACACCTGCTTCATGGTGCAGGCGCGCGGCATCGGGCCCGAGCTCAGCCATCGCGCCCAGGACCAGATAGCGGCGCCCCGGCTGCGCGGCCAGCAGCTCCATGCCCGCCTGCAGCGAGGAGGGGTTGGCGTTGTAGCTGTCGTCCAGCAGGCGCGCGCCTTCGGTCGTGATCTTCCACGACAGGCGTCCCTGAGCGGCCTGCACGCCGGCCAGACCGCTGACGATCTCGCCGATGTCGACCCCGACGGCGACCGCGCAGCCGGCGGCGGCCAATGCGTTCATGACGTTGTGCGCGCCCGGCAATGGCAGGTGCACACGCGCACGACCCACAGGCGTCTCCAGCAGGAAGCGCGTACCCGGAACATCGCCGACGGTTTGCGTCCGCACATCTTCGGCGCGCACGTCGGCGTGCGGATTCAGGCCGAATCGAATCTGCCGTGTATCGCCCGCCAGATCGGCCCACAGATCTGCATAGGCATCGTCTGCGTTGATGACGGCAATGCCCTCGCCGAGGCCAGAGAACAGCTCGCCCTTGGCGCGGGCAACACCCGCTCGCGAGCCAAAGCCCTCCAGATGTGCGTCGCCCGCCTGGGTCACCACGCCAACGTCTGGCCGCGCCAGCCGGGTCAGCAACGCGATCTCTCCGGCGTGGTTTGCGCCCATCTCGATCACCGCCGTACGGTGCTCGGCGCGTATTGCGAGCAGGGTCAGCGGCACGCCGATGTGATTGTTCAGATTGCCGGCGGTCGCCAGCACCGGACCACGCGCCGAGAAGATCGACGCCAGCAGCTGCTTGGTCGTGGTCTTGCCGTTGCTGCCGGTGACCGCGACCACCGGCATCGTGTGCTTGTTGCGCCATGCCGCCGCCATCGCCTGCAAGCCCAGCAGCGTGTCGTCCACGCGCAGCTGTGGCAGCTCGCAGTCCGACCACTGGTCCACCATTGCGGCTACCGCTCCGGCGGCTCTGGCGTCGGCGAGAAAGCGGTGACCATCGTGCACCTCTCCACGCAGCGCGACGTACAGATCACCGGGCTGCACGCGCCGGCTGTCATGGCAAATGCGCTCGACGCGCACATCCGCGCCGCGCCGTTCGGCGCCGAGGTCGGCGGCAAAGGCCGACAGTGCCTGCATGCTCATGCCGCCACCTGCTGGCCAAACAGCTCGGCGACAAAACGACGGTCGCTGAACTCGCGAACATCGGTGCCATAGGTCTGCGTCGTTTCGTGTCCCTTGCCAGCGACGACGATGACATCGCCAGCACCAGCTTCGGCCACGGCGGTGCGTATGGCCTGGGCTCGATCATGGATCACCCGCACCGTCGAACGTGCGGTGGCGCTCAGCGAGGCGAGGATGTCCGCCACGATCGCCGCCGGCACCTCGCTGCGCGGATTGTCGTCGGTGACGATTGCCCGGTCAGACAGGCGCGTCGCCACCTCACCCATCAGCGGCCGCTTGCCGCGATCACGATCGCCGCCGCAACCGAATACGCAACTCAAGCGGCCCGGCGTATGTGCGCGAACGGCGGCGAGGATCTGCGCCAGTGCTTCGGGTGTATGCGCGTAGTCGACAACCACCATCGGCTGTTCCTTGCCGCCGCGAAAGCCTTCGATACGACCCGGCACCGTGCGCGCCTGCGACAGTGCCGCGACCGCTGCGTTCAACGGCACATCCCGGGCCAGCAGTGCGCCCAGCGCGGCCAACAGGTTGTAGACGTTGAAGCGGCCCAGTAGCGGACTGTCGATCTGCGCAGTGCCGAGATGGCTGTCGATCTCGAAGCGGATGCCCTGTGGCGTCAGCTGCAATGCACGCGCGAGCAGATGCCCGCCGCGCGGCTTGCTGCCCTCGATTCCGTAGACCACAACCTCGGCCTGGCCAGCCAGCTCCCGCGCCCAGGCCGCGCCATACGCATCGTCGCGGTTGAGCACAGCGGTGTAGCTGCCACGGCGCTCGAACAGGCGGCGCTTGGCGGCAGCGTAGCGCTCAACCGTGCCGTGATAGTCAAGATGGTCGCGGGTGATATTGGTCAGGATCGCGACGTCGAAATGCATGCCCGATACGCGC
>JBFJJW010000189.1:0-6055 GCA_041612095.1 Solimonas sp. | reverse complement strand
TGTCACCCACCTTGACGTCCATCGCGATGGTCTTGCCGTCGTCCGCCTTCTTGCCGGCGCCGACTGCAATGACCTCACCCTTGACCGGCTTTTCAGCGGCGTTGTCCGGGATGATGATGCCGCCAGCGGACTTCTTCTCTTCTTCCAGACGCTTGACGATCACGCGATCGTGCAAAGGACGTAGCTTCATAATGAATCTCCAGATGAGTCAATGACTTGGGACTACAACGACGGATGCTCCAACCACTCTTGAGGGGCGGTTGTTAGCACTCGCCAGTGAAGGCTGCTAATTCTTGGTGACGCGGCCCCCAGATTCAAGGGGTTGCCGGCGCAAATCGGCAATTAAATGCGCCCGCCGCCCGGGCAGCGGCCAGGGCGGCGGGCGATGGGAGGCCTCAGGCGGCCGCCTGCAGCAGCCGCGTGCGCGCCTGACCGTATTCGCGTGTCAGGCGATCGATCAGGCCCTGCGTCGGCAGTATTTCGGCGACGGCGCCGATGCCCTGGCCGCAGCCCCAGATATCCTTCCAGGCCTTGGCGTCGCCACTGTTGGCCCCGAAATCCATCTTGCTGGGATCGGACCCGGGCAGGTTTGCCGGGTCCAGGCCCGCGGCGACGATGGAGGGAATCAGATAATTGCCGCTGACCCCGGTAAACGACGGCGTGTAAAGGATGTCGGCGGAGCTGCCGTCTACGATCGCCTGCTTGTAGGCGGCACTGGCGCGAGCCTCGTCGGTGGCGATGAACGCGGAACCAATGTAGGCCAGGTCCGCGCCCATGGCCTGGGCCGCCAGTATCGCGTCACCGGTGGCGATGCTGCCGGACAACGCGATCGGGCCGTCAAACCACTGGCGAATCTCCTGCACCAATGCAAACGGCGATGTCGTGCCGGCATGACCGCCGGCACCGGCTGCGACCGCGATGAGGCCGTCGGCCCCCTTCTCGATGGCCTTCCTGGCAAAGCGGTTGTTGATGATGTCGTGCAGCACGATGCCGCCGTAGCTGTGTATCGCCGCATTCACATCCTCGCGGGCGCCCAGGGAAGTGATGACGATGGGCACCTTGTACTTCACGCACAGCTCCAGATCGTGCATCAGGCGATCGTTGGACTTGTGCACGATCTGATTGACCGCAAACGGGGCGCTGGGCGCCTCGGGGTGAGCGGCGTCCCACTCGGCCAGTTCGCGGGTAATCCGCTCCAGCCATTCTTCCAGCTGGGCCGCCGGGCGCGCATTGAGCGCCGGGAAACTGCCAACGATCCCGGCCTTGCACTGGGCAATCACCAGATCCGGATTGCTGATGATGAACAGCGGCGAGCCAATTACGGGCAGGGAGAGCTTCTGGAGTTGCTTCGGCAAGGCCATGGCGAGGTCCTGGAGGTGGGGGAACGGGGGCACAGGCGGCGACGTGGCAGCGCTGGCGCGGCCGCCGATTCTAGGTGCTACGGCCGGAAAACAAAAAAAACCGGCCTCAAGGACCGGTTGTTGAAATAGCCTCCCCCTTTATAAGGGCACTGCGCCGCGTGTCATCCGCGCTGTGGCAGTGCCCCCGGCCCCATTGGTATCGACAAGCGCCGATAGACATCGGCGAGCAGCCACAAAGGCCCAATCAGCAGAAATTGTAGATCCTTGAAGAACGAGGGTTTGGCCCCCTCGATATGATGCCCCACAAACTGTCCGATCCAGGCCAGCACAAAGATCGCCGCCGCCAGCGCCAGCATCATCGAGGTACCGAGCGCGGATTCCAGCGCCAGCACGCCCCAATACAGCCCACCGAAGATCACGACCAGACCGGCTCCCAACTGCCAGGACAGGCGCAGATAATAGGCCAGAGCCAGTACACCGACCACTGTGGCGGCGTTCACGGCGGCATCGCCGACCGGGATTGCCTTCAAGGCGCAGGCGACGGAAAACACGATCGGCGGAATGCACAGCCAATGCAGGCGCTTGTTGGTCGGATTCTGGTGGCTCACCGCATACTCGTTGAGCCAGTCGCGCAAAGTCTTCATTTCGTCCCTCCACCGGAAGTCCGGCAATGCACAAGCGATCAGTATGAGACGCTAACGCACTTGAGCCGATAGTAAAACTCGCTTAAAACCCTTGGTAAATACGCCTCACCCATGCAGCCTGCCCGCGGCACCATGCCGAACACCGATCCCACCGACACCGCAGATGCACTGGACCGGCTGATCGCCAAGCTCTATCGATCGGCCACAACCATTCCGCCGGAATCCTTTCGTGGCTGGGCCCTGGAACAGCTGCGCCGGGTGATTCCGCACGACGGGGCCCTCTGGGGCAGCGGCAGCCGCGCCCGGCTGAGGTTCCACACCGTGACCGTGACCGGACTGCCCGCAGAGTTCCCCGCTGCGCTCGAGGCCAGCTCCGGCATCAACCCGATCCTGCCGCGCATCCTGCAGAACATGGACACCCCGGTGGACATGTCCAGCGTCGTGCCGGACACAGAATTCTTCTCTTCGGAGTTGTACCGCGGCACGTTTGAACCCTTTGGCATCACCCGTATCCTCGCCACCGGGCATCTCGACCGACGCAGCGGGCTGCACTCGCTGCTGACGCTGTACCGCAAGGATCGTAACCGGCCCTTCAGCGCTGCCGAGCAGGTGCTGCAACGCCGCGCGATCTATCATCTGCTCAACGCCGCCTCGCATGCGTTCTTCCTGCATCTGCTGCGCACGCACGCAGAGCGCCCCCATGGCGCCGCCGCGGCCGTCGTCGACCGCGGCGGCAGCTTCCATGAAGCCCAGCCGCGCTTTCTCGACCTGCTCGAGGAGCGTTTCCCGACGCGCGGCTTCGACGAGCTGCCGTTTCCGCTGCCGCAGCCCGGCCAGACGCAGAGCTTTCAGGACCTGATGCTGCGCGCCGAGACGCTCGGCGACCTGCTGCTGATCATCGTCTGGCCTGCGGGGCCGCTGGACCGCCTGACCCCACGCGAACGCGAGATCGTCAATTGCGTGGCGCAGGGACTGTCGTTCAAGCAGGCCGCAAAGAAGATCGGCGTGGCCCCCTCGACGGTAGCCAACCACCTCTACCGGGTCTACCGCAAACTCGGCGTCTACAGCCGCACCGAACTCGCCTCGCTGGTCTACCCGGACGGCGATAGCGCATGACCACCGCCGTTGCCCAGGTGCCACGCTGGCAAGCGTGGTGGTCGCGTTGGCGTCATGCGGTTGCCATCGTCAGTTTCGCCGCCGGCATCGCCAGCTTTCTGATGTTCGAGCGCCAGGAGCGGGTGGCCCAGACCCTGGTCATCCTGCTGCCGCTGTCGTGGCTGATGGTGGGGCTGGAGCCGTGGCTGATGCGGCGCGCCCGGCGCGGCCGCCTGTTCGGCTGGCCGCCCCTGCTGCTGTCCTGGCTCACGCAGGGGCTGCACCAGGAATCGTTCTTCTTCACGCTGCCGTTCTTCCTGGCCTCGACCACCTGGCTCAGCCCGCAGGCGGGCTTCATCGGCTTGCTGCTGCTGGCCGCACTGGGCTCGATGATCGACCCCTTCTACTTTGGTCAGGTGCTGCAGCGGCGCTGGCTGCTATGGAGCTTTCACGCGGCTGCCGGTTTCATCACGGTGCTCGCCGCGGCGCCGATGCTGTGGCTGATGACGACTGCGCAAAGCCTGATGCTGGCCGCCGCCTGCCTGGCTTTGCTGAGCGTGCCCGCCTGGGCCGCTGCGCTGCAGCGGCTTGGGCCCATGCGCTGGGTCCTGGCGCTCAGCCTCGGCCTGCTGCTGGGCGGCGCGGTGCTGGAATTCCGCAGTGCGATACCGCCGGCGACGTTGAGAGTGAGCCAGATCGAGGTGACGCAGTCGGTGGACGTGTCAACCAAGACGCCGGGACCGGCACTGAGCGTCATCGATACCGAGGAGGCTCGCCGCAATGGCTTGTACGTGTGGTCTGCCATACGCGCTCCACGCGGACTTGCCGAGCGCATCGAACACCAATGGATACACCGGGGACAGATCGTGGACCGCATCACGCTCAACATTCACGGCGGCCGCGAGCAGGGATATCGCGCATGGACACACAAGCAGGCATTCCCGGCCGAGGCCCGTGGCCGCTGGGAGGTGCGCGTCGTCACCGAGGGGGGGCAGTTGATCGGCTCCACCCGCTTCGAGCTGCGCTAGCACGCCAGCCCGCCTCCGCATGCCCCTATACTGCCGCGCATGAAGGAAATCAGCGTGCACGAACTGCGGACCGGGATCGAGCGAGGCGACGTTACCGTGCTTGACGTCCGTACCACAGAGGAACTGACGCTCGCCGCCTTGCCCGGCGCACTGCACATTCCGCTGCATGAATTGCCGACGCGTGTCGGGGAATTAAACCCGGACGCGGTGATCGCCGTCCTATGTCACCACGGCGTGCGCTCGCTGACAGCGGCGCGCTACCTGGAACAGAGCGGATTTTCAGATGTCTCAAGCGTCGCCGGGGGGATAGACGCGTGGTCGCTGCAGGTTGATCCCTCCATCGCCAGATATTGAAGAACTTTATGAGGAACCTCATGCGCCCATCCTTCACGCTGCTGATCCTGACGCTGACGGTGTCCGGCACCGCCCACGCCAACGACCTGATGCGCGTCTATGATCTCGCGATACAGAACGACGCCACTTATGGTGCCGCGCAGCATGCGCGCGACGCGACCGTCGAAGCGCGACCGCAGGCGCGCGCCGCGCTGCTCCCGCAGATCACTGGCGGCTACAACTACGGCAAATCCAACGAAACCGGCACCGAGTCATTCCAGGGGCAGCCGGAATCGGAAATTGACCGAAACTCCTCGAGTTCGACGCTATCCGTCACGCTCAATCAGTCGGTTTTCGACTGGGCGGCCATCCAGCGCCTGCGTCAGTCCGGCGATCAGGTGGCCCTCGCCGAAGCCAGCCTGCGCGCCGCCAGCCAGAACCTGATCCTGCGGGTGGCCGAGGCCTATTTCGGTGTGTTGTCGGCGCGTGACGCGCTGCGTTCCACCGAGGCCGAGAACAAGGCGGTGGAGCGGCAGCTGGAACAGGCCAAGCGCCGCTTTGAGGTCGGACTCTCGGCGATTACCGACGTCCAGGAGGCGCAGGCGCGCTACGACCTCACGGTAGCCAATACCCTGCAAGCTCAGCAGGCTCTGGAGGTTGCCAAGGAGGCGTTGGCCGAGATCACCGCCGAACCGCTCAATACCGTCAGCAGCCTGCGCGACGAATTCCCGCTGCCGAGCCCCAATCCCGCTGACGTGAGTGTCTGGGTCAGTTCGGCGCGCGACCACAATCTCGATCTGCTGATCGCGCAGTACAACCGCGAGATCGCAGGGCGTGACGTCGGCATTGCCCGTGCCCAGCACCTGCCGACCGTAGGGGCCTCCGCGCAGTACTCGGACAACGACAGCGACGGCAGCCGATTCTCGGGCAAGAGCGAGACCGAAACTTTCGGCGTGCAGGTCAACGTGCCGATCTTCGCCGGCGGCGCAACGCAGTCCGGAGTACGCCAGGCCCTGGCTACACGCGCCCAGCGCGAGTCCGAATACGAAGGTCAGCGACGGCTCGTGGAGCGCAATACCCGCGACGCCTATCAGGCGGTGGTCACGGGCGCCGCCCGGGTCAAGGCGTTCAAGCAGGCCGTGCTCTCCAACACCACCGCGCAGGAAGCCAGCGCCGCCGGCCTGGAGGTCGGCACCCGTACCGCCGTCGATGTGCTCAACGCGCAGCAGCAGCTGTACCTTGCCGAGCGCACCTATTACCAGTCGCGCTACGACTACCTGCTGGCCGTGCTGCGCCTGAAGTCCGCCGCGGGCAAACTCAACGAGCAGGACCTGGCCGAGATCGATCGCCTGTTGGTCGAGGGCTGAAGCCGCAGCGCCACCCGCACTTCCATCAAACCACCGCCATCGGCAGACGGCGGTAGCTTGCTCAGTACGGAGGCACATGCAGACCGCATTCGTGACCGGCGGCTCGGGCTATCTGGGACGCAATCTGATTCGCGCCCTGCGCGCCCGCGGCATCAAGGTCCGCGCACTGGCTCGTTCAGCACACGCGCAGTCGGTGGTGCGGTCGTTGGGGGCGGAGCCGGTCGCAG
>JBFJJW010000188.1:0-6060 GCA_041612095.1 Solimonas sp. | reverse complement strand
TCCACCGCTGCCCGCAGGCGCTGCACCGTGCCGGCAACATCGCCCAGCTTGTCGAGACCGAACAGGCCGATGCGGAAGGTCTTGAAGTCGGCGGGTTCGTCGCACATCAGCGGTACGCCGGCGGCGGTCTGCAGGCCCAGTGCGGCAAACGCCTTGGCGCTGCTGATGTCGGCATTACCGGTATAGGACACGACCACGCCGGGGGCTTCGAAGCCGGGGGCGGCGACGCTGGGATAGCCCTTGCCGGCGAGCAGCGCACGGACCTGCTGGCCCAGTGCCTGCTGCGACTGGCGCACGTTCTCCAGGCCGCGGCCTACGGTTTCCTGCATGGCGTCGCGTAGTCGCAGCAGGCCGTCAGTGGGGACGGTGGCGTGGTAGGCGTGGGCGCCGCCTTCATAGGCCTGCATGATCTGCAGCCACTTCTTCAGATCAGCGGCAAAGCTGCTGCTCTGTGTCTGCTCCACGCGCGCCTTGGCGGCTGCGCTGAGCATGATCAGCGCGGCGCAAGGGGTGGCGCTCCAGCCCTTCTGCGGCGCTGAGAGCAATACGTCGACGCCGCAGGCCTTCATGTCGACCCAGATGGCGCCAGACGCGACGCAGTCCAGCACGAACAAGCCGCCATGCGCATGCACCGCAGCAGCCACACGCTGCAAATAGCTATCCGGCAACAGAACGCCGGAGGCGGTCTCCACATGCGGAGCAAACACCAGATCCGGTTGCTCGCGGCGGATGGTGGCTTCCACCTCTTCAATCGGCGGCGGTGCGAACGGCTGTTGCGGACCTTCGGCGATCGGCCGAGCCTTGAGCACGGTTTCGCGTGCGGGAATGCCGCCCATCTCAAAGATCTGCGACCAGCGATAGCTGAACCAGCCGTTGCGTATGACCAGGCAGTGCTTGCCTGTTGCCAGCTGCCGCGCGATGGCCTCCATGCCGAACGAGCCGCCGCCGGGGACTACCGCCACTGCGTCGGCGTTGTAGACCTGCTTCAGGGTCGAGGAAATCTCACGCATCGCCTGCTGGAACATGGCGGACATGTGATTGACGGAACGGTCTGAAAACACGACCGAATATTCGAGCAGGCCATCCGGATCGACGGCACTGAAATGGCGGGACATGGGGCACTCCGGAAAAGTTGCGGGCGAAGCCTGCCACATCAGGGCGCACAAGTGGACCCTTGGCCCGCCCTGCGTACCGCTGCGCGGGTTTGGGTGGCGCGGCTTACTCGTGGAACTGCCTGAGGTACTCGATCAGGTCGGCGCGCTGCTGCGGCGTGGTTGCAAACACCACCATCGAACTCTTCGGCAGGAAGCGGCGCGGATTGGCCAGCCAGTAGTCCAGCAGTTCCGGGGTCCAGACAAAGCCGGCCTTCTGCAATTCGTCGGAATAGTAAGCGTAGCCCTCCGCGCTGCCGGCCTTGCGCCCGAATACGCCCCACAGGCTGGGGCCGTTGTGATGGCCAAAGCCCTTTTCCGGGTAGTGGCAGGTGCGGCACTGGCCGAAGATCAGCTGGCCGCGTGCAGCGTCACCCGACAGCACTGCACCGCCAGGTTCTGCCGCGCGGGCACCGGCGAAGCCAATCATCAGCAGGAGACAGATCAACAGGCGCATGGGCTTCACCTCTAGACGCGGCCGGCCGCATGACGACCGGCCCGACGACCAAAGAAGGTGCCATCGCCGATCGACACCCCGCTGGCGATGTAGGGCGCGACCGGCAGGCCGGCGGAGGTGCGGCCCGCGGCGTACAGCCCCGGAATCACCTCACCCCAGGCGTCCAGTACCTGCGCATCGAGATTGGTCTGCAGGCCACCGAAGGTATGCGCCGGCGTGAAGGCGTTGGCGGTGCTGAGGTCGTAGGCGGTGTAGGGCGCTGCGGTCAGCGGCGCGATGAAATCCGCCTGCTTGTGAAACAGCGGGTCCTGCTTTTGCGCCGCGTGCAGGTTGTAGTAGCGGACCGTCTGCTGCAGCGCGCCGTCCGGCATCTTCAGCTGCCGCTCCAGTTCGGCGATGGTCTGTGCCTGGGCGGCAACCGGCAGACGGAAGTCGTTCCAGCCATAGGCTATCGGCTGATCCACGATCATCCACGCACGGCCATTCTGCTTGTAGGCGATGTCATGGCCAACCATGCCGTAGTAGCCGTCCTCTGCGGTGAAGCGCTGGCCCTGGGCATTGACCGCCACTCCCTTGAGAATGCTTTCGGGCGGATACATCGGGGTGATGACGAAGCCGTGGTGCATGCGCAAGGTGGCGCCGCCCACACTGATGCCCATGCGGATGCCGATGCCCAGATCGCCCGCGCGACCCCAGGGCGTGGAGCATTCGGCCAGTTCCGGCGCGTACTGGCGCACCATCGCCGCGTTGTGGATGAAGCCGCCTGCGGCCAGCACCACGCCGCGGCGGGCGCGTATGTGCGCGGTCTTGCCGTCCAGGGTGACAGCGGCGCCGGCGATACGGCCATCGCTTTCCACGATTAGTCGCTCGGCAGACGCATTGAGCAGCAGCTGAGCCCCCAACTGTTCTGCCGATGCCAGCAGCGCGCGCATCAGTTCGCGCCCGCCGGTCAGGTGCTGTGAGGGTGGCACGTGCCCGCGCGGCGCCGGCTTGGCCAGTTCGCGGTAGGGCCAGGCCTTCTCGCTGCCACAGTAGTAGAGCGAGCCGTCCGGTATCGAGATCTCCTTCTCAGCGGAAAACTTCTGCGCGTAGTGCACGCCGTTGGCAAGCAACCAGTCAAAGTGCTCCAGACTGCCTTCGCAGTACAGCTGTATCTTGTCGGTGGAGGCATACGGCCCGCTGGCGGCCAGCATGTAGGTCGTCATGGCCTCGACGGAATCGTCAAAGCCCAGCGCCTTCTGCAATGGTGTGCCGCCCCCCAGATAGCAGACGCCGCCAGAGATGCTGGAGGAACCGCCGGGGACCTGGAATTTCTCCAGCATCAACGCTTCGAGGCCGCCGCGGCGCGCCTCGATTGCGGCCGACACGCCGCCCGCACCGGAGCCGACGATCAACAGGTCGGTGGTCTGGTGCCAGTGCCTGACCTCGCTGCGCCGCAACGGTGCGGCGGCCTCCAGCCCAAGGCTGCTGATGCCGGCGGCGCCGGCCGCTGCCAGTCCCAGTGATTTCAGGAAGTGCCGACGGCTGCGCGCGTCCGTGCGGTCGCGGGGGTCGCTCACGCGCGCCCTCCTCCGGGACTGACGACGAAGCCAGCTGCCGAGCAGGTCTTCACGGGCCGGGTGCCAGGCCTATTCGATCTTCTCGTAGCTGTCCTTGCCGGCGCCGCACTCGGGGCAGAGCCAGTCATCGGGGATGTCCTCCCAGCGAGTGCCGGGGGCGATGCCGGTGTCGGGGTCACCCAGTGCTTCGTCATACACATGACCGCAAATCACGCACTCGTACTTCGCCATGGCGTCTCTCGGCTGCGGCGCACCAGCGCCGGTGGATGGAATGTGGAAGCCGCAGGATTGCGCAGTCACCGTAGTGTGGCGTGCTGCATATGGGTGAGACTTTAGCGGGCGTACGTGATCAGCAGCCACCTGATCCGTTCGCACGTTGCCGCGGCCCCCGTGAGCCCGGAGAATGCTGCCGCATGATCAAACTGACCGTATTGCCCCCCCACGGCCGCAGCTTGCTGACGGTGTTCACCTTTGCTGCCTGCGTACTGACGCCCTGGGCGTCTGCACAGGCGCCCGCCGCTGAGGTTCAGGCGACTGAGGCCGAGGCTGCGGAGCAGCCCTCTCAGGCCGCCACCGACGATACGCCGGCTACCGCGCTCAGCCCGGTGGTGGTGATCGGCGCCGTGCAGCCACGCAGTGAACTCGACATGCCGGCGGCGGTGGGGCGCGTCGATGCCACGGCATTGCACGACGGCCAGCCGCAGATCTCGCTGGCGGAAAGCCTGGGCCGGGTGCCCGGCATCACCGTGCGCGAGCGCAACAACTATGCACAAGACCTGCAGATACAGAGCCGCGGGTTCGGTGCGCGATCCAGTTTCGGCGTGCGCGGGGTGCAGCTACGGCTGGATGGCATACCGGTCAGCGCCCCGGACGGCCAGGGCCAGTCCTCCGGTTTTCTGATTTCCGCGCTGGATCATATCGAGGTGCTGCGCGGCCCCTTGGCCTATGGCTACGGCAACAGTGCTGGCGGCGTGGTCGCGACCTGGAGCGCGGATGCACCGGAACGCACCGAACTACGCGCGCAGCTTGGTGCTGGCAGCGACAACACCTGGCGTGGCGCATTGGCTGCAGGCGGCCAGTTTCTGAAGGGGCGCGTGGGCTATCGCGCCGAGCTTGCGCAGTTCCGCACCGACGGCGCGCGTCCGCACAGCGAGGCCGAGCGCACGCAGGCGGCTGTGATTGCGAAGGCCGATCTTGGTGCCGGTCGACGCCTGAGCATCGTCATCAATAGCGTCTCGCAACCCGAGGCGCAGGACCCGCTGGGCCTGACCCGCGCGCAGTACGACGCAGATCCGCGCCAGACCACGGCGGTTGCGCTGACCTACAACACGCGCAAGAGCGTGGAAGACCGCCTCGGGGGTGTGCGCTACCAGCAGACCCTGGCCGGCGGCGACACTTTTGAAGTGCTGCTGTTCGGCTCGACCCGGGCGGTGGAGCAGTACCTGTCCATTCCCAAGTTTGTGCAGACCTCAACCCCGACCAATGCCGGCGGTGTGATCGATCTGGATCGCAGCAATGTCGGCGGCGAAGCACGCTATGTGAAGCGCTGGTCAGAACTCACCCTTAGCCTGGGTCTTGAGGCGCAGCGCCTGGATGAAGAACGGCACGGCTACGAGAACTTTGTGGGCGACACCTTGGGCGTGCGCGGCGCGCTGCGACGCGACGAAGACAACCGCTTGAACAGCTTTGATCAGGTGGTCTTGGCGGAATGGAAGCCCTTGCCTGAGTGGTTGTTGGTAGCGGCGTTGCGCCACAGCACCTTGCGCTTTGACTCGGAGGATCACTACATCACCAGTGACAATCCGGATGACAGCGGCGCGCAGCGCTTTTCAGAAACGACACCGGCGGTGTCGGTGCAGTACCAGCTCGATGCGCCTAGCCGCATCTATGCCAGCTGGGGCGAAGGCTTCGAGACGCCAACGGCTAACGAGCTGTCGTATCGCCCCGATGGTGGCAGCGGCTACAACCGCGCGCTCAAGGCCGCGCGCAGTCGCACCACCGAGGTGGGCTACAAGCGCAGCCTGGGCGCGCGTGGGCTGCTGACGCTTGCGGCCTATCACACCGATACCCGCGACGAGATCGTGCCGGCGATCAACAGCGGTGGCCGCACCAGCTTCCAGAACGCACCCGGCACGCGTCGGCGCGGTGTGGAGCTGGCAGTGGATGCTGCACTGACCGCTGACTGGAATGCCTACCTTGCCGCGGACCTGATCGACGCCCGCTTCTCCGAGGCCTACACCTCGGTCAGCGGGGGTAACCCGGCCACGGTCGACCGTGGCAACAAGGTCCCGGGGGTGGCACGCAGCAGCCTGTTCGGCGAGTTGGGCTGGCGGCGGGGTCGCGACGGCTGGTCGGCCGCGATAGACGCGCGCTACGTGGATGCGGTGCCAGTCAATGACCTCAACAGCGACGAAGCCGCTGCCTACACCGTGCTCGGCACGCGCGTGATCTACGGGCGCACCGCGGATTGGGGTGGCTACCGCCTGTTCCTGCGCGGCGACAACCTGCTCGATCGTGAATACGCCGGATCGGTGATCGCCAACGAGGGCAATGGCCGCTACTTCGAGCCTGGCGTCGGGCGCTCGGTGTTTGCTGGTCTGGAGCTGCGTTTCAACCCCTAGCGGCGGCGCGATCCGCGCGAATGCGCGCGGGCTCACCCATTTGAATCATGCGGCTGGCGTCATGCCGCCGCTATCGTCGCTGCATGCACCGCGCCGGAGGAGGCGCGGCCACGCTCTGGATTCAAGAACAAGGCCCTGACCATGACCGCACCCACTGATACCCCGGCGGCGCCCGCTGCGCCGAAGCCGACGCGCATTGCGCCGATCGTCACACTCGAAGCCAAGAGCTTCTGGGATGCGGCTGACCAGGAGAAGTTCATCGGCCAGAAATG
>JBFJJW010000187.1:0-6177 GCA_041612095.1 Solimonas sp. | reverse complement strand
TTGGCACCGGCCTGGTTCTTGAAAGCGCCACATGGCGGGCCAATGCAGACTGGGGAGCCAAGCTGGGCTACACGGCCGACGCGCTCGCCGATGCAAACCGCAGAGCGATCCACCTGCTTGAGGAGATCCGCAGCGAGTACGCGAGCGAGCACACGTCCATCGTCATCAGCGGGTGTCTCGGCCCGCGCGGGGACGGCTATGTTCCTGATCGCGCCATGTCAGCGCCGGAGGCAGAGGCCTATCACCGCGAGCAGATTGAAACGTTTGCCGGCTCCGCTGCGGACATGGTGTGTGCCATCACCATGAACTATGTGGAAGAGGCCACCGGGATTGCACGCGCTGCCCAGCAAGCAAGGATGCCCGTTGCCATTTCCTTCACCGTGGAGACGGACGGAAAGCTTCCGACCGGCCAGACGCTGCAGGCTGCGATCGAGCAGGTTGATGCCGCCACATCAGGCTATCCCGGCTACTACATGATCAACTGCGCCCATCCCAGCCACTTCGACAAGGTGCTGGCCGGTGGCGAACCATGGTTGAAGCGAATTCACGGCCTTCGGGCCAATGCCTCAAGAATGAGCCACGCAGAACTGAATGAAGCCCCCGAACTGGATGCGGGCAACGCGGTCGAACTCGGGCAGGAATACGCCGACCTGAAGAAGCAGCTGGTGCATCTGAATGTAATGGGCGGATGCTGCGGCACAGATCACCGGCACGTCGAGCAGATCGCGGAGGCCTGCCTGCCCCTGTTCCGAAACCCGAATTAGCGAAGCGCTCCAGCCACGCAGGCGGGCAGAATGCGTCTATTGCAACCACTGGACCACAGGAGGTCTGAATGTCGAGCGTCGGCTACCATGAACCGATCGAGGAACTGTCCGATGAGGTGCGCGACATGCACCGCGCCATCGTCTCGCTGATGGAGGAGCTGGAGGCGGTTGACTGGTACAACCAGCGCGCGTTTGCATGCAAGGACCCAGAACTCAAGAAGATACTCGAGCACAATCGGGACGAGGAGAAGGAGCACGCGGCAATGGTGCTTGAGTGGATACGGCGTCAGGACACGCGCTTCTCGAAGGAGCTCAAGGAGTATCTGTTCACCACCAAGAGCCTGCGTACCGACGCCCAGGGGCACTGACTCTGACGAGACTGCCCGGGGATGAAGCCGCCCAAGGCGGCTGATCCGGATGAGGGATGGCGCGCAGCCGCACCGGATCAGGCACAAAAAAGCCCCGGTCATCGCTGCCGGGGCTCTTCAATGCCGCTCAAAGTGTTCTGCCGTATTGCCCGCGCACCCACAGGTGCCTGGCAACACAATACAGCCAACCCTTCGTCTTATCTGGTGGACGGTACAGGGCTTGAACCTGTGACCCCCGCCGTGTGAAGGCGATGCTCTACCGCTGAGCTAACCGTCCAGATGGGGGCGGAATGATAGTGGCGACCTTGCGCGCGGTCAATTGCGGATGCGTTTGCGCCAGCGCGGCCCAGCGGCCCACCCGCTGGCAGCGGGGTGCAGGCCGTTCCGGGGGATTACCAAGCGCGCGGGATATGGGTAGGCTGCGCGTCCCTTCAATTGGAGCCTGCGATGACCGCCGTCCGCCCGCTGATGCTTGCCATCCAGAATCGCGACCTCGCCGCTGCCAAGGACGCGCTGGAACGCGACGCCGGTCAGGCCACGGAGGCATTGCCGGGCGGTCTGTCGCCGCTGATGTTCGCGCTGTACAACAACGCGCGGGACATCGCAGAGCTGCTGAGCGCGTTTCGACCCCTCGACATCTTCGAGGCTGCCGCCAGCAATGACGGGCGCCGCGTTGCCGAGCTGGCGGTACAGGACTACGCCTCGCTCGCCGCTCACAGCGTTGACGGCTGGACCCCGTTGCACCTGGCGGCATTCTTTGGCGCGCGTGAATCGACGTTTGTGCTGCTGGGTGTGGGCGCCGAGCTGGAAGCGCGCTCCACCAACCCGATGGCCAACACGCCGATGCACGCGGCGATAGCCGGTGCCGCCGGCGAGAGCCTGGCACCGCTGCTGATCGCCATCGGCGCCGACGTCACAACGGTCGGCGGCAGCGGGGTCACCGCCCTGCATCTGGCCGCCTCGCGCGGCTTTGAGAGCCTGTGCAAGCTGCTGCTGAGTCGTGGTGCCGATCGCTCGGCCCGGACGGAGGATGACAAGACCGCGGCCGAGATTGCGCGCGAACGCGGGCATCTGGGTACGGCTGCGCTGCTTGAGCTGAACTAGGCCTTGCGCCGCGCGCGGAAGAACTCGCGCAGGATGTCACCACAGGACTCGGCCATGACGCCGCCCTGCCAGACAAGGCGATGGTTGAGACGCGGCGCACTGATCACGTCATAGACCGAGTGCACCGCGCCCGCCTTGGGATCGGTGGCGCCAAACACCAGCCGCGAGACCCGCGCGTGAATGATGGCGCCGGCACACATGACACAAGGCTCCAGCGTGACGTAGAGCGTGGTGTCCAGCGTGCGGTAGTTGGAGAGCGTCTGTGCGGCGGCCCGCAATGCGATCATCTCGGCGTGTGCGCTGGGATCATGCGTGGAGATCGGTCGGTTCCAGCCTTCTCCAATAATGCGGTCCCCCTGTACCACGACTGCACCGACCGGAACCTCCCCGGCCTGCTCGGCGCGTCGCGCCAGCAGTAGCGCATGCCGCATCCAGTGCTCGTCGCGGCCATCCTGCTCGCTGCGCGTCGTTGCCACACCGGAGGTGCCGTCACAGCCGGACATCTGCTTAGCCGGCAAAGGCCGAGCGCAGGGTCCACGCGCCGATCAGCATGAAGCCCGCACCCGCAATCAGCTTCAGGTGCCGCGGACTCACGTGCTGCGCGAGCCAGCCGCCGGCCAGTACGCCGATGGCGGCAGCGAGCACCAGCGCACTGGCGGCGCCCGCAAACACCACCCACTTGCTGGCGGGCTTGTCGGCAGCGAACAGCAGCGTGGCCAGCTGCGTCTTGTCGCCCAGTTCAGCGAGAAAGACGGTGGCAAAAACGGTCAGGAAGATCTTGAGTTCCATGGCCAACTCGTCGGCGGCGCCTACTCCCACTCGATGGTGGCGGGGGGCTTGCCGGAGATGTCGTACACCACGCGGGACACGCCGGGAATCTCGTTGACGATGCGCCGCGAGCACACGTCCAGCAGCTCATAGGGCAGGTGCGCCCAGTGGGCCGTCATGAAGTCGATGGTCTGCACGGCGCGCAGCGCAATGACCGGCTCATAGCGACGGCCATCACCGGTCACACCGACCGATTTCACCGGCAGGAACACGGCGAAGGCCTGCGAGGTCTTGTCGTACCAGCCACTGCGGCGCAGCTCCTCCATGAAGATGTGATCCGCGAGGCGCAGCGTATCGGCCGCGCGCTTGGTGACCTCGCCCAGAATGCGCACGCCCAGGCCCGGGCCCGGGAACGGATGGCGATACACCATCTCGCGCGGCAGGCCCAGTTCCACACCGATCTTGCGCACCTCGTCCTTGAACAGTTCGCGCAGTGGCTCGACCAGCTGCATCTTCATGCGCTCCGGCAGGCCGCCCACGTTGTGGTGGCTCTTGATCACATGCGCCTTCTTGGTCTTGCCGCCTGCCGACTCGATGACGTCGGGGTAGATCGTGCCCTGGGCCAGGAAGTCGATACCGTCCAGCTTGCCGGACTCTTCTTCAAAAACCTCGACAAACAGCCGGCCGATGATCTTGCGCTTGGCCTCGGGGTCGCTGACGCCCTTGAGTTCGCGCAGGAAGCGCTCCTCGGCATCCACGCGGATCACCTTCACGCCGAGGTGCTGCGCAAACACCGCCATCACCTGATCGCCTTCCTGATGGCGCAGCAGGCCGTGATCCACGAACACGCAGGTCAGCTGGTCACCAATGGCCTTGTGCAATAGCGCGGCGACGACCGAGGAATCAACGCCGCCTGAAAGTCCCAACAACACCTTGGAGCTGCCGACCTGCTCGCGCATGCGCGCGATGCTGTCGTTGATGATGTTGTCAGCGGTCCAGGCATTGCCGCAGCCGCAGATGTCATGGACAAAACGCGAATAGATGCGCGTGCCCTGCGTGGTATGGGTGACTTCCGGATGGAACTGCAGGGCGTAGTAGCCGCGCGACTCATCGGCCATGCCGGCAATCGGTATGTCCTTGGTCGAGGCGACGATCCTGAAGCCCTCCGGCAACACCGACACGTGGTCGCCATGCGACATCCACACGTCGAGCAGGCCATGCCCTTCGGTATTGACCCGATCCTCGATGTCCTTGAGCAGCTTGCTGTGACCCTGAGCGCGCACCTCGGCATAGCCGAATTCCTTGACCGCACCCGGCGCCACCGTGCCCCCGAGCTGCGCGGCCATGGTCTGCATGCCGTAGCAGATGCCCATGACGGGCACTTTCAGATCCCACACCGCCTGCGGCGCGCGCGGCGAGTTGGCTTCGATCACGGACTCCGGACCACCGGAGAGAATCACGCCATTGGGCGCAAACGCGCGTACGTCGGCGTCGCTGATGTCCCAGGGATGAAGTTCGCAGTACACCCCGAGTTCGCGCACACGCCGCGCAATCAGCTGCGTGTACTGGCTGCCGAAGTCGAGAATCAGAATCTTGTCGGAATGGATGTTCATCGTGATCAACGAAAAAACCCCGGCGAACCGGGGCATGTTCGGGCCTACTCGCCCCGATAGTTAGGTGCTTCCTTGGTGATGGACACGTCGTGCACGTGGCTTTCCTTGACGCCAGCCGAGGTGATCTTGACGAAGCGCGTCTTGGTGCGCAGCTCGTCTATGCTCCTGCAGCCGGTGTAGCCCATGCTGGCGCGCAGGCCGCCGACCATCTGATGCACGATGGCTGCCATCGAACCCTTGTAGGGCACGCGGCCTTCAACGCCTTCCGGCACCAGCTTCTCCACCTCGGTGGTGGTGTCCTGGAAATAGCGGTCCTTGGAGCCCTGCGCCATCGCGCCCATCGAGCCCATGCCGCGATAGGACTTGTAGGAGCGCCCCTGATACAGCTCGACCTCGCCCGGCGCCTCTTCGGTGCCGGCGAGCATGGAACCGACCATGACCGCATACGCGCCCGCCGCCAGTGCCTTGGAGAAATCGCCCGAGTAGCGCACGCCGCCATCGGAGATCAGCGGAATATTGCGCGACTTCAGGGCCTCGGCCACTGCCATGACCGCACTGATCTGCGGCACGCCAACGCCTGCAACCATGCGCGTGGTGCAGATCGAGCCGGGGCCGATACCCACCTTGACCGCGTCGGCGCCGGCATCTGCCAGCGCCAGGGCGGCATCCGCAGTTGCGATATTGCCGCCAATGACCTGCAGCACGTCGCCGTACTGCTTCTTGATCTGCGCGACCCGTTCAATCACGCCGCGCGAATGGCCATGCGCAGTATCCACCACCACCACGTCCACGCCGGCTTCTACCAGCGCCGCCACGCGCATGTCGGTATCGCCACCGGTGCCGACCGCCGCGCCGACGCGCAGGCGACCCTTCTCGTCCTTGCTGGCCATCGGGAAGTCGCTCGACTTCTGGATATCCTTGACCGTAATCATGCCGCGCAGCTGGAACTTGCCGTTGATCACCAGCACCTTCTCGATGCGGTGCTCGTGCAGCTTGGCAATCACCTCTTCGCGCGAGGCGCCCTCGCGTACCGTGACCAGGCGCGCCTTCGGCGTCATCACCAGGGACACCGGCTCGCCATAGCGCGTCTCGAACCGCAGGTCGCGGCTGGTGACGATGCCCACCAGGGCCTTGCCGTCCACCACCGGCACGCCGGAGATCTTGTTGGCGCGGGTGAGCTTGATCACCTCGCCTATGGTCATGGTCGGCGGCACCGTAATCGGGTCGACGATCACGCCGGACTCGTACTTCTTGACCGCGCGCACTTCCGCGGCCTGCTGATCCGGCGGCATGTTCTTGTGCACGATGCCCATGCCGCCCTCCTGCGCCAGCGCGATCGCCAGCTTGGATTCGGTCACGGTATCCATCGCCGCGGACAGCAGCGGGATATTGAGCATGATGCGTCGGGTCAGCGGCGTCCGCAGGTCTACCTGTCGCGGCAGCACCTCCGAATAGGCCGGGAGGAGCAGGACGTCGTCGAAAGTCAGGGCTTCGGACTGGATGCGCATAGGTCTGCGGTCGTCTGGAAGCGCGCCATTATATGCGAAGACCCGGCCGCGC
>JBFJJW010000186.1:0-6264 GCA_041612095.1 Solimonas sp. | reverse complement strand
TGTCGGATCCATGTACTCGTAATACGCCTCGTCGAGCGCAACGATGACATGCGCGGGCACCTGTTCAAGAAACGCCTCGATCTCCGCGGCGGCCAGCCAGGTTCCCGTCGGATTGTTGGGGTTGGCAATGAATACCAGCGCTACATCAGGATTGGCCTTCAGCTCGCAGGCGAATGCGGACAGATCATGGCCGTAGGCCTGGTCGTCATCCGCGTTTCGCGCCGCCACCACCACCGCGCGTGCGCACTGCGCCTGAGTAATGATCGGATACACCGCAAACGCATGTGCCGAAAACATCGCCGCGCGCTCGGGCCCCAGGAACACTCGCCCCAGCAGTTCGATGATGTCGTTGGAGCCGTTGCCAAGCGTAATGCGCTCGGGCGCTATCCCGTGCATCTCAGCCAGCTTCTGCTTGAGCCGGAACCCGCCGCCATCAGGGTACTGGGCAAGATCGGTCGACGCCACGCTCCGCGCCAAGGCCTCGCGCACGCGCGGGCTGACACCGAGCGGATTCTCGTTGGAGGCCAGCTTGATGGCATCGGACACGCCGAGTCGCCGCTGCAGCTCCTCGATCGGCATACCGGGGGAATAGGCTTCCAGGCTCAGCACGCCGCTGGCGGCGTTACGCGTCAGATTCGGGTTCATAGGATCGGAACAATCAACCGCTTACCGTTAGAGCACAGCCTTGGGGTATGAGCCCAGGACCTTGAAGAACGCCGCTGCGGACTGGACCTGGTCCAGCACCTTGCGCACATGTTCGTCGTGGGCATGTCCGGCGAAGTCGATGAAGAAATAGTAGTCCTGCACCACCGAGCCGCGCACCGGACGCGACTCGATGCGCGTCAGATCCAGCGGCGCATCCGCAAACGGCTGCAGCAGCTTGAACAACGCCCCCGGCTGATTGCGATGGGCGGTCAGCACCACGGACGTAACGTCCTGCCCCGTCGGCGCCGGGTCCTGCTTGCCAATCACCAGAAAGCGAGTCGTATTGCTGGGATCGTCCTCGATGTTGGACGCAAGAATATTGAGTTCGTTGAGCCTGCCCGCCTGCACACTGGCAATCGCCGCCACCCCAGCCCGTTCAGTGCGCGCCTGCTGCGCCGCCTGGCCATTACTGGAGACGGCCTCACGCTCGGCGTGCGGCAGCTTGGCGTCCAGCCACTTGCGGCACTGGGCAAACGACTGTGGGTGGGCATAGACCTTGGTGATCTGCGCCAGCTGAGTATCGGCAGACAGCAGATGGTGGTGCACGGGCAAGGCGACCTCACCACAGAGCCTGAGCTTGGTCAGGGCCAGTTCGTCCAGGGTGTGGCTGACCACACCGCCGATGGAATTCTCGACCGGCACCACGCCATAGTCGGCGGCGCCGCTCTCGACCTCACGGAAGATCTCGTCGATGGCGCTGTTGGAACGCGCGGTCACGGCTTCGCCGAAATGCTTCTGCACGGCAGCCTGGGTATACGTCCCCTCAGGCCCCAGATAAGCCACCGTCAGCGGCGACTCCAGCGACAGGCAGGCCGACATGATCTCGCGCATCAACCGCGCCACCGCCTCGTTGGTCAGCGGCCCCTGATTGCGCTCCATGACCCGGCGCAGCACCTCCGCCTCACGCGAAGGCCGGTAGTGGTCGCCGCGATCGCCCATGTTCTGCTTGATATGGGCAATCTCCTGCGCAACCCGTGCGCGCTGCGAAATCAGGCCCTGGATCTGTTCATCCAGGGCGTCGATCTGCTGCCGGGCCTCGTTGAGATTCTGCGGTTTCATGAAATGCCGTCTGCTTGCGACGCAAAGGGCGCAAAGTTTAGCCGCAAGTGCGCCCGGCGTCCTTGTGGACCCTCAAAGTCAGCGCATCCATGGCTGCGGGCCCGGCCGACATCTGCCGGGCCCAGCCCCTGCGGCACGATTCCGCCGGTGCAGCACGCGTTAACGGGCAGCGATAACCCGAGTCGACAGCACCCCCGGAATCGCGGCCAGTTCCTTGACCGCGTCGTCCCCAATCGGCTGATCGAGATCGACAATGGTGTAAGCCAGATCGCCGCGCGACTTGTTCAGTAGGTCGGCGATATTCAGGCTGCGCTTGGCAAGCGCCGTCGAGATCTGGCCGACCATGTTCGGCACGTTTTCGTTGACCACGCACAAACGGGTCTTGCCCGGCAGCAGCGCCATCACCGCCTCTGGAAAATTCACCGAATTGCGGATATTGCCGCCCTCCAGGAACTCGCGCAGCTGATCGGCCACCATGACCGCGCAGTTGTCCTCGGCCTCGGCGGTGCTCGCACCCAGGTGTGGGGTGGCGATCACGCGCGGATGACCCTTGAGCACGGTGGACGGGAAATCGCAGGCGTAGGCGTGAAGTGTGCCGGCGTCGAGGGCCTCCACGACGGCCTTCTCGTCGACAATCGCCGCGCGCGCAAAGTTGAGAATGACACCCTGCTTCTTCATCAGCTTCAGGCGATCGGCATTGATCAGGCCGCGGGTGGCATCCAGCAGCGGCACATGGACCGAGATGAACTGCGACTTGGCAACCAGATCGTCCACCGACAGTGCCTGACGCACGCCGGCATTCAGTGCCCATACATTCTGCACCGTCATCGCAGGGTCAAAGCCGTACACCGTCATGCCCAGTTCCAGCGCGGCATTGGCCACCTTGACACCGATCGCACCCAGTCCGATCACGCCCAGGGTACGGCCGGGCAGTTCAAAGCCGACAAATTTCTTCTTGCCGGCCTCGACAGCCTCGTGCATGGCTTTGTCATCACCGTCCAGCTTCTTAACGAAATCGAGCGCCTGCGGAATATTGCGTGCCGACAGCAGCATCGAGGCCATCACCAGCTCCTTGACGGCATTGGCGTTGGCGCCCGGCGCGTTGAACACCGGCACGCCGCGCTTGCTCATGGCCGCCACCGGGATGTTGTTGGTGCCCGCACCGGCGCGACCGATGGCCTTTACCGAAGCCGGGATGTCCAGCTTATGCATGTCCGCAGAGCGCACCATGATGGCGTCCGGGTTATGCAGTTCGGAGGCGATCTCGTAGCGCTCGCGCGGCAGGCGCTCGAGTCCGTTGACCGAAATATTGTTGAGGGTTTGGACCTTGAACATAGTGTGATTCCAGGAATTGACGATGAATAAGCGACTCACTCCGTGCGGTAGCGCGTCGATCTACGACGCCTGCCACGCACACGTAAGTGAACAGGGATGTTTAGCCGCGGGTGCTCGCAAACGTCTTCATGTAGTCGATCAACTGCCCGACGCCGCCCTCACTCATGGCGTTGTAGATCGAAGCGCGCATGCCACCCACTGAACGGTGCCCCTTGAGCCCTGACAGGCCAGCCGCCTTGGCGCCCTTGAGAAAGTCTGCGTCCAGCGCTGAATCAGCCAGCGTAAACGGCACGTTCATGCGCGAGCGGTTCTGCTTCTGCACCGGATTGCGGTAGAAATCCTGGCTGTCGATGTAGTCGTACAGTGCTGCGGCCTTGCGCGCATTGCGCTGACCGACAGCCTCAAGACCACCGTTGTCCTTGATCCACTTGAACACCAGCCCTGACACGTACCAGGCAAAGCACGGCGGCGTGTTCAGCATCGACTCGCTGTCGGCCATCTGCTTGTAGTCGAAGATGCCCGGGGTGTTCGGTAGCGTCTGCCCGATCAGGTCATCGCGAACAATCACGATGGTGATCCCGGAGGGACCGATGTTCTTCTGCGCGCCGGCATAGATCATCCCGTACTTGGATACATCGATCGGGCGCGAAAGGATGTTGGAAGACATGTCAGCGACCAGCGGCACGCCGCGGGTGTCCGGCTCCGAATGGAACTCCACGCCGTGGATCGTCTCGTTCGGCGTGATGTGCACGTACGCTGCATTGGCGTCCAGCGCCCAGGCATCAACGCTGGGAATATGCGTGAACTTGTCTGCCTCGCTGCTGGCCGCGACGTTGACCTTGGCATAGCGCGCAGCTTCCTTCGCCGCCTTCTTGCCCCAATCGCCGGTCAATACGAAGTCGATGCTGCTTTTGCCGCGCAGCAGGTTCATCGGTGCGAAACTGAACTGCCCCGTGGCACCCCCCTGCATGAACAACACCTTGTAGTTGCCGGGAATGCCGGCGATTTCACGCAGGTCGGCCTCCGCTTGCTGGGCAATGCTCATGAATTCCTTGTCGCGGTGCGACATCTCCATGACCGACATGCCGCTGCCGTGCCAGTCGAGCATTTCGGACTGCACTTGCTGCAAGACCTCCAAGGGCAAGGTCGCGGGGCCGGCACTGAAGTTAACAATACGTGACATTTCAATATCCTGGAGTTAATTTCTAAAGTTAGTTCATCGCCTGCTCAGACCCAACGCTCAAGGTCCAGATTCGGCACTGAAGCAAAAACAGCGCTGCGATCGGTCACCAACGTCAACTGATGCGCCACCGCCGTCGCAGCCAGCATCAGATCCAGCGCAGTCAGTTGCTCCCCGGCCGGTTGAAGATACGCGCTCAGCACCACCGCCTGCTGCGCCTCCACCGCCCCGAAGTCGATTACGGTCACCGTTGCCAGAAACTCCTTGAGCAACTTGCCGTAACGCGCCTGTGCTCTGGGCTGCAGCCGCATCGCAGTTTCGGCCTCCATCCGGCTGACCACTGAAACAGCCACCTCGGACGGCTTGAGCTGGGACAGCTTCAACACGACCGGCAGCCGCCCCTTGAGCGCGCCCGCCATGACATCGGAGTCGAGTAAGAACCTCACCAGCGAACACCCTGCTCCGCCGGCAAGGCCTCACGCCAGGCCTGAAAGTCCAGGGCTTCCTCCGCAATTTCCGGGGCCGGGTTGCCGAAATGGCGCTTCAGCGCCTCTGGCCAATCCTTCTCTTCATTGCGAGACAGCCAGTCCTGGACGGCCACGACGATCAAGCGATTGCGCGTCATACCCACGCGCTCGACCGCCTTGCTCAGGCGATCCATCGTGGCATCGTCAAAATGTACGCTGAAGTTCATCGGCACGCATTCTCACCTAACAGGTTATGTTAGTCAATATGCTCAATACTATTCCATTTATATTCAGCGTCTTATAACGATGATCTAGAGTAAGGCGCTAGGGGCAGGCAGGATTCATGGGCCCATAGCGGGCGCGAATCAGCTGCGGGGGTTCCGCCAGCATCAGCAAGTAAAGGGCGTCGTAGTCACACTCGCGCAAATCCGCTATGCGCGGACCGCCCAGCCCCTGCACGATCCCGGCCAACGTGTTGCTATGCCCCACAACCAGCGCCGTGCTGTGCGGCGAGAGGCCGCGCAACCGGGCCACGGCGTTGGCGACGTGATCGCCGGTAGCGGGTACGACCATGGGCGTCAGGTCGCGGGCCTGGACCAGTGGGGCCGCCGTATCGCGCGTGCGCCGAAACGGCGTCGTCAGCACCACATCCAGCTTGAAGTCCGCCAAACTATCCCTGAGCGCCAGCGCGCGCGTCGTTCCGGCCGGCGACAGACCCGGGTCGCTCCCCGCCGCTTCAGCCTTTTCGGCGTGACGGACCAGCAGCACCCACGCAGGGGCCGCTTGCGCCACCTGCAGCGCACCCAGCAGGCCGACTGCCAGCAGGCAGCTGCGAGCGCGCCCTACGCGCACGCAGCCGCTATCCGCACCGCGCGGCGCCGCTCAAGGCAGCATCCGACCCACGAGGATCTCGCAGGTTGGCTTGTCCATGTAGCGCGGTACTGCGTAGGTCCAGTGCGCCTCGCTCAGGGCAGCATCGGTAATGCCGGGGATATCGGCCGCCTTAAGCTTCTCGACCTTGGTCGGGATGCCGAACTCGGCATTCAACGCACGGATGTGGCGAATCAGTGCTTCCGCCAGCTCGGAATCGCTTTCGCTGCCCCTGCGCAGGCCCGCGGCGACCGCTAACTGTGCCAGACGCTGGATGCACTCGGACTTCGAGTAGTCGAGGACGTAGGGCAACACGATGGCGTTCGCCAAGCCGTGTGGCACGTGGTAACGAGCGCCGAAATTGTGCGAAATGGCATGCACATAGCCGACCCCCGCAGTGGTAAAGGCCACCCCCGCCTTGAACGATGCCAGCGCCATGTTCTGGCGGGCTCCGAGATCAGCCCCGTCCTTCATGACCTTGGGCAGATTGATCATGATCAAACGCGTTGCTTCCAACGCCTCAGCATCGGTTACCGGTGTCGCGTTGCGGGAGATGTAGGCCTCCACCGCGTGGGTCAGCGCATCCATGCCGGTGGCGGCGGTGATGGGGGGCGGCAGGCCGACCATCAGTGCGGCATCCAGCGCTGC
>JBFJJW010000185.1:0-6294 GCA_041612095.1 Solimonas sp. | reverse complement strand
TACTGGTGCGGGGTGGAGCAGTCTGGCAGCTCGTCGGGCTCATAACCCGAAGGTCGCAGGTTCAAATCCTGCCCCCGCTACCAATTGTTGGCTTGGAAAAGGCCCCCGTGAGGGCCTTTTTTATTGGTTTTTTTAGGGTGGTGGATGGCCGTACTGCGCGAACGCTTGGAGCGGTTGCTGGAGCCGGTGGTGGTAGCCCTCGGCTATGAACTCGTGCTGCTCGAATTCAGCCCCAGCACCAAGAACGCGTTGCTGCGCCTCTATATAGACGTGCCCGGCGGAGTCAAGGTTGAGCATTGCGAGCAGGTCAGCCGCGAAGTCGCAGCCTTGCTGGACGTCGAAGACCCCATCAGCAGCCATTACACGCTGGAAGTTTCGTCGCCGGGCCTGGATAGACCCTTGGTCAAGCCGGCGCATTTTGAGCAGTTCATGAATTGTCAGGCTCGCGCCCAGCTGGTGGCGCCACTGAACGGGCGGCGGCGGTTTGTCGGCTTGATTCGGGGTGTCAACGAGCGTGCGGTCACGTTGGAGACCGCAGAGGGGACGGTTGAGTTGCCTTTGGCTGATATCGAACGAGCGCGGCTCGTGCCGGATTACGATCAGGAGTAGCAGGCGATGAATAAGAATATTCTCTTGATGGTTGACGTTGTCTCCAATGAAAAGGGCGTTGAGCAAAGCCTGATCTTCGAGGCGCTGGAAATGGCGCTCGCATCAGCGGCCAAGGAGCAGTACGGCGACGAGGCGGATCTGCGCGTTGCCATTGATCGGGAAACCGGCGACTACGAAACCTTCCAGCGCTGGACAGTGCTGGAGGATGATAGCGAGGAGTTTGAGTTTCCCGAGCGTCAGATCAAGCTCTCCTATGCCGTCAAGGAGCTGCCCGGTGCGGCGCCGGGTGACGTAATCGAACGTGCCGTGGCATCGGTTGATTTCGGCCGTATCGGCGCACAGAAGGCCAAGCAGGTGATCGTGCAGAAAGTGCGCGAGGCTGAGCGTGCCCAGGTGGTAGAGGCCTATAGCGACCGAGTGGGCGATCTGATTTCCGGGCAGGTCAAGCGCCTGGAGCGCGGCAGTGTCATCGTTGACCTTGGTAACAATGCCGAGGCCATAATCCTGCGTGACCAACTGATCCCGCGCGAGCCGATTCGCCCAGGCGATCGTATCCGTGGATATCTCTATGAGGTCAGCCCTCAGGTTCGCGGTCCGCAGCTGTTTCTGTCGCGAACGTCGCCGCAGTACCTGATGGAGCTGTTCAAGCTTGAGGTTCCGGAGATATCCCAGGGCTTGATCGAGCTCAAGGGAGCGGCGCGTGATCCCGGCCTTCGCGCCAAGATTGCGGTGCAGGCAAAGGACAAGCGCATTGATCCGGTCGGCGCCTGTGTGGGTATGCGTGGATCGCGCGTTCAAAGCGTGTCGAACGAGCTGGCCGGCGAGCGAGTCGATATCGTGCCGTGGGACGAGAACATCGCCCAGTTTGTGATCAACGCCATGGCGCCGGCTGAGGTCGAGACCATTATCGTCGATGAAGAGTCGCACTCGATGACTATTGGTGTGGCCGAAGACAAGCTCGCGCAGGCGATTGGGCGTGGCGGTCAGAACGTTCGCCTGGCATCCGAGTTGACCGGCTGGACCTTGAACGTGATGACGGCTGCTGACGCCGAGTCGAAGAAGGAATTGGAGAACCAGTCCGTTCTTCAGGTGTTCATGGACAACCTGGACGTGGATGCTGAGGTGGCTGGGGTCCTGGTACAGGAAGGTTTCACGACGCTCGAGGAGATTGCCTACGTGCCTGCGCAGGAATTGCTCGGAATCGAGGAATTTGACGAGCAGATTGTCGAGGAACTGCGTACCCGCGCCCGCGATGTCTTGCTGACCAAGGCCATCGCAAAGGCTGAGCAACGCGCGCATGCTGCGCCCTCTGAAGATCTCCTTGCGCTTGAGGGAATGGACGAGGATACGGCCTACCAGTTGGCGGAGGCGGGGATAGCCTCGCTGGAAGCCTTGGCCGATCTTGCCACCGACGAGCTACTGGAGACACTTCCGGAGTTCGGTGAGGAACGTGCCTCGCAATTCATTATGGCCGCCCGCGCCAAGGCTTACGCCTGAAGTCGCTACGCAACGGCTAGATCGAGGAAGACGGATATCCATGGTAACGGTACAAGACTTTGCGAAGGAGTTAGGTCGACCAGTCGACGAACTCCTGACGCAGTTCAAAGAAGCGGGTGTAGTGGTCAAGAACGCGCAGGCCGAGGTTTCCGCCGAAGACAAGGAATCCTTGCTGAGCTACTTGCAGCAGCATGCGCGGGGTCCGGTCTCGGCCGAGCCGCGGCGCATTACGCTGAAGCGTAAGGAGACCACCGAACTGCGGCTCGGGGGCAGTCGCGGCGCGCCCGCAAAAACCGTCAGTATCGAGGTTCGCAAGAAGCGGACCTACGTGAAACGAGACGAGCCGGAAGCGCTGGAAGTTGATCCGGAAGCGCAGCGTGCCGCTGAAGAGCTTGCCGCGCGCTTGGCGCACGAGAAGGAAGCGGCGACGCGTGCGGCAGCCGAGATTGAGGCGAAGCGGCAGCAGGACGAGCTTGAACGCAAGCAGCAGGCTGAGGCGTCGGCGCGCGCCCAGGCAGAGAGTGAAGCCGCGGCGAAGTTGGCGCGCGAAGAGCATGAAGCCCGACTCAAGGATGACCCGCTCTACAAGGCGAAGTGGGATGCCGAGCAGTCCCGTAATCGCGCCGCCGAGAATGTACGGCGCAATGCGGTTGCTGCCAAGGCAATGGCGCAACAGCCAGCCGTAACTCCTGCGCCACCATCAAGAACTGCAGCAGCAGCAGTTGTTCCGGCAGGAGGCGCTGCGGCCCCGGTTGCCGCGCGCAAGCCTGGCGAGCGTGGTCGGAACGACCGCCAGCATCGCAACGAGTTGCATCTGGCCGAGGGCAAGGGCGGCAAGCGCGACAAGAAACAGAAGAAGCCCTCTGGACGCATCCGTGTTGAGAATGTGCACGGGTTTGAGAAGCCTTTGGCGCCAGTCGTGCGTGAGGTGGAGGTTCCTGAGGCAATCACGGTGGGTGAGCTGGCCAATCGCATGGCGATCAAGGCTACAGAGCTGATCAAGATCATGATGAAGAACGGCATCATGGCGACGATCAACCAGCCGCTCGACCAAGACACTGCGGTGTTGATGGTTGAAGAGATGGGGCACAAGGCCAAGGCGGTCAAGGCTACCGATCTTGAGGAGAGCCTCGAACTCGCAGTCAGCGGTGAAGTGCACGAAGGCGAGGTTGCAGACCGTCCGCCGGTCGTCACGATCATGGGCCATGTTGATCATGGCAAGACCTCCCTGCTTGATCACATCCGTAGCTCGCGCGTGGCGGCGGGTGAGGCCGGTGGCATTACCCAGCACATTGGCGCTTACCACGTGAATACGCCAAAGGGCATCATCACGTTCCTCGATACTCCGGGCCACGCCGCTTTCACCCGCATGCGTGGGCGCGGTGCTCAGGTCACCGATATCGTCGTACTGGTCGTGGCTGGCGATGATGGTGTGATGCCGCAGACTCGCGAGGCAGTGCAGCACGCACGCGCGGCAAAGGCACCGTTGGTTGTTGCTGTTACCAAGATTGACAAGCCCGATGCCAATATTGATCGGGTAAAGAACGAGCTGTTGAAGGAAGAGGTTGTTGCCGAGGACTACGGCGGTGATGTGCAGTTCGTTGGCGTATCTGCGGTTACTGGCCAGGGCATCGACGAGTTGCTGGATGCGATCCTCCTGCAGTCTGAGGTGCTCGAACTGAAAGCGCCGGTCGACTCGTTGGCCAAGGGCAATATTCTTGAGTGTTCCATTGAGAAGGGGCGCGGTCCGGTTGCCACCATCCTGGTTCGCAGCGGCACGCTGCGACAGGGTGACGTGATTCTTGCCGGCCCGTATTTCGGCCGCGTGCGGGCGATGTTTGACGAGGCTGGACGACCGACCAAGGAGGCCGGGCCGTCGATCCCGGTGCAGGTCCTTGGTCTGTCTGGGGCGCCCGATGCAGGTGACGAGCTTGTTGTCGTCGCCGACGAACGCAAGGCACGTGAACTGGCGCTACTCCGAGAGCAGAAGCTGCGAGAGCAGAAGCTGGCCCAGTCGCAGGCCGTTCGCATGGATCAGTTCCTGGCGAAGATGGGCGAGGGCGAAGTCAAGCAGCTCAACCTGATGGTGAAGTCCGATGTTCAGGGTTCGGCCGAAGCGATCGCCGAATCGCTGCGCAAGATTCCCAGTGAAGAAGTCAGGGTCAACGTGCTGTCGTCCGGGATTGGCGGCATCAACGAATCCGACGTCGATCTGGCGATGGCGTCAAAAGCCATCATCATCGGTTTCAATGTTCGCGCCGACGGTGCCGCGCGCAAGCGCATCCAGGACACTGGTGTGGATGTGCGCTACTACTCGATCATCTACGAGATCATCGACGATGTCAGCAGTGCCGTGTCCGGCTTGCTCGGTACCGAGACCCGCGAACAGATCGTGGGTATCGCCCAGGTTCGGGATGTCTTCCGCAGCTCCGAGTTGGGCAATATCGCCGGCTGCTTGATCCTCGAGGGTTCAGTCCAGAAAAGCCTGCCGATCCGCGTGTTGCGCAATAACACGGTGATCTACGAAGGTGTTCTGGAGTCGCTGCGCCGCTTCAAGGACGACGTGCAGAAGGTTGAAGCGGGCACCGAATGCGGCATTGGCGTCAAGGACTATAACGACATCAAGCCGGGCGACCAGATCGAGTGCTTCCAGCGCATCGAGGTCCGTCGCTCGGTCCAGCAAGCGGCTGCATAGCTGACTGTGCGCGCGCTGACGTCCCCGTGAGAGAGTTCCCGAGAAAGCTCAGGATCAATACGC
This sequence comes from Solimonas sp., assembly GCA_041612095.1. GTDB lineage: Bacteria > Pseudomonadota > Gammaproteobacteria > Nevskiales > Nevskiaceae > Solimonas. The sequence continues at coordinate 1,430 of JBFJJW010000185.1, read as the reverse complement.
AGCTGCAGGCTGAGCTGGCGGCGCTGATACGCGAGGAGCTGTCCGATCCGCGCGTGGCAGGGGTTACGGTTACCGGGGTTGATGTCACGGCCGACCTGCGCAACGCGCGAGTAACCGTCAGCTCTCTGGGGACTGACGCGGAGCTGGCCGCCGCGGTGAAGGGCCTGAGCCATGCAGCGGGCAAGCTGCGACATGGCCTGGGGCAGCGCCTCAGCTTGCGCGTCGCGCCACAGCTGTACTTCACTCCGGATACTGCTTTGCGGGATGGCGACAGAATCAGTGCGATGATTCGCGATGCGATCACCCAAGACAACGAGCACGAAGCGTCACGGCAGAAGTAGCGCTGCCGATGGGTACGCAAGTGCGCCGACCGCGTCGGGACCTTACCGGCATTCTTTTGCTGGACAAGCCGCTGGGGCTGAGCTCCAACGCTGCCCTGCAGCAGGTAAAGCGGCTGTTCCAGGCCAACAAGGCAGGGCACACAGGAAGTCTGGATCCTTTGGCCAGCGGTGTGCTGCCGATCTGTCTGGGGGAGGCGACTAAACTCTGCGGTGTGCTGCTCGAGTCCGAAAAGCGCTACCGGGCACGGGCGCGCCTGGGCCAGCGGACATCCACCGGAGACGCCGAGGGCGTAGTCGTAGAGACTTCGCAGGCCACGGGCCCCATTGCCGAACGGCTGCAGGCCGAGTTGCCGCGGTTTCTTGGCAGTATTGCCCAGGTGCCGCCCATGCATTCGGCGCTGAAGCGTGACGGGCAGCGGCTCTATGAGCTGGCGCGCGCCGGACAGGAGGTTGCGCGGGAGGCACGCACCGTGCAGATACTCGAGCTGCGATTGCTGCAGTGCGACTGCGACGGCTTCGAGTTCGAGGTGCTCTGCTCCAAGGGCACCTATATCCGTACGCTGGCGGAGGATTGGGCGCGTGCGGCGGGTCAGTGCGCTCATCTGATCGCGCTGCGGCGGACTGCGGTAACGCCCTTCGTGGGCACACCCCTGGTCACTTTGGAGCAGTTGGAGGCTTTCGACGACCTAGTTCAGCGAGACCAGTTGCTGCTCAGCCCGGCCCAGGGCCTGGCGCATTGGCCCCAAATCGTGGTCGATGCTGGGCAGGCCAGCCGTCTCCGCAGCGGACAATCCGTAAACCTGCCCGAACTCGGTGCACCGGCCGGCCGTGTGGCGGTTGTGAATGCCGCCGGGGAGTTGCTGGGGCTGGGCGAGGTTGCCGGCAAGGGGGAGGTGCGTCCCCGACGCTGGCTGTGCCAATAGAGCAGATAAAGCTTGTTAGGTTCCAGTATAAACAGCTATTATGTTCGACTGGATTAAGTTAAGACTCGAATTTAGCTAAGCATTTGGAGCTGGAAGCAATGACGTTGACGGTTGAGCGTAAAGCGGATGTGGTCAAGAAGTTTGCCCGTGGTACCGGCGATACGGG
>JBFJJW010000184.1:0-6312 GCA_041612095.1 Solimonas sp. | reverse complement strand
CTACCGTTTCACCAGCGCTGACTGTGCTGGCCGGCTGGTTGATGGCGGTACCCGCCGGGCCCAGCGGATGCGGCGCTTCGGCCGGGCCGTCCACGAAACTCAAATCGGCACGCGCACCAGCCGCGGGCGCTGCTGCCAGTTCCTCGTCCGCGCGCATGGCGCGCGCCAGCTTGAGCGATTCCTGCGCCACTGCCGCCTGAGTCCAGGGGCCGTAGAGCGTGGAGGCGCCTTCGTACTGCTGCGAGGCATATTCCTCGCGCGTGGTCAGGTAGTGCACGTAGTCATTGACCAACCCGGCCACCACCAGCGTCTCGACACCGATGGGTGCGAGTTCCTGCATCAGCAGCGCGCGGATGCGGCGCGCTGAAGTCGTGGTGACTTCCCAGGGCACACCCAGCAGCGCGAACTGGCCGATGCGGAACAGCTGCAGCGGCAGCTGCGAACTGCCGCGCGGCAGCAGCAGCGGTTTCTCGGCCTGACAGGAGAAGTCGCCACGGAGGGGCGGCAGTTCGTCGAGATTGCACATTACCGCCGCCGACAGCACGCGGCCGGGGATGGTCTCGGCGGGCCAGCCGCCGGGGAAGCCTTCCAGACGGGTGCCGGTCAGCGTGGCGAGATCCGCCGCCGCCGCATTGAGCACATCCGGATCATCGCTGCAGGTCAGGCCTTCGGTCGTCGGTCCGGGGCCATCTTCTGCGCCGGCGCCAAACGAGGCGCCGAGTATGCCGCTGCAGGTGCGCTTCACCGCGCTGTCCAGCTCGGGCGGATGCTGCAGGCTGGCCAGCACGGCAGGGTCTTCAATGGTGATGTTGTTGATGTTGGTGGTGATCAGCCGGTAGTCCACCGGCCCCTGCAGCGCAGTGCCCGTGCCGTAAAGTTCCAGCGCACGCGCCAGCTGCTTGGTGCCGGCGATGGCATTGGAATCCAGCTCATCGACACCGCCGCCACGGCGCACATCCGGGTACGGATACTGTTCTATGGCGATGTTCGGCGAGGCATCACCCTCGTCGGCCTGCGCAAAGGCACTGACGAAAGTACCGCTTGCCGGCGACGCCCGGTAGTCGGTGTTCATCAGCTTTTCAAAACCCAGCGCGGCATAGCCCTTGACGTCGCCGCTCACGTAAATCTGCGCCGGGCCAATCACCGTGGGATGCACACCGAACCAGTTGATCAGCCCCGCCGCGCGGCCGTCGGCGCGGTTCAGTTCCAGCTGCACCATGCGCTTGTTGACCTGCGTCTCTTCGCCGCGCGCATTCATGAACTGCGCGCGCTCGGCCTGCGGGTTCATCGCATAGGCGGGCTTGGAGCGGTTGATATTGGTATTGAGCAGCTCGCCGGAAGACAGGCTGATGTGCCCGCCCAGCGGGTGTGCCGCCAGATTGATGTGCGCGTTACGGATGGCGGCGAAGATGCCGCCCGTCAGCACTGCGAAGCCATTGCCCACGCCCGCCAGCCCCGTGCCCGGATCGGAGTGCGTGTGCGTGACCGACAGCATCACATTGCGGGCGTCGTAAAGCGGGCTCAGCTCGGGGTCGGCAGCGATTTCCGCCAGCACCGCGTTGCGCAGCGAGCTGCTCATCAGGCCGGTGTCGATGGAGACAAACATCACCCGCCGCCCATTGCAGGGCGAGGCTATGGCAAAGGCGCGGGCATAGACGCGGGTATGCAGCGCGCTGAACACCTGCTGTGGATTCACCCAGGCGAGGCTGGCGGTGTCGGCAATGGGGCCCGTGACATCGTGCAGGCCGGTGCCCATCAGGAACTGCGTATTGCCCGCGCAGCTGGACGGACTGCCTGCCGGCGGCAGGTCCACTTCCAGGCGGCCCGGCGCATCGAGGCCGTCACCGACGGCGCGGCGCGGATCGTTGATCACGCAATTGGCGGCTGCCGGGTCGGCAAAGGCCGCCGCCGGTGTCGGGTTGCCGCCGTGAGCAGACGTGGACACGGCCGTGCTGGAGCCGCAGGCGCTGGTGAGCAGGGCGACCCAGGCTGACAGAAAGATGCGGGAATTCATGTGCAGGAGGGCTTCCGTGCAGGACAGGGAGAGTAACCCACCATCATACTTTCGCCTTGCGGCAGCCCAAGGGTAATTTCAGCCCTGTGTGCCAGCTGCAAGCCGCTCGGCCGGGTGGCTGTACCCGGCGGCTGGGCAGTGCTGGCCAGATGCCCATTGCGCGGCGTGGCGGCCGGACATGACGCGCAGTACGCGCCCAAAGTCGCGGCTCATCAACTCGCCAAGTCGAAGTAGACTCGTTGCCATGGGACTTTTGACCTTCAGCATCAACGTCACCCTCGATGGTTGCGTCGACCACCAGGAAGGAATCGCCGACGACGAGACGCACGCGTTCTTCACCCGTCTCATGGACCAGGGCGGGGCGATGCTGTGGGGCCGCGTGACCTACGAGATGATGGAGGGCTACTGGCCGGCGGTTGCTCGTGGCGACGGAGAGGCGCCACCTGCGGTGCGTGAGTGGGCAGTCAAGCTGGAGGCCAAGCCGAAGTATGTGGTGTCATCAACGCGAACGGACTACCCTTGGACCAACAGCCACCACATCATCGGCGACCTGCGCGCGGGCATGCAGAAGCTCAAGGACGCGACCCCTGCCGGCGTGCTGCTCGGCAGTGGCAAGCTCGCGACCGAGCTGGACCGGCTGGATCTTATCGACGAGTACAGGTTGCTCGTCCACCCCAGAATCGCGGGCCACGGCCCGACGCTGTATGAGGGCGGGCTGCCCAGCACGCGGCGGCTCGAGTTGATCTCGGCAAAGCCGCTCAGCAACGGCGCCGTTGCCGTGCACTACCGGCGCGCGCTGCTGCGCTTGGTGGGCCAGGAGTAGCGTCTAGCCGCGCCTTACTAAGGGAAAAGGGATATTCATGAGCCGCTCGGGATTTCGGGACTGGGTTGCCAACGTGGGCCTCGTCATCATCGCTACGCTCAGCGTCTACTACCTGTATCGCGCCGTCGACTACCGTTTCCTGCAGGCCGATAGGCTCGGGCCCAGTCTGTTCGACAAGCAGATCTGGTACATCGGGCACGCTCTGTTCGCGCTGCCGGTAGTTCTCGGCGCTCCGTTGCAGTTCGTGACAGCACTGCGGCAGCGTGCTCCGCATGTGCATCGGATCATTGGCAGGATGTACGTGGTCGGCGCCAGCCTTGCTGCGCTTTCCGCGATCTATCTGGGGGCGACGATCGAGTATGAAGGGTCCCGTCTGTCCCTCGTTCTCACCGGCATGCTCTGGCTGTTCTTTACCGTAGCCGCCTGGCGGTGTGCCGTTGAGAAGCGCTTTGTGGCCCATCGGGCCTTCATGATTCGCAGCTACACCCTGGCGTTGGTGCTCGTGTGGCTGCGCTTGATGTTCGATGCTCAGGGTTACTTGTTCTTCTATGTAAGCGATCCAGACATGAGGGACGCCACTCGAGAATGGGCCTCATGGATAGTTCCGCTGCTGGTCGTCGAATTCTGGATAGCCTGGCTTCCACAGTTGAAGCGTCGGCCCATATCATGAGGGCCAGCCTGGCGTTCAACCCCCGAAGGGCCTCGTGCGGAGCGCGGGGTCTATACGGCGAATGCCGGCATTAGCTTTCACGAGAGCGCAATGAAACCATCCAACCAAACCGGTATCTGGTCTCGCGCATTTGGCCGGGGCGTGTTCCCGCATCAGATGACCTGGATTCTTGACCTGCCGGGTCGCGGGCTGATCATGTCGGCCAAGACGGTGGCACAACGCCTGCCGGTTAGGCCGGACGCGCAGGTGCTGGAAGTTGGCTGCGGGTCCGGTTACTACAGCGTTGAGGTCGCCAAGCGCATCCCGCAGGGGACGCTGACCCTGCTCGATATCCAGCAAGAAATGCTGGAGAAAAGCGCGAGCAAGCTCAAGGCAGCGGGGATCAGCAACGTCCTCACCCAAGTGTCCGACGGGAAGTCACTGCCGTTTGAGAACGCATCGTTTGATGCCGTGTTCCTTGTTACGGTGTTCGGCGAGATCGAGGATCGGGAATCGTTCCTGCTGGAAGCGGCGAGAGTCTTGAAGGCGAATGGGATTTTGTCGATCACGGAGCACCATCCGGACCCCGACTTCGAAGGCGCCCTTGAGGTTACCGCCTGCCTGCAAAAGCACGGCTTCGTTCCTTTGCAGAAGCTTGGCTGGCGATGGGCGTACACACTCAATGCGTCAAAGGTCAGTGGTGGTGAAGGCTGACGAATCCATGCAGGGCCGATCTAGCCCCTCGGCCCGTTGCGCTGCAGGGGCGGGCGTCATTTCAAAAGCCGCTGAACGCTGGCCCTGTGCTGAAGAACAGGGGGCAGTTTGAAAATCATCCTTCTCGGAAACGCTGGGGCGGGCAAAAGCACGCTCTCGAAGAAGCTGACCGCAAAGCACCCTGCAGCCCGGCTGTCGCTGGACGAGGTTGCGTTTCAAGGTGACGCGAGGAGACGCCCCCTTGAAGACAGCATCGATGAGGTCAAACGCTGGATTGCTCGCAACGAGAGCTGGATCATCGAGGGCTGTTACGCAGACATTATCGAGCCTGTGCTGGAGAGCTGCGATCAGCTCATCTTTCTGAACCCAGGGGTGGACGCATGCATTGCGCACTGCCGCTCAAGGCCTTGGGAGCCGGAGAAGTTTGGCTCCCTTCAAGAGCAAGATGAGAATCTAGAAAACCTGCTGCAATGGGTTCGCTCCTATGAGCGTCGCATGGACGAATACGGCCTCTTCAGACATCGGAAGCTCTATGAGTCGTTTTGCGGCAAGAAGCGCGAATTCAATGATCCAAGCGAGTATGAGTCCGTTTAGAAGCCGGTTGTGGCGGTTGGCTCGGTACGCGACTGCCGCAGGCGCTTAGCTGGCAGTTGCTGGCGTTCAGGCAAGGATGACGGCCGCATTGCCAGGGGCTCAAGCTGGTCTTTCAGTGAACCGGACTGGCTTTGGACGCGGCAGTCGTTGGCTTGCATGATGTAGATCAGGTTCCACATGGGAGACACGAATGACCAAGCATTCCGGCGGTTGTCATTGCGGCGCCGTTCGCTACGAGGTTGAAGGCGAGCCGCTGACCCATGCGCTGTGTCATTGCGTTGACTGCAGGCGCCATGCGGGTGCGCCTGTGGTCGGATGGACCATGTATCCCCAAGAGGCCGTCAGGATCACCAAAGGCGAGCCCAAGGTTTACGCGTCGTCGGAACACGGTCGGCGACAGTTCTGCCGGGATTGCGGAACGGGCCTGTTCTACTCAAATGCGGAAACGCTGCCCGGCCTGATGGATGTGCAGAGTGCAACCTATGATGATCCGGGCGCGGTGCCTGCACGCATCCAGATTCAGACGACAGAGCGAATCAACTGGATGGGGCACGCGCATGAGCTGCCGGCATTCGATCGGTACCCGCCCATTGCGTGAGAGATGCCGTGCATAAGGCGCGGCTGCGGTACGTGATTGCGGCAGCCGCAAAGGAGCGACGGCGCGCGCTGTGATGCCGGCTGACCTGCCGGCAGGCGCACGCCGCCGCCCGTTCTGCTGCTGCAGCTGTCTCCCGGCAAGGTCTATTTGAAGACGCCGAAGGTAGGTGAGGCCCATCCGCTACCCGAGGACGCCGGCGCCTTGGGCAGTTGGACGCCGCCGTAGACAACCGCACCTTGCGCATCCTGATAGCTCAGCCACGGGATGGTGCCCTGCTGACTTTGTCCGGGCACCGAGAAATCACAAACGCCATCGGCAAACAGGGTTTGCATGCGCGCCCACTCGTCATCGCTGAAGCCTAGCGGGCCATAGTCATCGTCCCGATTGAGCGGCTTGAGCTGACACTTGTTGGTGTCGGTGGTGATGGCGTCGCCGGCGGCGGTGCGAGGCGTGCCGTAAACGCCGACGATGGCGTTGCCGCACGTGGTGTTCAGCAGCTGCTGGCCGGCACCTGAGAAGCAGGCGTCGGTAAGGTCTGCGGGCTTGTTGGTGACGACCTTGGCCGGCAGCGGTGCAGCCGAGGTGTCGGTCTCGATCGCGGTGAGCCAGCGGTCCATCGCAATGAAGCTGAGCACATCACAGCGCGCGTCGCCGAGGATCGCCACCGGACCTTCCCAGATCAGCTGGTTGTCGTGATGGCCATGCTCGCGTTGCAGGCGCGCGCGCACAGCATAGGCGCGATAGGCATCGTGGAAGGCGCCCGGATCAGGGCCGCGGCAATCGATGATCGGCACCTGATCGAGATTGTTGGTTTCGTTGATCATGCCGGACCGGTAGGCGTTGGACAGCGCCGGCTCCACCGCCACCAACCGCTCGCCAACGATGTTGGTATCGATATCAAGGCCGCCGATGCGTTCGTT
>JBFJJW010000183.1:0-6320 GCA_041612095.1 Solimonas sp. | reverse complement strand
CGGTCGCGCAGGCGCAGCCCGGGCAAGCGCCCAGACAGACGGCCGCCAAATGCGGGCCAGCCCAGGCTGCGCCCGAGCAGGGCCAGGTCCAGCGGTTCGAGCTGGGCGTTGAAATCCGCGCTGGGATTGCTGCCACCCAGGCCATCGAGTTCCAGCGCTTCCACGTTGAGTGCGCCGTCCAGCACCGGCAGTCGCAGCGGCGCCGTCAGCCGCACCCCCCGGGGCAGCGCCACGAAGTGCAGCTGCGAGGGGCCCAGCGGCACAGCGCCGAAGGTTCCGTCGCGCCACTGGAGCTGCGAGGCAGCCGCTACCCCGGTTGCGGCCCAGTGCGTCTCGCCCCCCAGACCGCGCAGCTGCATGCCGAGTTGGCTGCTGCCGATGCTGGCCTCGTGCACGCGTAGGCTTGCCGACTGCGGCACGCCATCGCTGAGGAGGAGGGAACCCTCGGCGGCGCCGGCCGCCGTGAGGTCACCAACCCGCGTGCCGGCCAGCAGCGGCAGCAGCAGGGTTTCGGTCAGGGCCGCCAGACGGCCCCTGCGCAGCTCGAGCTGCAGCTGATGCTGCGTCGCCGGTGCAGTCGGCGCTACCGTGCCGCGGACCTGGATGTCGCCGAGCGCGGGCTGGGACCATCTGGCGTCCAGTTGCACCGGCTGCTGGCCCGCTTGCCAGGTGGCGGCGGCGGTCAACGTCGCCGGCTGTTGGCTGAAGTCCATGAACACCGGTTCCAGGTAGGCCTGGCCGGCCGAGCTGTCGAGCCGCAGTGTGCCCGTCCAGGCCGAGCGTTCGCGGCTCAGGTGGCCGGAGGCGGTCAGCTGCAGCCCTTCAGCGGCGATCTGCCCGTCGCTGCTGTTGTAGCCGATCCGCGCGCTGGCCTCGGGCAGGTCCAGTCGCCAATGATCGGCCGCGTGCAGCTGCAGCGCGAAGCTTGCCGTCGCCGATAGCGCCTCGCTCGAGCTCACGACCAGCGTGCCGTCGCGGCAGCTCAGATACTGGCGGCGCTCGAGCCGCGCGCACGCCACCTGCAGCTGCAGAGGCTCAAGCAGTGGGTGCAGGCGGTTGATCTGGCCCACGGAGACCTCGACGCCCTGTTCGAGATCCCAGTCCGCCTGCAGCTGCTTAGCCGTCCAGCCTGGCGCCTCGGCCCTGCCGACGCTCAACTCGACCCGCGAGACCGCAGCCGCGGGCTGGGCCCAAGCACACAGCAGCAGGCTGCACAGAATGAGGCGCATGCCGCATGATGCACGTAGCTCGGCCCGTGCGGCCAGCGCCATACACCCCGACCGACTGCTCTCATGGACGCACGTACCGTACTCGCGCAATGCCCGCTGTTCTCCGGCCTGAGTCCAGCGGCGCTGGACAGTCTGGCGGCGCGCGCGGAGCGGGTGGATATTCCCAGTGGCCGTGTACTGATCGAGGTCGGCAATCGGCCGGAGAACATCTACATCGTAGCCAACGGGCGCCTGATCGCCACGCGGCCGGATGGCACGGTCATCGGCAGCATCGCGCGCCTGGAGCCAATCGGCGAGATCGGCGCACTATCGGGCGAGCCGCATACGGCTGCGATTCATGCGGTGCGGGACAGCCTGCTGGTACGCATTCCCGGCGAGCACCTGTACACGGTGATTCAAGCGTTCCCGGACGCGCTGCTTGCGATGACGCGGGTCATCATCGAACGCCTGCGACGCAATCGGCGCGCCGAAATTCTGGAGTCCGCGCAGAAGAGCCGCAGCATAGCCGTGGTGCCGGCAACGCCCGACGCGGATGCCGCGATGGTGGCGCGCGGTCTGGCGGCAGCCTTGTCCACCTACTGCGCGCCGCAACTGGTTGATGCTGCTGGCGTCGACGCGGCGCTGGGGGCAGGCGCCGCCATGGCGCGCATCGACAGCGGCGCTGCCAACGAACGCGTGGCCGAGCATCTCAATGCGCTGGAGACCCGACATCCGCACATGGTGTATCTGGCGGGTGCCGACGCTGATCCATGGGCGCGGCGCTGCATGCGGCAGGCGGATCGGATTCTGGTGGTCGTACCAGCGCGTGCGCCCGCTATCGCCAGCGCGATGGTGGACGAACTTAAGCTCAGCGGCACGCGTGCACCGATCGACCTGGTATTCGTGCGCGCCGAGTCCGTGCCGGCGGGCAACGTTCTGGCGTGGCGCGCCCGGATAGGCGCCCGCGCACATTTCTTTGTGCGTCCCGGCAGCGCCGCCGACTTCTCAAGCCTCGCGCGGCAGCTGAGCGGCCGCGGCATTGGCGTGGTCTTCGGCGGCGGCGGGGCACGCGGCTTTGCGCATATCGGCTTGATGCGCGCAATGGCGGAGCTGGGCATTCCGGTCGATGTGGTCGGCGGCTCCAGCATGGGCGCCTTCTTTGCGGCGCTGATTGCCTGCGGCTACGACCACCACGAGCAGCTGCATATCGCCCGTGAAACCTTCGTCAACCACAACTATCTGAACGATTACCTGTTCCCCAGCGTGGCGCTGATACGCGGGCGCAAGTTCGTGCGCAGGCTCTACGAAATTTTCGACGAGCGCAGGGTCGAGGAGCTACGCAAGCCGTACTTCTGCGTCTCCACCAATCTCACGCGCGGCACGGCGATGGTGCACGACCAGGGACCATTGCACCTGTGGATAGCGGCCAGCATGGCGGTTCCCGGCGTGGCGCCTCCGGTGGCATACAAGGGCGAGTTGCTGGCGGACGGCGCGGTGATCAACAGCCTGCCCACCGATGTGATGCAGAGCTGGGAGCGCGGTCCGATCATCGCGTCTGACGTCAGCACCGAGGGCGGCATCGCGGCGCCGGGCGTCGACGGTCCGGATCCGGAGGCCCTGTTCCACTGGCGTGACCCCAGCGAGCGCCCGACGCTGTTCTCGATCATCCATCGCACCGCGACGCTGACCAGCGAGTCCGGAGTTGCCGCGCGCGCGGCGAGGGCAGACCTGTATTTGCGAATGCCGGTCAGCAAGGTCGCACTATTCGATTGGAAGCGCTTTGACGAAGTCGTAGAGCGGGGCTACCAGTTTGCACTGGAGCAGCTGACACCGATGAAGGACAAGCTGCTGCAGGCCTAGTCGCGATCGGTGCGTGCCGGCGAGCGGCGCGGCTTCGGTGACTGGCCAGCAGCCAGCCCCATGAGGATGACCAGCGTCGCCGCGTTTGCCGGAATCTGTAGATTGAAGTCGGTGAGGCTGTGCAGGCCGATACTGAACATCGCCAGCAGCACGCCCAGAGCGAGGCCGGCGCTGTCCGGGTCGCGGCGGTTGCGGAGCACCTGCAGGCAGCGCACCAGAACCAGCAAGACGATGAGTGCAAGCAGAGTAAAACCGGGCAATCCGGTTTCAATCAGGAACTGGGCGTAGTCATTGTGCGCGTGCTCGTTGAACGCGTAGATTTCGGGGCTGCGTACTGCCGGGTAGACGTAGGCAAAGCTGCCTAGCCCTGATCCGAGTGGGGCCCACGCCTGGATCAGTTTTTCCAGGTCGGCAAAGGTGCTCAGGCGCATATCGGTCGCCAGGCTCGGGCGGAAGCGCTCCAAGAGCTCACCAAGTCCCAGTTGGGCGCCGACAACGCCCACGTCCAGTGCGGCGATAATCGCTACTAGCAGCAGAACACGCCATCGGCCGGGGCCAGGTGCAATGACCAGGTAGAGCGAAACGCCAAGGAGCACCGCACCAGCAAATGCGAGGTTTCCCATGCGCGATCGCGAGACAATCAACGCGACGAGCAGCAACAGCAGAATCAGGCGCGCCCACCAGTTGCGTGACAGCAGACTGTCGATCATGTTGCGCAGCAACAGCTGCCAGCGAGTGGTGAATTGAGCGCCAATGCGCAAGCGCACGACGAGCAAGGCCAGCGCCATGGCGGCGCCGATCTGCATCAAGCCCGCAAAATGATTGCGATTGACGAAGGTGCCTGTAGCCGAGCCCCGATACTGGGTCTTGGCGCCAAATGGGCCGAGTTCCAGTCCGCTGAACACCATGGCAAGGCCAAACAACGCCTGCAGGGCCGCAGTGAGGATGACTGCGATTACAACCAATCTGCGCGCGCGCCGGTCTTGAACCAGCAGGGCCACCAGGAACAGCACAAAGTAGGCAAGACTGAGCTGTCCCATCAAGAACGTGTCGGGACGGGCGACCGAAAGAGCAGAAACGGGCGCCTCGCCGAGCCATTGCGTAGCATCGGCGTAGGCGCTTGCGGACGCAGGTGACCAGCGCTCAAGCACATCAGGCGCCATTGGCATCCACTGCAGCGCGATCCAGCCCAGCCACAGTAGCCACAAGAGGATCAACAGCCCCTGCAATACGTCGAGTCGACGGGCGCGACCGTCATGGCCGGGCAGCAGGTGTTTCAGGGCCCCGATTAGACCCAGCCCCGCAGCGGAGTACAGCAGAAATTCGATGGCGTAGGGCCGGTTGCTGCCAGCCGGCAACGGCAACCAGAGCAGCAGCAGTCCTAGGCCTAGCGCGGGCAGCAGAGCGCCTAGCGCTATGGGGCGGGCCGCGTGGGTCATTGTCTGGGGGGATAGCGAGGTACCGCGCCACGTTCCAGGCAGAACATCACCAGGTCCTTGCCCGGGCGGCGGCGATCGCACAGCTGTCGCAGCTTGCGCTGGCTCTCGCAGAGCTGGGCAATGAGGCCGCCCTGAGTCCATAGCCCGCACACCAGCGCTTCCTGCCGTAGCCACAGCGCACGTACAAGAACATCTCGCGGCTGGGTCTGCAATGCAAAGCGCAGATTGGCCCTGCTCAATGCCTGGGCCTCGGTCGACAGCTGTGGCCAGGCCGACAACGCTATCAGGCCCAGGCTCTTCCGCATCTCGCGCTCGCTAGGGCCGAGTTCCACTGCGCGTGCGATCGCGCCATCGAATCGCGGTGAGAACTCCCTGGAATCGGCGAGCTTCTCCGCCTCCCAGGCCCACGCCAACGGCCAAGTAGGATGGGTAGCGACATGTGTGCCGATTCCGCGTGCCGCCACGGCTGGAACCGGGTCCGACCGAGGCGGGTGCTTGACCGTCAACCCCAGCAGCCCGGCGGCGGCGAGCAGCAGCAGCGCCGCGCCGAGCAAGGGTGCCGATGGCCGGCGCTCAGCCGTAGTAGCCGTAGCGGTAGTAATAGCCGCCCTCGGTATCTTTGGCGCGGCGCGGATCCACGTAGTTGAGTACGCCGCCTATCAGCGGGGCGTCGGCCTGCAGCAGCATCCTCACCGTTGAGGCGACGACCTTCGCCGGTGTCGAGTCCGCACGCGCGACCAATATGGCAGCGTCCATGTGCTGTGCAAACAGCATCGAGTCGGATACCAGCTGGCAAGGTGGAGTATCGAACACGATACGATCGTATCGGCCGTCCAGTTCCACCAGCAACTGCCGAAAGCGGTCGGAGGCCAGCAGCAGCTGCGGGTTTCTCCCCACCTTGCCAGCCGTCAACAGGTCGATCTGGCCGGCCTGCAGGCTCACCAGTGCCTGATCCAGCGTAGCCTCCCCGGCCAGCACCTGAGGCAGTCCGGGCTGCGCGGCATCCACCTTGAACAGCGCGCCCAGTCGCGGCTTACGCAAATCCGCATCAATCAGCAGGACGCGCTCGCGTTCGGCCAGCACCAGCGCCAGATTGCCGGAAATGGAGGTCTTGCCTTCCTCGGGCAGCGACGAGCAGACCATGATGCGGCGTGTGGCGCGGTCCGGCCGGTCCGACAGCAGGATGCTGGTTCGCAGCGTGCGGATGCTCTCGGAGTACAGTGACTTAGGGTCGTCCAGTTCCAGCCGCACCAGTCGCTTGGCATCGGCCTTGCTTCCACGCAGGCGGGGCAAGGTGCAGAGGACCGGAAGTCCGGTAATCTGCTCCATCATCTCGCTGCCGTGGACGCTGCTGTCCAGCGCATTGCGCAGCAACACCAGACCGCATCCCGCGAAAAAGCCGAGCATGGCAGCGCCAACCAGGATCAGTCCCTTGCGTGGCCAGGAAGGTTCAATCGGTACCCGCGCAGCGTCTATGACCCTGGCGTTACCGAACTGAAGGTCCGCTGTTGCCTGCGTTTCCTTGAACCGCTTGAGAAAGGTTTCGTAGAGCTCGCGATTGGTATCCACCTCGCGCTGCAACACCTTCAGCTCGTAGTCCTTGCGGTCCAGATTCTGGATGCGCGCCATCGAACGGTCGACCCGCTCCTGCAGGTCGGCACGCGTGCTCTCGGCCAGCTCGTAGTCCGAGCGTATGCCTTCTGCGCGTATTCGCAGCTGGGTGAAGTAGGCATTCTCCGCGGCCTGAAACCGCGCCTGGGCAGCTATCCGCGTCGGATGCTTTTCGCCATAGCGCGGCCCTAGCTGGTCCAAT
>JBFJJW010000182.1:0-6322 GCA_041612095.1 Solimonas sp. | reverse complement strand
GTCGATCGCAGCAGGCGAATCGCCGCCGGGCCGCTGTAGCTGGCCGCCGCGTTGAAATTGTCCAAGCGCAGATCAAACCGCGCCAGCAGCGGGTTCTGCCGCTGGCCCACGAATTCCAGGTCATCCCAGGCCAGCGAGCAGTTCTGCAGAATCAGCACGTCGTACGGCGTGTCCTCATTCATGACCGGCTGCAGCCGCACCCGGCGTTGCTGTTCGCGCGCGTAGAAGGCGTCCAGCGTGGCGTCCAGATCGCGCTCTGAACTAATGGGCGCGCCGGAATTTGCATCTTGGGTCGTAGCGATCGCTGTTGGCGTGGCGCTCCCTGCAGGTTGCGTAACACCCGTCGCAATTCCTAGAAGCGGCGCCAGCAGAATGGCGAGCACTGCGAAGCTGCTCATCCGCAGCTTGCGCGAAAGCAGCCAGTAGACAATCAACAGTAAGACCAGCGCCATCACCAACTTGAAGTTGATGAAGCGCTGCATCAGGTCGAGCACATATACCGTACTGAACCCGGCGAGTTGGTCGGCCTGGGCAATCACGCGCCGCAACGGCGGCAACCATGTGTCGTAGTAAAGCAGAGCGACGCCGACCGGTACCGCAACGATCTGTTTGCCTACCTTCAGTGCCCAATGCCGGACCGGTAGCGCGACAAACGCGGCAAACAGCAGATTCTCCAGCACATGAAAGCCGATGAAGCCGCCACCGAACATCAGCAGCTTTGCAAAGAAGTAGTAGCTCCAGAAGCCCATATCGATTGCGCCGTTCCTAGTTCACCGACTGCCGGCCATCTCCGCGTAGCGCGCGCTCCAGACTTGCCGCGGCGCGATCGGCGAGCCTGACATACCCCTGCAGGCCATATCGCAGCACTTCAAGAAAGCTCTTCAGCGGCTTGTCCTGATTGGATTGATCGTCCCAGTGCAGCCAGGCGTCTGGCCAGCCAAAGGTGCAGTTGATCAGTTTCGCTTCCTGCTCAATGCTCAATGGCTCGAAGTTAACCGCAAGCGAGGGCGAGTGCCAGCGCCTGACCTGCGCCGGGAAGGCATGTTCGCCCTGATCATCGCGGAGAATCACGGTAAGCGCATCTCCCAGGTTCAGCGCCAGCTCGTCATGCACGAGGAACCCCAGGCCCGTCGTAGAGAAATCATCGGTGGTGACGTCCAGGCGCTGACCGTCGGCCAGCAGCAGCGTCGCACCGATGCGCACCGGCACGCGATGTGCCTTGCGCACCTGTCGCGTCTCGGTCGCCACCGAGACCGCCGCGCCCAGCATCACGAAGTTGTAGAAGGCCCACGTCATCGTGATCAGCACCGTGCCGATATCGCTGGCGTCGCCGTGGAACAGGCGCCAGAACCCCATGATGAGGCCGCCCACGTTCAGCAGGATCAATCCCAGATACGGGCGCGCGATGTCGAAGTCGAAATGCGCGTACTCGATCAGTCCGCCCTTGACCGTGACATTGAACTTGCCGTGGCGGGGATTGATGAAGGCGATCGTCGTCGGCAGCGTGATGTACCAGGCCAGTACCGACTCGTAGACCTCGGCCCAATAGGAGTGTCTGTAGCGCCCCTGTATGCGCGAGTTCGTCAGACCCGAGAGAAACAGGTGCGGCAAGGCATAGGCGACGATGCTGGCCGCCGCCGCGTAGATCACGTGCAACTCGAAGTACAGGTAGGCCAGCGGCGCGGTCAGGTAGACCAGACGCGGGATGCCGTTGAAGAAATGCAGCATGCCGTTGCTGTAGCACAGACGCTGGAACACACTGAGGCCGCGGCCGAACAACGGGTTGTCGATACGGAAGATCTGCGCCATGCCACGCGCCCAGCGGATGCGCTGGCCGATATGCCCCGACAAGGACTCCGTCGCCAAACCTGCGGCCTGAACCTGATTGAGGTAGGCCGTGGTATAGCCGAGCCGGTGCATCTTCAAGGCGGTGTGCGCGTCCTCGGTCACGGTTTCGACGGCGATGCCGCCAACCTCCTCCAGCGGCTTGCGGCGGATCACCGCGCAGGAGCCGCAGAAGAAGGTCGCGTTCCACAGATCGTTGCCATCCTGGACCAGGCCGTAGAACAGGCTGCCCTCGTTCGGCACCCGGCGGAAGGTCCCGAGGTTGCGTTCGAACGGGTCCGGCGAGAAGAAGTGATGCGGTGTCTGCAGCATCGCGCACTTGCGGTCGCGCAGAAACCAGCCAAGGGTGTTGACCAGAAACGAACGTACCGGCACATGATCGCAGTCGAAGATGGCGACAAACTCGCCGTCGGTCTTCTCCAGCGCGCGGTTCAGATTGCCGGCCTTGGCGTGGGCATTGTCGCTGCGGGTGAGGTAGCCGGCGCCGATCTGCCCGCAGAACTCGCGAAACTCCTCGCGGCGACCATCATCCAGCAACCAGACCCGCAGCTTGTCCTTCGGCCAGTCCAGCGCCAATGCGGCATAGAGCGTCGGCTTCACGACCCGCAGGGGTTCGTTGTAGGTCGGCACGAACACATCGACGGTGGGCCACAAGGAGCGATCCTGCGGCAAGGGCGCCGGCTGCCGCTGCAGCGGCCACGCGTTCTGGATGTAGCCCAGCAGCATGATCAGCCAGGTGTAGATTTCGGCCAGCAGCAGGCCATAGCCGAAGACGTATTCCAACGGTGTCTCGAAACCAAGCGACTGCGTCAGCCGCCACCAGATGTAACGGCCGCTGGCCACCAGCGACAGCATGACCAGCAGCAGCGCCGCCAGATTTCCGGGCATGCGCTGCACCAGAAGCGCGGATATCCATATGGCACCGAAGAACAACAGTTGCTGCGGGGTGCTCAGCGGCGTGGTCGTGGCCATCCACAGCAGCACAATCGCAACCGCCAGCAGCAGCATGCGGACGGGCGACGGCAGCGCCAGGACCCGTCTGGATACGCCATCCATGCGCTGCCCGGCCGCGTCGAAGTCCAGGTGCGCCATCGCGCGAGTCAGCAGGCGGTAAGGCAAGGTCAGCAACCAGATCGCGGCCGCGACCAGCTGCACCAATGGGGCCGGCACCCAGTGGCGGGTGCGGCGATCATGGTCCGGCAGGATCAGCAGGCGAATCAGCCACTCATCGATCCGCTCGGGGTCCGCTACCCCCAGCTTGTGGGCGACTGCGGACCGGGCACGCAGCAGCGGTGCCGACATCCAGCGCGGCAGGGGTTTCGACTGGCTGGGCGGCAACACAAAAAGGCGCACCAGCCACAGTGCGACGTCATCCTGCCGGCTCACGCCCAGGGCGCGCGCTAGGGTTCTTCTCAACGCACGTGCTCCACCACCTCTCATGGCCAAAGGCACTCCAATACCGCTGCTTCACAGCATACAGCCCCAGTGCAGCGTCGCGTGGACCGTTCAGCCTTGAAAGCTGACGTCTATACCCTGAGGATGACCGCCCGTCACCGAGGCCCCATCCTTGCGCCCTTCCCGCCTTCCTGAGTCCGATCAGCCCGCGCGCGCCGACTGGCGCGTGCTGCGCCAGCTGCTGCCATATCTCACCGATTTCCCCGGTCGCGTCACCCTCGCATTGGTGCTGCTGGTCACCGCCAAGCTCGCCAGCGTCACGCTACCGCTGCTGCTGAAGCAGATCGTCGATGCTCTGGATGGCAGCCAGCACGCGGTACTGGCGCTGCCGCTGGGGCTGCTGCTGGCCTACGGCGGCCTGCGACTGGTCAACGTGCTGTTCGGCGAGCTGCGTGACGTCGTGTTTGGCCGCGTCGCCGAGCGCGCCATGCGCCGCGCCGCGCTGCGGGTATTTCAGCACCTGCACCAGCTTGATCTGGACTTTCATCTGTCGCGCCGCACCGGTGGCCTTTCGCGCGACATCGAGCGCGGCATCTCCGGCATCAGCTTCCTGCTGCGCTTCATGCTGTTCAACATCCTGCCGACCTTGCTGGAGATCGCCCTGGTCGCCGGCATCCTGCTGTTCAACTACGGCAGCGCCTTCGCCCTGATCACGGCCGGCAGCGTCGCCGCCTACGTGCTGTTCTCGATCGTCGTCACCGAATGGCGCACACGCTTCGTGCGCGAGGCCAACCAGCTGGACTCGCGCGCCAATACCCGCGCCGTGGACAGCCTGCTGAACTACGAGACCGTGAAGCTGTTCGGCAACGAGCGCTTCGAAGCCAACGAGTACGACCGCCATCTGGCGGACTGGGAGCGCGCGCAGCAGCAGAACCGCCTGTCGCTGGCCGGACTCAACACCGGCCAGGCGCTGATCATCGCCGGCGCCCTGACCTGGATGATGATACTGGCCGCCAGCCGCGTCACCACCGGCGCCATGAGTCTGGGTGATTTCGTCGCCATCAACGCCTACATGATCCAGCTGTTCATTCCGCTGAACGTACTCGGTTTCGTCTACCGCGAGATCCGCCGCGCCCTGTCCGACATGGAACGCATGTTCGGCCTGATCGACGCCAAGCCCAAGGTCGCAGACGCCAGTGACGCCGGTACCCTCAGCGTCAGCAATGCGGATGTGCGCTTCGAAGGCGTGCACTTCGGCTACCACGACAATCGCGGCATCCTGCATGGGGTGGACCTGCATATCCCCGCCGGGCGCAAGCTCGCGGTCGTTGGCCCCAGCGGGGCCGGCAAGTCCACACTGGCGCGGTTGCTGTTCCGCTACTACGACCCCAACGGCGGCCGTATCACGGTCAACGGCAACAATCTGCGCGCCTTGAGCCAGGAGAGCCTGCGCGCCCATATCGGCGTGGTGCCGCAGGACACCGTGCTGTTCAACGACACCATCGAGTACAACATCGGCTACGGCCGCCCCGGCTGCAGTCACGCCGAGATCGAGCGCGCAGCCAAGCTGGCACACCTCGACGGGTTCATCGCACAGCTGCCCGAGGGCTACGCCACCAAGGTCGGGGAGCGCGGCCTCAAACTCTCCGGCGGCGAGAAGCAGCGCATCGCCATTGCCCGCGCCCTGCTCAAGGACCCACCGATCATGATCTTCGACGAGGCGACCTCCTCGCTGGACTCGGGCTCCGAGCGCGCCATACTCGACGCGCTGCGCGAAGTCGCGGCGCACCGCACCACGCTGGTCATCGCCCATCGGCTATCCACGGTCACCGATGCCGACGAGATCGCCTATCTGGAACAAGGCCGCGTCCTGGAACGAGGCACGCATGAGTCGCTGCTGGCCGCAGACGGCGCCTATGCGCGGCTGTGGCATTTGCAGCAACGCAACCACACCCGTGCGCTGCCCGAGCCCGGCATGAACGCGTAATCCGGCGTGGGGGGTCTGCAGCGCACTGGCAGCCTGCCGCGCGCCGAAGCTGGGCTATAGTGCAGACCCCCATTTTCTGGCAGGACCGCCTTCTCTCTACATGGAAGCTGTTTCGCCCGCCGCCGAGGTCTTTACCCACAAGTTCTTCGCGCCGCCCGCCTACCCGGGCGCGATCAGCCGGCGTGAGCTGCTGGACCGCATGTTTCGCCAGCCGCGGTACGGCCTGGTGGTGGTGCAGGCGCCCGCCGGGCACGGCAAATCCACGCTGCTGCAGCAGGCCAAGGCCGCCAGCGAATCCCAGGATGCCGTCACCGGCTGGCTGACGCTGGACGAGGCCGACAACGACATGCGCCGTCTGACGGTGCACGTGCAGGCCCTGATGGACACCCTGGCCGCACCCGCGCCGGATACGCCGGACCAGGGCCAGATCGCACGGCGCCGCCTGTCCGACTGGGTTGCCGCCCGACTGGTGCAGTTCGATCGGCCGGTGCACCTGTTCTTCGATGAATTCCAGGCGCTGACCAATCGCGCAGCGCTCGCTGCATTTCGCGAGCTGCTGGACCACATTCCCGAGAACGTCACCATCTTCGTGGGCTCGCGCTCGGTGCCGGAGATCGGCCTCGCGCGCCTGGTCGTCAACAATCAGGCGCTGCTGCTGCGCGCCGACGATCTGCGCTTCTCGCCGGACGAAGCCGACCAGTTCTTCTCGCTGGCCCAGGACCTGTCCGTCAACCGCGAGGAGCTGGATGCGATCTATCGCCGCACCGAAGGCTGGCCGGCTGCACTGCAACTGTTCCGCCTGAGCCTGGTCAGCCCGTCGGTGCGGCGCTCGCTGGGTGATCTCACCGCCTACCGCCCACGCGAACTGGCGGAGTACCTGACCGACAACGTACTCGGCCTGCAGCCACCACGCATCCAAGAATTCCTGCGTCGCACTTCCGTGCTCACGCGCCTGTCCGCGCAGCTGTGCGATCACGTCACCGGCTGGCAGGACTCGCAAAGCATCCTGCTGTTCCTGGAGCGTTCCGGCCTGTTCCTGCGCAGCCTCGACTCCGACCTGCGCTGGTTCAAGTACCACACGCTGTTCTCTTCGTT
>JBFJJW010000181.1:0-6499 GCA_041612095.1 Solimonas sp. | reverse complement strand
GCCCGCCGCCGCCGGGGCAGGTAGCTTTCATCGGTATGCAGCACCACGCGGCTGGCGTTGTAGGGGATGCCGCCGAGCACGCGCCGCTCCTGCGCGCTGGCATCCGCCAGCAGTCGCAGCGCCTGATCGGAATGGGTGGCGCAGACCACCCGGTCGTAGCGCTCCGCGCCCTGCGCCGACACCACCTCGACGCCGCCCTCGACACGGCGCAGGGCGGCCACGCGTGCGTTCTGGCGCAGCTGCCCGGCATAGCGCGCCAGCATCTTCCTGACGTACTGATGGCTGCCGCCGATGACGGTATGCCAGGTGGGCTGCTGGGTCGCCGTGAACAGGCTGTGGGCCTCGAAGAAACGCATGAAGTCGGCCGCCGGGTACTCCATCGCCTTCTTCGGCGAGCAGCTCCAGATCAGGCCCGCCATCGGCAACAGGTAGCGCGCGCCCAGCTCCCTGGAGAAGCCGGCATCCCCCAGGAACTGGCCCAGCGAGCCGCCCGGCAACTGGCCCGATCTGAGCAGCGCCGTGCACAGCTTGTTGAGGCGCAGGATGTCGGTCAGCAGGCGCAGATGCGCCGGGCGAAACAGGTTGGCGGGCTGCGCGAACACCGTCAGCAGATTGTCGCTGCCCTTCCACTCATAGGCCCCGCGGCCCAGCGATACGCCAAACGACATGCTGGTGGGACGGGTGGCGACGCCCAGCTCGGCAAACAGGGCCGTGAGATTGGGGTAGTTGACGCCGTTGTAGACGATCCAGCCGGTATCGACCGGCTGCGGGCCCTCGGCGGTATCAACGACAATGGTATTGGTGTGGCCACCCACGCGGTCGTCCTGCTCATACAGCGTGACCTCGTGTCGCGCGGACAGGAAGTAGGCCGACGACAGGCCCGAAATGCCGGAACCGATGACTGCGATCTTCATGATTTATTTGCTATTAGTGAAACGCCCGTAACGCTTACTAATACGCAGCACCGCCTCCGGAGGATGCACCCCGGAGCCACCCTCGAAGGTCACCGCCGCGGCAGCACCCGCTCCAGCGTCGGCCAGACCGCGTCCAGCAGCTGCGGCTGCACCGCGGCGCGGGGATGGATGCCGTCGTCCTGGAAGGCCTCCGGGTCCAGCGCGATAGCGGCGAGAAAGAACGGCACCAGCGGCGCCTGTTCGGCCGCGGCCACAGCCCCAAAGCTCGCGGTGAATCCGTTTGCATACTGTGGGCCGTAGTTGCTGGGTATGCGCATCTCAAACAGAACCGGAACCGCGCCGGCCTTGCGGCTCAGGACCGCCATCCGCGTCAGGTTATGGGTCAACTGTTCCAGCGCGAGGCCACGCAGCCCGTCGTTGGCCCCCAGTTCGATCAGAACCAATTGCGGCTGATGGCGGTCCAGTAATGCAGGGAGACGATTGAGTCCGCCGACCGTGGTCTCGCCACTGATACTGGCGTTGACCACGCGCTGCGGATAGCCTCGGTCTTCCAGCCGCTGTTGCAGCAGTGCCACCCAACCCTGGGATTTCGGCACGCCGTAGGCCGCGCTGAGGCTGTCACCCAGGACCAGTATCGTCGGCGCATCACCGTCAGCGCGCGCGGTGAGCGCGGCGGTCGCCAGAATCAGAACACTAAGGAATCGAAGCATCATGGTCGTAAACACAGTGGTTGCCGCGCGCGGCGTTGGCAAGGAGGTTAACAGTGGCGACGCGGCGCTGACGATATTGAGCGCCGTCAGCCTGAACATCCTGGCGGGCGAGTCGGTGGCGATTGTCGGCCGCTCCGGCTCGGGCAAGACCACGCTGCTGTCGTTGTTGGCGGGTCTGGATCAACCCAGCAGCGGCGAGATCCTGCTGGACGGCCAGTCCCTGGCGGCGCTGGATGAAGATGCCCGCGCCGGCCTGCGCGCCGGACGCGTCGGCTTCGTGTTTCAGTCGTTTCAGTTGCTGGCCGGCTTTACCGCACTGGAGAACGTGATGCTGCCTGCCGAGCTGGCGGGCCTGAGTGACGCCGCTGCGCGTGCGCGCAGCGCGCTGGAGCGGGTCGGTCTGGGCAAACGCCTGGGCCACTATCCGCATCAGCTTTCCGGTGGCGAGCAGCAGCGCGTGGCCATCGCCCGCGCCTACAGTGGCAGCCCCAAGATCCTGTTCGCGGACGAGCCTACCGGCAATCTGGACTCCGCAACCGGCGCGCAGATCATCGACCTGCTGTTCGAACTCAATCGCAGCGAGGGCACGACACTGGTGCTGGTCACCCACGACACGCAGCTGGCGCGGCGCTGCGGGCGCACGCTGACCCTGCGCGAGGGCCGCCTTGATGGCTGAGGCGCACAGCGGTCTATCGCAGGGCGTTCTGGACCCGCAGCTGGTGTCGCCAGGCGACCATCAGCATGGTGCCGAACACCAGCACCAGCACCAGGGCCTCGGTGGCGGCATCCAGCGGATTCTCGTCCCGGTCCACCAGCGTGAAGGCCAACAGCACCAGAAACAGGTGGGTCGCGAATACCTTCAGCGACGCCCGGCCGATCAGGCCCAGCACCGCCGGGCCGGCGCGACGCGCGGCTCCGGAGAGGCGCGGCAGCAGCAACCCCACGCTGACCGCGAGCACGGCGAAGTTCAGCACCCGCAGCGGTTGCAGCAGCATCTTGTCGAACAAGGGCAGTTCGCCGCGCGCGGGGATCGACAGCCCCAGCGGCTGCAGCAGCAGATCGAGCACGCCGTGGTACCAGGCCAGATAGACAGCAGCGGTCAGGACCGCCGCGATTCGCAGCCCGCTGCGCGGCAGCTGCGCGGCCAGGCGCTGCTCGACCAGCAGATGACCGCACCACAGACCGCAGACCCACAACAGCTGCCAGGCGAAGTCGTCGAAGTAGCCCAGCACCGGCAGCGGCAGCGTTGGCACGTGGTCGCCGGTCGCGAGGTTGAAGCCCTCCAGCAGCAGCGCGCGACCACCGACCTGCGCGAACACCCAGATCAGGA
The DNA here is from genome assembly GCA_041612095.1 of Solimonas sp. Taxonomy (GTDB): domain Bacteria; phylum Pseudomonadota; class Gammaproteobacteria; order Nevskiales; family Nevskiaceae; genus Solimonas. Next base: position 3,545 of record JBFJJW010000181.1, on the reverse strand, counting down.
AGCTGCACAGCAGGACCGGACCCCAGCCATGCCGGCGCGCCTGTCCCAGCCACAGCGGCGACAGCAGCAGCATGACGATGTAGGTGGGCAGGATGTCCAGCAGCGGCGGCTGATACAGCAGCAGCGGCGCCGCCCACAGCGCGACGCCAGGCTGGTCGAAATAGAAGCTCAGCAGATTGCGCAGCAGCGGCCGCTCGCCGAAATGGCCGATGGCGGCACCTACCGTGAACACGAACAGCAGCAACAGCACATGCCAACCGTAGAGCTCGCGCGCACGCGCCAGCAGCTTGCCGCGCATCCAGCCTTCGCCGTGCAGCTTGAGGCCGCGCCAGTAGACCATGCCGGCGACGAAGCCCGACAGAAACACGAAGCCTTCGGCCGCGGACACATAGCCAAAGGCCTGGCTGCTGTAGGCCGAGTAGCGCGTCGGCAGATGGGTCAGCGCCATCAGCACCAGCAGCAGGCCGCGCAGGGCATCGAGTTCAGCGCGTCGCGTCATCGGCACTCGGGCATCGGGGCAGGCTGCGTTGGTCGGCGGGACAGGTCGCCGGATTCTACGGAAAGCCTGTGCGGCATCCCAGGCGGGGTGATGGCATGAGCGCGCTGCGGCACGCCTGGCGCCGGCTGCGGCGCGGCTGGAGCAGTGGCGAGCTGTTCATCCTCGGGCTGGCGCTCGCGGTTGCCGTGGCGGCCGTCAGCGGCGTCAACCTGTTTACCGAACGCGTGCGTAGCGCACTGTCGGCGCAAACCGGGGACGCATTGGGCGCGGATCTGGCGTTTGAATCGCGGCGTCCGCTGCCGACCACGCTGCGGGCGTCTGATGCCAGCGTGCGCAGCGTTGATATCGCCTCGTTTGCCAGCGTCGTGTTCGCCGGCGAGCAATCGACGCTGGCCTCGATCAAGGGCGTCGCCGAAGGCTATCCCCTGCGCGGCACACTGCTCATCGCCGCCGAGCCGTTTGCGCCGGCTGCGGCAGCAGCGGGCATTCCGCCCCGCGGCGAGGCCTGGGCCGATCTGCGCCTATGGCAGGAGCTGCAATTGCAGCCCGGCGCCGAGGTGCAGGTAGGGGCGCTGGGCCTGCGTGTGACCGCGGTCATCGACACCGAGCCGGACCGCGGCACCGGTTTCAGCGATCTGGCGCCACGCGTCATGATCAATGCGGCCGACCTGCCCGCGACCACGCTGATAGGCCCCGGCAGTCGCGTCGAGTACGGCCGCCTGTTCGCTGGCAGCGCCGAGGCCCTGGCACCCTTGCTGGACGCCGAGCCAGGCGAGGGCATCAAACGCATCACGCCTCAGGATGCGCGCCCTGAAATCCGCAGCGCGTTGGATCGCGCAGGCCAGTTCCTGGACATCGCCGTGCTGGCGGCAACCCTGCTGGCCTGCGCCGCGGTGGCACTGTCGGCGCGACAGTACGGCGAGAAACTGCGCGATGAGATCGCACTGCTGCGCTGCCTGGGCGCGCGCAGCGGTTTCCTCGGGCGCGCACTGCTGCTGCAGCTGCTGCTGCTGGGCGCGATCAGCGGTGCGCTGGGCGCGGCCGTCGGCTATGCCGCGCAGGCGGTGATCGCCGATCTGCTCGGTGGCCTGCTGCAGCTGGAGATGCCGCCCGCGCCGCTGTGGCCGCTGCTGGCCGCGGCCGCGCTGGGCCTGCTGATGCTGGTCGGGTTCGCGGTGCCGCCGTTGCTGGACGCACGGCGCACGCCCCCCTTGCGCGTGTTCCAGCGCGCGGAAACCGGCTCCACCGGCTCGCGGCTGATCTGGCTGGCCGCGCTGGCCACCGCGGCCGCGCTGCTGTGGCTGGCGACCGGCGAACCCCGGCTGGCGATCGCCGTTCTGGGCGGCGCTGCCGTCACGCTGGTGGTGCTCGCTGCACTGGCCTGGCTGCTGGTGCTGGCGCTGTCGCCGCTGAAACGCGCGGTCGGGGTGTCGTGGCGATTTGGCCTCGGCAACGTCGCGCGGCGCCGGCGCGCGACCGTGGCGCAGGTCACGGCGTTGGGGCTGGCCTTGCTGGCGCTGCTGCTGGTGTCGGTCGTGCGTCAGGACTTGCTGGTGACCTGGCAGAAGAAACTGCCGCCGGAGACGCCCAACCAGTTTCTGATCAATATCCAGACCGATCAGGTTGCGCCGCTGAAGGCGTTCTTCGCCGAACGCGGCTACCCGAGCCTGCAGCTATGGCCGATGGCGCGCGGTCGTCTGGTCGCGCTGAACGGAGTCGAAGTCAGCGCCGACTCGTTTACCGATCTGGAAACCCAACGCTGGATCAATCGCGACTTCAACCTGTCCTGGAGCGAGACACTCAATCCCGACAATCGCATCGTCGAGGGTCAGTGGTGGGGCGAAGCCGGGCACGGCCAGCCGTGGTTGTCTGCCGATACCTACGTCGTGGAGCGGCTGGGGGTGAAGCTCGGCGACACGCTGACGCTGGATTTTGCTGGCGAGCGCATCACCTTCACCATCCACAACTTCCGCACCGTGGAATGGGACAGCTTCAAGCCCAATTTCTTTCTGCTGGCACCCACCGGCACACTGGACGCCGCCGTGGCTGCGCAGTGGCTCACCAGCTTCAAGCTCGAGCCCGGAAACCGCACGCTGCTGCGTGAGCTGATCGGCGCGTTCCCGAACATCACCGTACTCGACATCGAGGCGATGATGAGCCAGGTCCGTGGCATCGTCGATCGCATCGTCGGCGCCGTGGAGTTCATCTTCCTGTTCACGCTGGCCGCCGGCCTCTGCGTACTGCTCGCCGCCATCGAGGGCACGCGCGCCGAACGCGTGCGTGAAACCGCGCTGCTGCGGGCCTTGGGCGCGCGCTCGGGATTGATCGTGCGCGGCCTGCTGGCGGAGTACGCCGTGCTCGGCGGCCTCGCCGGGCTGATTGCGGCGATCGCCGCGCAATCCGTGGCCTGGCTGCTGGCCGAGCAGGTTTTCAGCATTCCCTACGGGCCGCGACCGCTGCTGTGGCTGATCGGCACCCTCTTTGGTGCGGGGGTGGTGGCACTGCTGGGCTGGATCTCGCTGCGCTCGACGCTGAAGACGCCGCCCAAGATCGTGCTGCAGCAGGGCTGAAGCCGCATTCGCCCGCTGCGGCGCAGCAAAACGGGTAAAATTGCCGCCCCTTTGCCGCCTCCGGCACCGTTCACCGCCACCGTTTCAGGGAGTTCCTAGATGAAAAAGCCCGTCAAGGTCGCCATCACCGGCGCCGCCGGCCAGATTGCCTATTCGCTCATCTTCCGTGTCGCCTCCGGCTCCATGCTGGGTCCCGACCAGCCGGTGATTCTGCAGTTGCTGGAAGTGCCGGTTCCGGAAGTCCAGGAAAAGCTCAAGGGCACGGTCATGGAAGTCGCCGACTGCGCCTTCCCGCTGGTGGCCGGCATTGAAATGCACGGCGATCCGATGTCGGGTTTTGAAGGCACCGACTACGCCCTGCTGGTCGGCGCGCGTCCGCGCGGCCCCGGCATGGAGCGCAAGGACCTGCTGACCGCCAACGGCGGCATCTTCGGACCGCAGGGCAAGGCGATTGCCGCCAAGGCCTCCAAGGACGT